>JAFVQN010000016.1 GCA_017504805.1 Akkermansia sp. | reverse complement strand
GCGAAGCTTGACCTGTTTCGCACTTTCCTCCCCTGTCACATAAAGTGTCTTCATATTCGGACAATGAAGAGGAATCTGGAGGGAGAGGGTCGACTTTCCTATGCCCGGCTCACCACCGACATTTCGGGACTGAAGTCCCGTGCCTCGATATGAACGGAAAGCGAATTTACAAGCACCTGCGGAACAAGAGAATCGATTATAGCCGAGGCCGGTTCTTCATAACCATGCAGGTTGAGCACAATCAATCTATCCTGGGAACAATCGTGGGAGAAGAGTGTATCCTGAACGAGCTTGGACATGTAGTACGAAACGAGCTCATAAATTTACCGCAGAAGTATCCGGAGCTGGAGCTGGGGGAGTTTATCGTGATGCCGAACCATCTCCACGCCATTTTTACCATAAGGGAGCGAACGACCAATAAAAAGAACCATCTTGGTTTCCTTGTAGGTCGGTTCAAAGGCTCCTCAACATTCCTATACGGTAAGCTCAAGCGAGCCGGAAAAGCCCATGATATAGGCGCGCATCTGTGGCAAATTGACTACTGGGAAGATTTGATTTCCAGCGCAGCTGAGCTTCTACATTACGAGCGATACATACGCAACAATCCGAAAAACTGGTCACGCGACCGCTGGGGTGCCGTAACCGCATACATGCTGGGTAACAAGGCACTCCTTGATTTACCCAGACGGGCATTTGTAGCATCTGAGGGCTTTAGCACAGCGAATCTCAAACCGCATCGTTTTCTCTGTTCGAGGCACGGGACTTCAGTCCCGACTCACCAGGACATGCCACTCATTTCCACCTTTACAAGCTCCCAGGAACGAGAGGTGCTTCGGCGGGTGCTCACCAAAAAGCATTGCATCATCCACGTATGCCCCCAGGGAATCCCGACTGAGCAAGAGCTCACCCCTGAGCAGCTGCAGGCACTTGCAGAAAATCGCATCCTGTTCCTCTCCCCGCAACCAAGCGGCTCCAGACTGAACAAACAGGTCGCCACCTGGTGCAACGAATACGTCCTTCGCCACGCATCAGAAATCTGGATAGGCTACATCACCCCCAACGGCATGCTCGCCACCATGCTCGCATCCCTGACGCAGGACAAATGAATCTATACTGTCCGAGGAGGGACTTCAGTCCCTCTTTCAATCATTCGCTTTCTGCCGCACGGCGTCACTCGAGACGCTGTAAATAATCGCACCGGCAATCATGGGCGGTGCCAGTGCAATGGTAGCCAGATTCAGCGGAACATCCACACACACCAGCGTGGCTCCTGCCAGCGGATAGGCATACAGAGCATGCGGGGTCAGTTCCCGGGAGAACGAATCAACATCCTGCACCTTGCCAATCTCCGTTTCCAAGGGGCGAGCCATGGAGCTCTTTATCGGCAGGGACTGCCAGTTTCCATGACTGGGAAACTCCACCCGTCGGTCTTCATTCAAAATAATCTCATAGTACACAATTTCCCCCACGCCTACATCAATGAGCTTATAACGGGAAGGGGATGGTTTAGCGATAGCATAAGGATGGTCAACATACGTACGTTGAAAGAGTCAAGTAAATCAAGCTCCAAGGATGAATAATGCCATATTCTCCTTGATTTCCAATCCTGAACACTATACAATGCACCTGACACGCCATTTTTGCCATACTCCCCGTACTCACAGAACACCTCATGAAACGCATTCTTTTCCTCATTGTCTACGCCATCGGCCTGTGCTATATATGGCCGGGGCTGCTGATGGGCAAATGCAGTGCATGCTACCCCTTCCCGCCGCTCTGGCTCAATGTGGTGATTCTGCTGGGCTGTATCCTGGTATTTGCCGCGGCCATTTATGTGGCGGCTCTGCTGTTCCGTTTCTGGGGATTTGACAAGCCGCAGCCGGATAGTGACTGGCGGAAATCGCGCCCGGGCACCTATCTGTTGCCGGGAGAATTACCTCCGGTTCCACCTGCAAAGACCACTCATCATTCTATTTTTCGGGTCTTTACTGCCTTCCTCGTTGTATTGATACTCTTTGACTTCCACCCCTATGGCAAGCAGGCGCTGAGTGCTTGCCTGAGAAACGGTCATTTTCTCAGTGCTGATTGCATCTCCCTGTTTGTAAGGGCTAAGGATAGCCAGGACCTCATTATCTTCTGCAACAACAATCCGGCCCAGTTCCGGAACCAGGAGGAACAGACAGCGGTGGTCACCTACATGCTGGAGAATGGATGGAATCCAAATGAACGCGGGGTTTTCGACGACATGCCCGTTGAAAGATGCCTGGATAAGAGCAACCGTCATTTATTACCCCTGTTGCTGCAACATGGCGCAAGGCTGGACTATGCGCCCCGCTTTCAGCTCCCCCCGGCACACATCGCGATAAACGAAGGCAACCCCGAATTCCTGCGCTATCTTCTGGAAAATGGAGCTGATGCGCATGTCTGCGCGTCCGTTTTTCACGATAACCGGCTGGCTCTCCATCACGCCTGCATGGCGGGAGAGACCGAATGCGCCCAAATCCTCCTGGAAGCCGGAGCCGAGCTCAACCCGCTTGATGCAGCAGGATACACGCCACTCGATTTGGTGAATGACCCGGACTCAGAGACAAGCCGGCTCATGCGGGAACACGGAGGGTTATGCGCCGCAGAATTGCCCATTTCCCTGAAGGCAGATGAAAACAACCTGACGCAGAAATTGCAGGCAGCCAATCCGGAGGCCGGCGATGCTGACTTGGTCGGAATCATCGCGCATAAAGGGGGGCGTATCCCCTATTCCTACCACCATACCGGCAAGGGCAATGCCTTCATCGAGGTGCCCGGCGCCAGCATCCGCTGCTATGATAGCCACGATGACGGCACTATCTACGATGGTTTCTGGGCGCAGATTTCGGTGCAGGATGTCAACCACGACCAACAGCCAGACCTCATCGTCACATACACCGTTTGCACCACCGATGATGCAGGCCGCATTACGGAGCGCCACCACGTCCGCGAGGTCTACCTCTGCCACGAATCCGGGCGCTGTTTCCTGCCGCGCACCAACTGAAACATCATTCGCCGATGCCCGAAAAAACAGATGGTTGGTTTATCCATACCGTTTTCGTGGAATATGTCTGTAACTCCGTTTGACAAAGGAAAAGCCGGGGGTTATAATAACTGGCATGAAAAAGGTAATAAGTGGACTCATCATAACCATAATATGCGCACTGGGTGCTCAGGGTGCGTTGAAGGTGGCAAGCCTGCACCCGCTGCTCAGCGACATGGCGCGCAGCATCGGCGGTAATGCCGTGGAGGTGGTGGATTTATTCCCGCCGAATGGTGAATTGCATGCCTTTGAACCCACAGCAGCGGACCTGGCAGCAGCCTCGGGAGCCAGCATTGTACTGGCCTGCGGCAAGGGTATCGAGCCCTACCTGGAAGACCTGAAGGATTCCCTGCCCGGGAGCACAGCAGTGCTGGAACTGGGAGCCAGCGTGCCGGATGTGAACCTGCCTGGCACCAGCATAGCCGACCCGCACTGGTGGAACAGCCCCGCCGCCATGAAACGCGCCTCGCGCACCCTGCGCGCAGCCTTGGAAAAGGCTGCACCAGCCTGCAAAAAGCAGTTTTCAACCGGCCAGCGTGCTTACGCCACCGAAATGGATACACTGATGCGCGAAGCCCGGCTTGCATTTGCCGCCATTCCCCAGGAGCAGCGCATTCTGGTGAGTTCGCATGCCGCCATGTGCCATTTCTGCAAGGAATTCGGGTTCACCCCGCTGGCCGTGCATGGCATTGCGCAGGAAAGCGAGGGCGACACCGCCAGTCTGGCCCGCATCCTGGCCAGGCTCCGGCAGCAATCCGTGCGCAGCCTCTTCTATGGAGTGAACGAACCGCCGAAAGTACTCCAGACCATCGCAAGCCAGGTGGGCGCCAGCGCCCGGCCGCTGGTACTGGACGGCATCAACCCCGCCACACCGACCTACGCTGACATGTTCCGATTCAACGTCCGGAGCATCGTGAACGGACTCTCACGCTGATTGAACCATGCGCCCTCTGCTGTGCATCTTAGCGGCTCTGAGCCCCCTTATGGCGCAGGATACGCCGCCCACCTACGTCTGCGGGCGGGCAGAAGCGCCCATCGTGATAGATGGCCGCGGTGATGAGCCGGACTGGCAGGCAGCGCGGACACTTTCGCCCCTGCGCGATATCGAAGGTGCGGCCATTCCCCACGACAGCCGCATCAGGATGCTGTGGGATGACGCCTTTCTCTACATCCTGGCCGACATGGACGAAAAACACCTGTGGGCCACGCAGACGCAGCACGATTCCGTCATCTTCCACGACCCGGATTTTGAAGTATTCATCGATCCGGATGGAGACGGGCTCAACTACATTGAATTGGAAATCAACGCACTGAACACCACCTGGGATTTATTCATCCCCCGCCCCTACCGCTTCGATGACCCGCACATCCTGCACGACTGGGAAATACCCGGTCTGAAGCATGCAGTACACCTGCGTGGCACACTGAACACCCCCGCAGATACCGATGAAGGCTGGAGCGTCGAACTCGCCATCCCCTGGAGCAGCATCACCACCCACGCCCACCAGCCGCGCCGCAGCATAGCCCCGGCACCAGGCAGTTGCATGCGGTTCAATTTCTCCAGGGTGAACTGGCAGGTAAAACCCGCCCCTGGCTGTCCCAGCGGCTATGAAAAGCTGCCGTGCCCGGAAAGCAATCACGTCTGGGCGCCCACCGGCAAAGTGAACATCCACCTGCCTGAGTACTGGGGACGCGTCATCTTCAGCCCCCACCCGGCCCGCAGCTGGGTCGCCGCGCCGCCCGCACCGGAAGAACGCACCAGACTCGCCCTGTACGAGGTGCTCAACGCACAACTGGCACACCGCGGGCAGCATGGCAGCTTCTCGTGCAACATCGAGCTGCCTCCAGGCGTGCAGCAGACATTCCCCACACCGGACTTTTTCATTCTCACCGCAACCTGCCCGCAAAGCGGTATCCGGATGAGGCTCGACAGCGAAGGCCGCTACCACGCCACCACGCCGATACCCCAGCCCCCCGGGCTTTACCTCTGGGTACACGGAAACAAAGAACGCAGCTCCGAAGAGTGGCGCAACCACTTCCGCAGCTATGCCCAGGCTGGTATCGGCACAGTCATCATTGATGGGAGCCCGGAGCAGCTCACACACCTCACTCCCATGGCCCGCGAAGAGGGACTGCGCGTCTTTGCCTGGCTCTGGACCCTGAACCGCCCGGGTGACCCGGCAGCGCTGCAGCACCCGGACTGGTACGCCGTAAATGCCGCAGGCAAATCGTGTCACCCCCCGCAAGACCGCCCCTTTGTGGATTACTACCAGTTTCTGTGTCCGAATCACGAAGCGGTGAAGCAGCACCTGCTGAATCAGGTACGCACCCTGGCAGCCATACCGGGATTAAGCGGCATCCAGGCCGATTACATGCGGCTGCCGGATGTTGAGCTTCCCCGCGCCCTGTGGAGCAAATACGGATTGGATATGACAACCCCATCCCCGGACTTCGACTACTGCTACTGCGCCACCTGCAGGAAGAAATTCGGCAAAGCTCCCGGAAACACTCCAGACTGGAAACAATTCCGCCTGCAGAGCGTAGCAGACCTGTTCAATGCGCTGGCAGAGGAAATACGCCGCCACGGGCTGGTGGCCGCCTGCGCAGTGTTTCCCAGCCCGCAACAGGCCAGCCGCATGGTCCACCAGGACTGGAGCCGCTTCCACGCCGACCTGGTGCTGCCCATGACCTACCATTCCTTTTACGGAGAACCTGCCTGCTGGGCCGTAGAACAAACGCAAGAGGCGCTCCGGCAGACACAAGGGCGCATTCCCCTGGTTCCCGCAATCCACTTGCCAGACATCCCGGCAGAGGACCTCCCACAGCACCTGAACAACCTGCAGGCCACCGGCGCAAGCGGTGTCGGTCTCTTCAGCGATGACGAAATCACCCCGGAGCATCTTCAGGCACTCAGGCACATGTCTCGATAACGCGTTGACAAACCAGCCATCCAGCCCTACAATCCGCCTCATTAGCCATGTCTCCACGCATCACATTTCTGCTCACCCTGGCGGGGGTTCTGCTGGTAGGCCTGCCCCTGCCCCTGCTCACCAGAAACGCAGAAGCGCCAGTCTCCGCGGAGGCAGAAACAGCGCCCCCCTCTGAGCCGACGTGGGCCAGTATATCATTCACCGGCAAACCATTGAGCATCAAGCTTCGGCACAGCGGCGGCGAATGGGTGAAAATCCCGACCGCGCAGAGTGGTGCCGAATACGAATGGGATCTTCCCGCCCCTGACAGGGTGGAAATCGAGGCTCTTGTCACCTGGGCTACGGAGGAGGTGCAGGCGGTCTCCCTGACCCTGGAACCCACCGGCCGCGAAGCCCGCACGGCGACGCAATGGAAGGAAGAAGGCAGCAGCACGCTGCACAGCATTTTTACATTCCAATGGTAAACAAACAACAGGACCATATCTGCTGGGGCGGTGGTCACCACCACCACACCCACCACCACCTCGTTCTCCGCGAGGTAACCGCCGGATATGGCGCGGAGCCCGCGCTGGAAAACATTTCCCTGAAAGCCGAATGCGGCAGCACACTGGCCCTGATTGGCCCGAACGGCGCAGGCAAATCCACCCTGCTCAACGCGCTGGCCGGGTTGCTCCGTCCGTGGAGCGGCGACATCCTCTGGAACGGCGCACCCCTTGCTGACCACAGGCACGAAATTGCCTACCTGCCGCAGCGAAGCGAGGTGAACTGGCAGTTCCCCATAACCGTGCGCCAGCTGGTCGAGATGGGTCGCTACCCGGCGGTCGGCATCTGGCGAGCCATGCGCCCGCACGACCATGAAATTGTAGAAAAAGCGCTCTGCACCCTTGGTCTGCAGGACCTGCAGAAGCGGCAGATAGGCGCCCTGAGCGGCGGGCAGCAGCAGCGATGCTTCCTGGCACGGGCTCTGGCGCAGGAAGCCCATATTCTCCTGCTGGATGAACCCTTCACCGGGCTTGATGTACCAGGTACAGAAGCGCTGGCGGCCCTGCTGCGTTCCCTGGCAGCCGAGGGACGACTCGTAATTGCCTCGCACCACGATCTGGCCACAGCCCCGCAGATTTTTGACCGGGCGCTTCTGCTGCGCCGCCAGCTGATAGCCGCCGGTCCCGTGGCCGAGGTGCTCACCCCGGATAATCTGAACCTGGCATTCAACCGCGCATGAACGAATTTCTGCAATTCCTGAGTGAGCCGCTGGCCCAACGCAGTCTGTGGGCCTGCGGCGTCATCGGTTTCTCCAATGGATTCGTGAGTGCGCTGGTTGTTCTGCGGCGCTCCTCACTGCAAATAGGCACCCTTTCGTGCGCACTGCTGCCCGGCATAGCGCTGGCGATACTGCTGTTCGGGCTGTTCCAGCTGAGCATTCTGCTGGGAGCCGTCATGGCAGGTCTCCTGGTGGGGCTGGGCTCGCTCTTCGTCTCACGCACCTCGCGCATGGACCACGACACGGCGCTCTCAGTGCTGCACACCACAGCCTTTGCCTGCGGCTACATCATCCTCATCGGACTGGGGCTGCAGCAGAAAGTCGATGACTGGCTCTTCGGCAACATCATGAGCATGGGAGATGCCGACCTGTGGATTTCATACGCCATTGGTGCCGTGGCCGTACTAAGCATCACAGCGCTGCAGCGCCCCCTGCTCATCTTCCTGTTCGATCCACGGGCTGCAGCCACCATGGGCATCCCCACTCGTGCGCTCAACTACGGCATCTTTTCCCTCATCATTCTGGTGCTGGTCTCCTCGCTCCAGGCAGTAGGAGCCTTCCTGACGCTGGGTCTGCTGGTAGCCCCGGCTGCCACCATGTACCTGCTCACCGACCGCGCCACCTGGCTCTTCTGGGGCGGCGGCCTCATCGGCGGTCTGGGCGCCATGGCAGCTTTCTTCCTATCCTACCCCCTGGGCTGGCACCTGGGCGCCACCATCATCGTCGTACTCGGATTCGTCTTCCTGCTCGCCTATCTCATTTCACCGCGCTACGGACTCCTGCGCAGAGGAAAAAAATAACCGTCTGCCGCTGGGCACATGTGTCCCAAAGATTATGGGAAAATAGCCCTGAACGATATAAGGGCACAGTGTTCTGTGAGAAAATTCGTAGTAGGGTATCTCCCGCCTCACCATCGGCAGTAAGCATGCATTTGTGGCTATATCGGCGTAAGCCGCTAACTTTCAATTTGTCAATCGTAAATTGTCAATTGTAAATCCACGTATCCCAAATCTTTGGGACACGTGTGGCCGCTGGGGCGTACACCTTTTCTGCTTGCGCCCACCGGGTGTATATGGTAGCATGATGCTCGTATGAAAATCACACTTTCTCCCCGCTCCTCCAAGGGTTTCACCCTTATTGAGCTGATTATCGTCATCGCTATTCTGGCCACCCTGGCCGGCATTGCGTATCCTACCTATATGAGCATCCAGGCCGGCGCCGCCAGCACGGCAGCAAAAAAAGTCTGCACCGATATCGTCTCGGCTGTGGAAAGCTTCAAGCAGGACAACAACGGCATGCTGCCCTACGACGCAGAACAGGTCGAGCCCGATGATAAGGATCAGATGTTCCTCACCACCAGGGACGGAGAAGATGCCAACATGATCAAGATTCTCACCAACCGCGAAGATGATGAGGAACGTCGCCTGAACTCCACCCGCGACATCTACCTGCGCTCCGATGAGCAGGATGCCCCGCGCGACGGTCTGTTCGTGGACGCCAGCGGAGGTGTCAGCTTCTACGACCCCTGGGGTGCTGCCTACTACGTAGTGCTCTGCGAGGAGGACGAAGGCTGCATCGACCCCTTCGGAACCCGCCGCTACCGCGGCAAGAACTGCCTCGTGTACAGCACGGGTCCTGACCAGGAAGGCGCCGCCACCACTGCCGCCGCCACCGGGAGCGGCAAGAAGCCCAAGGGCAAGGCTGCTGCCGAAGCGGCTGCCGCCGCTGCTGAACTGGCAGAGGAAGCTCTTGAGGACAATGTGTACTCTTGGAAGAACCAGAAGTAATTAATGAACCAGTATATTACAGACGACGTGCGTCTCACGGGCATTCGCCCGCTGATATCTCCCGCTATTCTCATGGAAGACTTCCCGGCCTCGCCGGAAGCAACCCGGATGGTGTTTGAAACCCGCCATGCATTCCAGCGCATCCTCACCGGTGAGGATGACCGACTTGCCGTCATCGTGGGTCCCTGCTCCATTCACGACACCAGAGCAGCCATCGAATACGCCGGCCTACTGGCTGAAGCTGCAAAGAAGTATGAGAAAGACCTGTTACTCATCATGCGTGTCTACTTTGAGAAGCCCCGCACCACCGTCGGCTGGAAGGGGCTCATCAACGACCCGTTCATGGATGAGACATACAACATCAACAGCGGCCTGCGCATGGCTCGTGGCCTCCTGGTGCGGCTCTCCGAAATGGGAGTCCCCGCCGCCACAGAGTTCCTCGACGTGATTACCCCGCAGTATATCAGTGACCTCATCGTCTGGGGGGCTATCGGCGCCCGCACCACGGAAAGCCAGGTTCACCGCGAACTGGCCAGTGGTCTCTCCATGCCCATCGGGTTCAAGAACGGCACCACCGGCTGCGTGCAGATTGCGGTGGATGCCATCGTATCGGCAGAACACCCGCACTGCTTCCTCTCCGTGACCAAGCAGGGCGTCTCCGCCATCGTCTCCACCAAGGGCAACGAAGGATGCCACCTCATCCTCCGCGGCTCCACAGATGGGCCGAACTACAGCCCCCAGCACGTGGAGCAGGCCTGGAATACCCAGCAGAAAGCAGGTATCTCCAACCGCATCATGATTGACTGCTCCCACGGCAACAGCCACAAGGACTGGAAACAACAACCCGCCGTGGCCACCAGCGTTGCTGAGCAACTGGCCGCGGGCGGCAACCACATCGGCGCCGTCATGATTGAGAGCAACCTCTGCTCCGGCAACCAGAAGTGCAGCCCCGATATGAAATACGGCGTCAGCATCACCGATGCCTGTATCGACTGGAACGGCACCCTGGGAATGTTCGACATCCTCGCAGCCGGCGTCCGCGCACGCAGGGCAAAACAAACCCGCTGACGCGCTGGTTCCTCACCAACAGAACAAATCATCACCCCGGATTCTGCCGAATCCGGGGCTTTTTTTTCATCATCTGCTCAGCGCATGCGGTGCATCCATATCTGCAAACGCCGGCACATACGCATCCAGAACACGCAGAAGCCCCGCAAAAACAGCACAACGAACAAGGCCGCAGCCCCCATGCCTAAACCACCGCTCCATCCATAGACCTGCCACCCCGCAACGGCGCACCCCGCCGCCACCGGCAAACCCAGCAGCACTGCCACCACGTACAGAATCAGAGCCCGCTGCTGCCGACCCATGCAGGCAGAAGTAAAGCTGCAGATGCAGAATCCGAAAATGGTCAGTACAGCAGGCATAAGCTCACCTCTTACTCTACGACACTACGCCCGCAAATGCAAGAAAAAACACTTGCCCCGCATTGCCACCACACGCGGGCGCCGTCCCCTGCAGTCAGAAGCCAGAAAGCGTAAAGTTGACAATGTTACATTTCTTGTACTCTCTTGCTGTTTTCCCGGGATACTGTGGTACCTATACAACCGCGTCAGCACTCCGGATATCACCTCTCCTGTCTTGCATAGTAGTGGCATCTCGTGTACACTGTTCCACCACGGATGCAGCCTAAATCATACATAGCCATTGATCTCAAATCTTTCTACGCCTCTGTTGAGTGCATAGAGAGAGGGCTGGATCCGCTTGATACGAATCTGGTGGTGGCGGATGAATCTCGCACCGACAAGACAATATGCCTGGCTGTAACGCCGGCGCTCAAATCCCACGGCATCCCCGGCAGGCCTAGATTGTTTGAAGTGCGACAGAAAGTGGATGAAGTCAACCGGGAGCGTCGTTACAAAGCACGTGGGCTTCAAGGCGCGTCACATTCGTGTGCGGAGCTTCATCGCGACGCCCGGCTTGCTCTGGACTTCATCATTGCTCCGCCACGCATGGCTCATTACATGGAGTATAGTACACGCATCTACAACGTGTATACCAAGTATGTTTCCTCCGAGCATATTGTCGTCTACTCCATCGATGAGGTATTCATCGACGCCACTCCTTATCTGGCAACCTACCGCTGTACAGCTCATGAGCTGGCTCGCCGTATTATCAGAGATGTACTGACAACCACCGGCATCACGGCTACCGCCGGCATCGGCACCAACCCGTATCTGGCCAAGGTGGCTATGGATATCGTGGCGAAGCATATCCCGGCGGGTGAAGACGGCGTACGCATCGCCGAGCTGGATGAAATGAGCTACCGCCGTATGCTGTGGAATCACCGTCCGCTTACCGACTTCTGGCGTGTGGGAAAAGGCTACGTACGGAAGCTGGAGCAACATGGTCTCTATACCATGGGCGATATTGCCCGGCGTTCGGTGCAGAATGAGGAATCGCTGTACTGCATGTTCGGCAGGAATGCCGAGCTGCTCATCGACCACGCATGGGGCTGGGAGCCATGTACTGTAGAAGCAATCAAAGCCTATCATCCGGAATCGAAGAGCCTTGGTTCCGGGCAGGTACTGCATGAATCCTATACCCCGGAGAAAGCCAAGCTGGTGTTGCGGGAGATGGCTGACCTCCTTGTATTGGATCTAGTTGAAAAAGGTTTAGT
>JAFVQN010000127.1 GCA_017504805.1 Akkermansia sp. | reverse complement strand
GACGCAATTTTTTCAAGGCTTAAGCAATGAGCCTGATAAATTGGCAAGGTGAGAAAGTGGACGGACCGGCAAGCAGGGCTTGCCGGTCCGCGATGCGGTGAATCAATGAGGCGCTTGACTTATTTGGCGGGGGCGCCTTCCATCACGATTACCTCCATGGGTTGAAGGGTGAAGTTGATGGGGGTGTCCACGTCAACGGCTTTGTCCATGATGCCGGAGAGCTCGCGCTGGTCATCGAAGGAGCTGCGCAGGATGATGGAGCCGGTAACTTCAGCGGGGATATCGAGCACCTGGCGCAGGGTGGTGGAGAGGGTTTTCTCCTTGTCAGAGGAGTTGCGCAGGGACAGGGTACACTTGGTGGGAGACCAGGCGGCCCAGCCGTAGATGTCGCCATCCTTCCTGACTTTGTCCCAGGGGTTGCCGCCTACCCAGTGGGTATCAGCGAGCACATCGGCATTGCGGCGTACCCAGGCAATGCACTTGGCGAGTTCGTCCCAGAGCACGCCGCCATCCTGGTTCAGGATATCGGAATCGGCGTAGATTTCCTGGAGGCTGGAGCCGCTGGCAAAAGCGGTGCGCATTTCCTTGATGCAGTTGGCGGGGGCCTGGCTCATGACGCGGGGCGGACCATTCTTGGTGATAATGGTGCCGTGAATCATGACGGAGTTGATGGGGAAGAGCGGGGCGCCTTCCACGAATACCTCATGCACGAGGCGGTCGCGGTAGGTGATCCAGCGGTCGCGGGCGTCGCCCATGTTACCCATCTGGTCGAAGTCGTTTTCCTGGCGCCAGACGCAATCCGAGTGCAAGAACCAGAACGGGCTGGCCCAGGTGCCTACCGTGGTGTTGAGGTAGATATCCGGGCGGGCTTTGCGCAGGGCTGCGAGCACGTTCAGGATGCCTTCACTGTCTTCCAGTGCTCCGGGGCCCTTGGCGTGGAACTTGGTGGAGATGCCGTCGAACTTGAAGTAGCGCATGTCATAGTTTTTCACCATGTCAGAGCAGCGCTCCACGAAGGCGTTGAAGTACTCGGGATTGGAGAGTTCGAAATTGGCGATGCGGTTGTTCGGGTGTGTCTTGTTCCAGTAGCCGATGCGCATGCTCTTGGCGGCACCGTAACCGCCTACCGGGCCGAGCCAGGTGCCCATGCCGCAGTCCATGCTGGTGGCTACCTCGTTGAGCTTGGAGAAGCCGTTCGGGAAACCGACGTGGAAGCTCCACAGGCTGTTGAAATCATCCCAGCCATCGTCGAGTATGTAAGCGTCCAGTTTGGTGTTGCGCTTTTCGAAGAGTTCTTTCTTCCAGGTGTTGAGGATGTCCAGGGAAAGCTTTTCATTGCTGCGCTGTGCCGGGTCGGCTTTGAAGTTGCGGGTAATGCCAACTTCGTACCAGTCGTTGTAGTGCACAAAGGGACGGTAGGGGACAGCCCTCTCCCGCTCAATGTAGCGCAGGAAGGAGCGGCGCTGCTGCCCCGGCTTGAAGAGTCCCAGCACAGAGCTTACCTTCCAGGGGAATTCCCTGGTCAGGTCAGTTTTGCGAACCCAGGTGCCACGCACCATGTCCTCCGGAACGGGGGCAGAGGTTTCCTCAGGGTTGCCCATGGCCAGAGAAAGTGAGATACGGCCGCTGCTGGTGATGGGTTCGGACTGTTTCTGCACCCAGTAGCGCAGATGGTAGGTGCCGGCCACAGGGACGACCATGCGGTACTCGGCGTCCTGTGATTTATGGCCGGTGTAGCCGGGGTGGATGTCCTCAGCAATAACCTGCCCAGCAGAGGTGACCAGCTGAACGCCGACGATGTTCAGGCGGTGGTTGCCGCGCTCGTACTCAAAATCAACGACAAGTTCGCCGGGTTCCTGGAAGTTCACCGGCCCCTCAGCCACGGCGAGATCTCGCAGCGTGGGGCCGATTTTGGCGTCGTACTTGTTGCCGTAGACGGGGGTGAAACTTTCGGGGGAATTGAAAGCGCTGCCGAACATGCCGGGGGTCCAGCTTTCGGGACTCCAGGTGTCTTCCTGGGTCGCGCCGTGCTGGCCGACGGTCATTACAGACATGGGAGTTTCCAGGCCCATGAAGAGTTTTTCAGTGATGGCGACCGTGCCGTGTGTGGTGTTGCCGGAGATGGAGGGGATGCCGCCTGCCTCGGTGGGGACAACCTGCAGGGCAGTGATGCTGTTGAAGGGAACTGGTTTATCACTGGCCTTCAGGGTGAATTCCTGGCGCAGGTAGTGCGAGTTTTCACGCAGTACGGCTTTCCAGTCGATGCTGAATGAGCCGTCGGGGGCGGTGAAGGTAGCGGAGATAGCCTGGCCGGGCAGCTGTTCGGAGACTCGCTGGGATTTGGTATCCGGCTGCAGATTGATAAGCTCCGGCTTGGTGACCTTCATGTCAGTGGAGTTCATTTCCTGCCCGTTTGCCAGCTTCAGGGTGAATACAGGGCCTCCGCTCTGCAGCAGTTCGGTGCCGTCCGGGCCTTTCAGCCCGCCGAACTGAATGCCGCCGTCCTTCCACTGGAAGGAGGCTGAGAGCAGTTTGTTGCCCAGGGTGAAGGAATCCTCGCTCTGGGCGGCAGTGGCTTTGCCTGCCGGATGTTTGGAAGATTGATTATCGCAACTTACCAGCGTGACGCCTACGCTTGCTGCGGTAAGTGCTGCCAGGATGGAATGAAGAAATATGTTCTTACGCATAACTTGATTCGATACCATTTGGTACTATCCGATAGTACTACCACAACGCGAGCCACATGGCAAGCAGGAAATGGCGTTATTCGGTGAAGAAAGTACTGAATTCTGCACTTCGGGTCTTACAATGCGGGGTCGATATCGATACCGAACAGGCTGGAGAGGCGGGTGGTGTCAAGCTCCGGGGCGGGGCCGGGGTTGCGCAGCAGGGCGGCGGCTTCAACCCCGCGCAGGGTGAAGAGGAGCTGCGGGTCTGTGTCGATGAGGCAGCCTGCGGCATAGATGGCAGCGGCGGCATGCGGGCAGGGTTCTGCCCAATCGGGGCAGGTGCAGTGCATCCGCCAGTCGTGCGGGGTGGGCAGGAGCCCGGTGTCTGGATGGCAGAGCTGCTGCAGCACGGCGGAATCCACCCTGCCTTCGAGCAGGGAGAGCAGGGAATCAATGTGATTCCCGCAGGCGGCTGCCAGGTATTCTGCTTGTTCCTCATCCAGCGGGTTGAGTTGCAAATCTACGGTATACAGCTCGGTGGCACTCACCAGGGCAGAGATGCGGCAGTGCGAGATGCGGAGGTCGAGCACGCAGCCGTGGCGCAGCAGGGTGCGGCCTGGCGCCAGGCACAGCCCGCCGGATTCGCAGTGAGCCAGGTGCCTCATCCATGCGCAGCCCCAGAAATGCTGCGCCAGTTTGCGCGATGTGTTGCACACGGGGTGAAGTTTCTCGCCCGCAGCCTGCAGCTCGGCGAGGCGCGTTGCTGCCAGTTTCTGCAAATCGGCGGCTTTGAGGCGGGGGTGGAAATCATCACACATATCGATAAAAAAAGCCGGGATTCCCGCAGGAACCCCGGCTTGGGGGAAGAAACGGTGTTTACTTGGTTACGCTCTTGAAGTATTCGAGCGTGGTCTTGAGGCCTTCCTCGAGCGTGTACTTGGGAGCCCAGCCGGCGTTGCGCAGCTTGTCGGCGCAGGAGCGGGAGTGCTTCACATCGCCAGCTCGCTCGGGCAGGTGCAGAACCTTGGAAGTGGAGCCTGCGGCTTCGATGATGATATTGGCGAGGTCGTTGATGGTGATCTGACCGCCGTAACCCACGTTATACACCCGGTTACTTCCGGGTGCTCGGCCACGTAGGTGAGACCGCCCACGATATCCTTCACGTAGATGAAGTCGCGGGTCTGCTCGCCATCGCCGAATACGGTGATATCCTCGCCCTTGATGGCTTTTTCCATGAAAATCGGCACGGCGGCGGCGTAGGCACCCTTCGGGTCCTGACGCGGACCGAACACGTTGAAGAAGCGGCAGCAACCGGTGTTGACCTGGCCGGTGGTGCGGAACATCTCCATGTAGTACTCGCCATCGAGTTTGGTGATGCCGTAGGGGCTCTTCGGCTCCGGGTACATGGTCTCCACCTTGGGAACGATGGGGTTGTCGCCATAGATGGCGGCGGAGGAGGCCAGCACCACCTTCTTGACTCCGGCCTTGGAGGCTTCCTCCAGCACGGTGAGCAGGCCGTTTACGTTCAGATCCACGGTTTCGCGGGGTTTCTGCATGGATTCAGGCACGGAGACCATGGCCGCCATGTGGAAGATGTAATCCACGCCTTCAACAGCCTTGGCCACGAGCTCTCTGTCAGTGATGGAACCCTCGATGAAGGTCACCTTGAGACCATCGAGGTTTTTCTTGTAGCCAGTGCGCAGGTTGTCCAGCACGCGGATTTCCTCTGCGATACCCTGGTAATGCTCAGCAATGTGAGACCCGATGAAGCCGGCTCCGCCGGTGATGAGTACTTTCATGGTATATATATGGTTGGTTTGGTTGCTATTGTACCCCGCAGGTGGCAAAAATCAAGAAGTATTTGAGTTTTTTTCTTCAACCAGGTCAGAAAATAGGGTAGACTGGGTGGCATGGCAGACGAAAAGAAACGGCTGGTGAGCATAGATGCGCTGCGTGGGCTGGATATGGTGCTTTTGTCCGGTGGGGCGGTTATACTGTGGCATGCCTGCCGGCAGAGTCTGGGAAATGAGATGCCGGGGTGGCTGGCTCAGCAGTTCCGGCATGCGGAGTGGGGCTGCGGGTTCACCTGCTGGGATCTGGTGATGCCACTGTTCCTGTTTATCACGGGGAGTGCCATGCCTGTTGCGTTTGCCCGATACCGGGAGCAGGGGTGGCTGCGAACCCTCTGGCGGGTGCTGCGGCGGGTGGCGCTGCTGTTTGTGCTGGGGATGGTGGTGCAGGGGAATTTGTGCAGCGGCCAGCCGGATCAGATGAGCCTGTTCTGCAATACGCTTCAGGCCATAGCAGCCGGGTATCTGGTAAGCTCGGTGGTGCTTATGTTCTGGGGGTGGCGCGGTCAGCTTGCCAGCTGCCTGATTCTGATGGGGGTGTACTGGTTTCTGCTGCGTTTCGTTCCGTACAACGGGCAGCCGGGCGGTTTGTTCCAGCCGGGGAATAATCTGGCATATTATATTGACTGTGTGTTGCAGGGACACTGGCAGGATGGTACGCCCTACACGTGGATTCTCACCACGTTGAGTTTCGGCGCCATCACGCTGATGGGGGTTCTGGGTGGGGGCGTTGTGTTTCGCATGCCGGGGTGCAGGGCGGTGCTGCTGCTGGCCGGGAGCGGTGTTCTCAGCCTTGGCGCTGCTTTGTTGCTGGAGTATGATACGCCGCTCATCAAACATCTGTTTACCACGACCATGGTGTTGTGGAGCGGCGGGTGGTGCCTGCTGCTGCTGGCTCTGTTTCACTGGCTTTTTGATATGCTGCCCGGAACCGGCTGGCTGGCCTGGCCCCTGCGGGTGGTGGGATGCAATGCCTTGCTGGTGTATCTGCTGACCAACACCCCCGGACTGGGCGGGCGCAGCTTGTGGGACAGTGTGGCGTATCCGCTTCTGCGCTGGGCTGAAAATCCGCTGCTGTATGCCTGTTTGTCCTATGGAATGCTCTGGCTTGTGCTGCTTTTCCTGTACCGGCACAGGGCATGGTTGCGGGTCTGAACGCACACGTGCGCCGATGGTTGAGCAATGCGCCTGATCCCCCCCTCTGCTCAATAAATTGTATTTTGGCGTTGTCGGAGCACGGGACTTTAGTCCCGAAATCACGGTGCATATAACCGGGACTGAAGTCCCGTGCTTCGAAAAGTTTCCCGCCAAATTCCCATTTATCAAGCTCCGTACTCAAACTTTGGGACACGTGTGGGGAAAATGTGGTGCTGAACGTTTTTTATTTACACAATGAAATAAAATGGTAGACTGGAGCGTATCTATGTATATGATGAAAGCGAGATACATGCTGCCACTGCTGGCATTGAGTATGGCTACGGCCTGGGCCGGAGAACGCGAGACATTTGATTTTGGCTGGAAATTCAAGTATTTTGGGCCCCAGGATCCGTCAAATGCCGGGATTCCCACCGCCAGTACCGGGCACCAGGGTGACCACCCGGAAGCATATGCCATTGATAACAACCTGGATACCCGCTGGTGCGCCCCTAACCAGAAGAATGGGCATCGCTTTATCGTAACGCCCGGATTCAAAGACCCGGTGAAGCTGTTTCTCATATATTGGGAGAAACCGAATAATTTCGAGGTGGTCATCAAGGTGACATGCTGGGATGAGAGCAAGAATTGCACACTCTCATTCAACCAGGGGGGGCAGGCTGCCAGCTTTGTCATGATGCCGGAACCCGCGGCCATTCGCTATGTGGAAGTTTCCGTGCCGGGAGGAACAGACATATCGCAGTGGATGAGTATCCGCGAGATCCTGTTCACCGGGGCCAATGATGAACCCCTCAAAGTGCGACGCGGGCCGGGAGCATTTGTACACGCCGCTGTGGATGCCGACGAGACGGGCTACAAGCCGGTGCAGCTTCCGCACGACTGGGCTATTGAAAGCCCCTTCCTGGAAGCCGAACCCAACGAAACTGGTAAGCTGCCTTGGAAGGGCTGGGGCTGGTATCGCAAGAACTTTGACGTGCCGGCTGACTTCAATCCGGAAAAAGACCGCTGGTACCTGGATTTCGACGGCGTGATGGCCCAGCCGCAGATTTATGTGAACGGGAAGAAAGCCGGCGAGTGGGCCTACGGCTACAATTCTTTCCGGGTGGATATCTCGCCCTTCCTGAAGCCGGGCCAGCAGAATCTGGTGGCTGTCATGGCCAGCAATCTGGAACTTTCCACCCGCTGGTACCCGGGTGCTGGAATTTACCGCCACGTGTGGCTGGAAAAGACCGGCCCGGTGCATTTGACCCAGTGGCCCACCTACGTGACCACCCCGGAAATCACGGCTGATTCAGCCCTGGTCAAGGTGCAGACCACGGTGAGCAACACCGGGAACACCCCGGCTGAAATCACCGTCAATCAGTCTGTCGAGGGCGCCACTGCGCAAGCTGCTACCATCACCATCGCCCCGGGTACAGAGGGGGTGGTGGAGCAGGAACTGCGTATCCCCAATCCCCGCCTCTGGAGCTGTGAGACACCCAACCTATACAAGCTGCAGACTCAAGTCACTATGGATGGCAAGGAAATAGACTCACGCTCCACCACCTTTGGTGTGCGCAGCGCCGAGTGGCGCAAGGAGGGGTTCTTCCTGAACGGTAAGCGAGTGCAGATCAAGGGCGTGTGCGAACACCACGACCTCGGCGCGCTGGGGTCTGCATTCCATGCCCGGGCTTATGAGCGTAAGATTGAGAAACTCAAGGAGATGGGGTGCAATTCCATCCGCATGACTCACAATCCGCCCGCCCCGGAGGTGCTTGACCTTTGCGACAAGCATGGCATCCTGGTCATCGATGAGTTGTTCGATATCTGGAAGCGTCAGTAGTACGAGAAGGTGAACGGTTATCACATTTACTGGGATAAGTGGTGGAAGAAGGACGTGAAGAATTTTATGCTGCGTGACCGCAACCACCCCTCCATCATAGCCTGGAGCGGCGGCAACGAAATCATGGAGCAGTCCATGAGCAAGCACGACAAGGCGTGGAATGATTTCAACTTCCGCATCGGTTACGGACTGCGCGACGAAATCCGCAAGTATGACATGTCGCGTCCGTACACCGTAGGCTGCAATGACCAGAACGCGTGGAAGAACGGCTTTATCGATACAATGGATATCTACGGATTCAACTACAAGCCGCATTTGTATGATGACTTCCGCATCGCGCACCCGGAAAAACCCTTCTACGGCTCCGAGACCTGCTCCTGCGTGGGGACGCGCGACACGTACAACTTCCCGCTGGATTGGAGCGTGAGAGGCGGCTATTTCAAACCCGGAGCCGTGCCGCACCAAGTGAGTGCTTATGGCCTGGCCAGCACCCATTGGGGGTGCAGCCCGGATATAGAAATGCATGCCCACACCAAGGTTCCGGATATTGCCGGCGAATATGTGTGGACCGGTTTTGACTACATAGGCGAGCCTACCCCCTATAACCAGGACGCCTCCATCGAGAACAATATCAAGCATCTGCCCAAGGCACAGCGCGAGGCTATCATGCGCGAGTACGAAGCCATGGGCAGCCGCGCCGTGAGCCGCAGCTCATACTTCGGCATTATCGACCTTGCCGGTTTCCCGAAGGATATCTACTACCTCTACCAGAGCCAGTGGAACCCGGAGAAGGCACAGGCCCACATTCTGCCGCACTGGAACTGGAAGGGCCGCGAGGGGCAGAAGACGCCTGTAATGGTGTTCACCAGCGGTGATGAAGCGGAACTTTTTGTGAACGGCAAGAGCCAGAGCGTGCGCCGCCGTGGCGATGGCCCCACCTTCACCCAGAAGGATAAGAGCCTGGTTGTAAGCAAGAACCAGTATCGCTTTACCTGGGAAGATGTCATCTACGAACCCGGCACTGTTGAGGTGGTGGTGAAGAAGGCCGGCAAGCCCTGGGCCACTGCCAGGCGCGTCACCACGGGTGATTCCGCAGCAGTCAGCGCCAAGGTAGACCGCTCCACTATTACCGGTGATGCTCGCGACCTTTCCTTCGTGGAGCTTGCGCTTACCGATGCTGCCGGCAACGTGGTACCTACCGACAGCCGCAAAGTGAGCTTCAGCATCGATGGCCCGGCGGAACTGGCAGGTTTCTGCAATGGCGACCCCACGGACTGGACCTGCATGCAGGATTACAACCAGCGTTTCTTCAACGGTCGGCTGCTGGCTGTTGTGCGCGGCCTGCGTGGTGGCTGCGGCACCGCAACTGTCACCGTGAAGACCGAGGGCTTGCCTGAAATCCGAATCCCGGTGGAAATCAAGGCGCCTGCGGCTGAGTAGGCCCTGATGGCCGTTTTTCCGTTACGGGTCAGTTCCCAGTGGGGGGCTGACCCGTTTTGTTGCCGCAGCTCAGGCCGAAGAATAAGCCGGTGAGGGTGAACAGGGTATAAAGACCAGCCACCCACAAATCCGGTTCCGGGAGTTGCAGGCTCAGTCCGGCGACCCAGGCCAGCAGACCACCGCCGATAAAGCCGATTCCCTGTGCCAGCCCCGACAAGGCAATCGTGCCTGCTTCATCCGGTTCTGTGGCGGCGATGAGGGTCATGCCCACGGCAAAGATGCTGCCAAGTCCCAGCCCCAGCATGATGGCGAAGACCAGCCACCATTGCAGCGGCAGCTCCAGCAGCCCCCAGCAGGCGATGACCGCCAGAATGCTTGCCATCACCATGAGCCGGTTCATGCCGCCCAGCCAGTGGCTGGTGATGCCCGCCAGCAGGGCGCTGGGTATCTGACAGGCTGTGGACAGTGAAAGAACCAGTCCGGCTTCGATGGGGGGCATGCCGCGTCTCCGCAGCAGGGCGGAAAGCCACACGATGAGCAACCACGAGCTGGCTACGCGGAAGAGATAGTACAGGGTGACCATGCGCGGTTGATGCTGCCTCAGCAGCGGTAGCATGGGAGCCCGCATGGCTGGCTGCCGGGTGTGTTCGCGGCGGCGTTTCAGCATCAGCGCTGACCAGGCCCCCGTGGCGAGCAGCAGCGGCAGCGCCCAGAACATCAGCCCGCGCTGCCAGCCGCCCAGCAGCAGCGAGACCGGGTTGGCTGCGCCCGCTCCCACAGCGGTGCCCAGGCTGACGCAGGCTGTGTAGGCGCTCATGAGTTCCGGCAGGTGCTCCGGAACTGCCTGCCGGGCTATGCCCAGGATAACAGCCCCGGCAATGCCCAGCCCCAGACCGATGATGATGGTTCCGCCGAATAATCCCGGTATGCCTCCGGTGCTGCGCCAGAGTACTCCTCCAGTCGCAAAGAGCAGGGCGTAGATAATCAGCATGCCCGGTCTTACCCATTCGACGAGCCTTGCACCCAGCGGCGCTGCCACTCCCAGCGACATGATGGGCAGCAAGCCGAACAGCCCGCTGCTGCCGATGCCGATGTGCTGGCTCTGCATAATCTGCACCAGCAGTGGGTCTGCCGCGGAAAAAGCCATCCGCAGGTTAAAGCTCACCAGCAGGAAGATGATGACAAAATGCACACGGTCGCGGTTCTTTTTGCTCATGCTTCATACTCATACACCCCGCGGCCTGCGAACTCAATCTATATCTCTACCAGCTGCTTACAGGGTGCCCCCCGGCCTGGACTTCAGCACCGGGGGCGGCTGCCGCATTGCTGCTGACTATGATGGTTGCAGAATCAGCCTGCGGTGCAGAGCTGCTGCAACCTGTCCGGGTATCATCCCGGTTTCACTCAGTCTGGTGCAGTGGGTGGCGCCTGAGTAATGCACTACGTGGAGGGTGAGGCTGCCGTCGGTATTTTCCTCGGCGTATCCGCCCACGGGTACGGAGCAGTCTGCCTGCAGGAGATTCAGGAATGCCCGCTCGCAGGAAATGCAGCGGAAGGTCGCTTCGTGGTTCACCTTGCGGACCATTGCCTGCGCTGCGGCATCATCCCTGCGGCACTCCAGGGCAATGGCGCCCTGACCCAGGGCGGGCGGGAACTCCTGCACCGGCAGTCCCACCACGCGCACCGGCGTGCCATTTACCTCAAAGGCATCGCCCGGGTACCCCAGGCGGTTCAATCCGGCGCGGGCCAGCAGGGTGGCCGAAACTTCCGGGTTTTCCACCATTTTGCGCAGGCGTGTGGCTACATTGCCGCGCACTGGCACGGTGCGGGCGCTGCCATTCCAGTGTGTGTGTACCAGGTGGCTGCGGCGCACACTGCCGGTGGCAATGACCAGCCTGCTCTCATCGGCATCTGTCTTCATGACCAGCACATCCTGGATTGCTTCCCGCGGCAGTACGGCAGTCAGGTCGAATCGGGGATCCAGCACGCCGGGCATGTCTTTGAGACTATGTACGGCGCAGTCAACCTCACCGGCTGCCAGTGCTTCCTCAATTGCCGCGATGAACACGCCTTTGTCACCTGTGTTGGTGGCGGCATTCACCTGATGCAGCGGAATATCCGTGCGCTGATCACCTGCGGTGGAGATAATCCTGATTTCACACTCCAGCCCGGGATTGGCGGCCTTCAATGCGGCGATGGCCTGGTGCGTCTGCGCCAGCGCCAGTTCACTACCACGGGTCCCGATGCGGAGAATGCTGCTGCTCATGCCTCGCATTCTATCCCCGTTTGCAAGCCATTGCAACCGTTAAGCCTGACAGCGCTGATGAAAATCCTGTTTCGCATGGACTTCAACCTTGTAGAGTCGGCGCCATATCAGGAAGCCTGCAAATGGAGGCTGTTGGCTTCTTCCGCCGTCGACCCGCCAGCAAAGTGCTGCCCGCGGAACCACTGCCTGATACCCCTTAACTGGGTGGGTGAAGTGGCGGCAGACTGAGTGGCGGCGCATCAGCGGAGTTCAGTCCTCATCCCTTGCGGCCTCAGCTTCCTTAATCAGGAAGGAATGCGTGGCCAGAATGGCATCCGTAATCCATTCGGTTTCGTTCTGTACATCCCTGACCACCAGTCGTGAAAACCGCGTATGCGGCTGCATCATCCGCACGGATCGCCCACTCAGCATGAAGTATGCCAGCACCTTGCCGTTTGCATCAATAGCGCGCAGGTGCGGGTAAGAAAAGGTGTAGGCCGCCCCGTATGGTGACTTATGGTTTCTGAAGAGAGCGTCGCGGACGTTTTGCTTATCTGCATTGAAAATAGGGCATTTGACGTCGAGTTGCCGACAACGTCTGGGAATGTTGGTGGCAGAACCGAATTTTCTGGCCTTCTGGTATCTTGCCGCATCTTCCCTGGTATAATTCACGTACAGGATGAGTTCTGCCCCGCTTCCCTGCATTTTCTGGTGAAGGCCGGCAAGATAGCTGGTTGCCCGGGTGAAATCAGCGTTTGAGTATATGTTGCTCAGATAATGCAGGTAATATACTTTTGCCTTGTCATTGTATTGCGGTGCATTGAGCAGCACGTCCTTTTTCTGTCTGTTCTTTTCAATCAGCGCTGGAATTACTCCTTGTTTCTTGTTTTTCTCCGATTTTCCTATCGCATGACAGCCCAGGCAGAAGATAAGGGAAACAGATATCAGGATGAAGCTCCGGAATATGCGGAGGGGTAAGCTGGTTTGTCGAGTGGGGTTCATGGCTTTATCTATGTAGACGTCTCTGCACTGCTGGTTTATTGCCTTTTCATCAAAAAAATCAAATATATCGGAGCGCGGAACTTCTTTCCGGTATCCGTTACTGGTAAATATCCACTCCGAGCCGTTGCAAATCCGGGAGGGTTACCGCACAGGGATCAGGGGCTACCCAGTGGCCGGGTTCCAGTTCACGGGGGGTCAGGTCCATGCCCACTGTGGCATCCAGATAGGGGTGGTTGATGCGGCGGCCGAAAGCGCTGCCAGGCGGTGGATCGATGGGCGAGGGTACATCACCCGGCAGAATCGGGGTATGCTGCCGCTGGGTCGGGTCGGGTACCGGAATGGCAGAAAGCAGGGCTCGGGTGTAGGCATGGCACGGCCTGTTGTATAACTGGTCAGCATCTGCCATTTCCACAATCTTGCCCATGTACATCACAGCAACGCGGTCGGATATGTGGCGCACGACTGACAAATCATGCGAGATGAACAGATAGGCAAGGTTCAGTTCCTGCTGCAGAGAGAGCAGGAGGTTGAGCACCTGACTCTGCACAGAGACATCCAGCGCGCTCACCGGTTCATCCAGTACGAGTAGTTTCGGCCCCATCGCCAGGGCTCGGGCTATGCCGATGCGTTGCCGCTGACCACCGGAAAATTCGTGCGGAAACTTTTCTGCTGCGGTGGAGGGGAGACCTACCAGATCCAGCAGTGCATCCACCCGGCGCTTGCGGCTGGAACGGGTACCGAGCCCGTGGATAAGCAGAGGTTCTGAAATGATATGGCGCACAGTCATGCGCGGGTTGAGCGAGTCCGCCGGATCCTGGAACACCATCTGCACCTTGCGGCGTATGCTGTGCATGCGCCACTGCGCACGGTGGGTCACGTTTTTGCCCAACACCCGGATAACACCTGCTGTAGGCTCCAGAAGCCGCACGATGCAGCGCCCGATGGTGCTTTTGCCGCAGCCGCTTTCGCCCACCAGCCCCAGCGTTTCACCCGGTGCAATGCTGAGTGAAACGTCATCCACCGCTTTGAGTGTCCCCACCCGGCGACCAAATACGCCACCCCGCACCGGGAAGTGCATGCTCAGGTTTGATATCTCCAGTATATTTTCCATGGGTGGACGCAGATTTACTGGCACTTTAGCATCTTCAGCAGCTTTTGGCAAGCATATACCTGGCGATTTCGCGATGTCCCCGCAGGGAATGACGCATTATCTTCCTTACAGCACCAGCGCCATGATGAGCATGCCGGTGGCTACGCCGTAGATACTCAGGTGGTGGTGCCCCCAGCGCTCAGCCATGGGCAGCAGCTCATCGAAGGAAATGTAGACCATGATACCTGCCACTACGGCAAAGAGCACGGCCAGCAGGGTAGGACTCAGGAAGGGCAGCAGAATCAGCATGCCGACCAGGGCTCCCAACGGCTCAGCCAGACCAGAGAGGGTAGCCCAGCCGAAGGCCTTGCGGCGGTTGCCGGTGCCGTAGAGCAGGGGAAGCGCCACGGCGATGCCTTCCGGTATGTTGTGAATGGCCACGGCCAGGGCCACTGAGGTGGCAATGCCGGTGTTATCGAAGGCGGAGGCAACGGTGGCAATGCCTTCCGGGAAGTTGTGGATGGCGATGGCCAGGGTGAAGAGCAGGGCGGAGCGCCGCAGCTTGGCATTGCCGGCGAATTCACCGGTGGACTGCACACTGTCCATGCAGCATGGGTCAGGGATTTCGTGAGGGTTCTCGTCCTCAGGAATCAGGCGGTCGATGATGCATGCCAGGGCCATACCTCCGAAAAAGGCCAGGGTGGTCACCCACTTGGCGTTCTCAGCCAGCATGTCACTGGCGGCGGGCATGAGCTCCATAAAGGAGATATACACCATGACCCCCGCACTGGCACCCAGGGCAAAGGTGAGCATGCGTGTATCGGTGCGCTTTACGAACAGCGCCAGAGCCGCCCCGATACCCGTGCTCAGACCCGCCAGCAGGGAAAGAACCCCGCCCAGCAGCAGATTTTCCTGTATGCCTGTCAGCATGCGCGGAGTTTAGCGGTTTTCGAGCCGCTTGTCAACGATAATACCATTGCTCCCCATATCACTGAGCAGGCGCCAGTTGCCTGCCAGAGCCGCTTGCTGGAGCGGCGTGCGGCCCTGACAGTCCTTCCGGTGCATATCTGCCCCATGAGCCAGCAGAAGGGAACCTACCCTCCATCGGCCACATCGGGCGGCCAGCATGAGTGGTGTGGCGCCACTGCGGTTGGGAGCATCCACCACGGCGCCGGCATCAATCAAGCATGCTGCGGCATCAGTGTCTCCCAGCCGGGCGGCGTGGTGCAGTGCTGTGTTGCCCCGCGCATCTGTGGCCAGCGGTGCACTGGTATCCACCCCGGGCAGCGGGGCGAAGCGGACTCCGGTGCGGTATCTCCGCCCGGTGCGGAAAGGTGGGACTTCCAGCAGGCGCTGACGCTGGTGGGGTGTCTCTGCCGGTGTCCATACCATCCAGTCCGCGTAGCAGAGTTCCTGCGGCGTCAAGCCATCGGCCCCGCGCGCCGAGCAGTCGCAGCCTAGGTTTACCAGCAGGGTGACTACATGGGAGGTCATGTGGCGTCTGCCGCGGTACATGTGGCGGCAGGCCATGAGTAGGGGCGTGTCGCCGCTCCGGTGGCGGGCCTCCAGGGGCAGGGGAGCGTGCGCATGAATCAGCCGCAGCACATTGCTCAGCCCGTAGCGGCATGCATGCCAGAAAGCGGAATCGCCCTCGGTGTCGCAACAATACGGATCGGCTCCGGCTGCCAGCAGCTTGCGGGCTGGTTCGGTGTGGCGCTCCTGGTAGGAGTGGCAGCCCTGCCCGCTGCGGCAGAGCCAGTTGAGCGCATCCCGCCCCCAGGAATCCACCACCCGCGCATCGGCTCCGTCTTGCAGCAGAACCTCCAGCACGTCGTCCGCCCCGGCGCGTGCCGCCACCATGAGAGGGCTGAGCCCATTCGGAAAGACGGCGTCCACCTCGGCTCCCTCCGCCAGTAATTTCTGCACGGCTTCGTGTTCATTGTGACAGATGGACGCAAATAGCTCAT
>JAFVQN010000126.1 GCA_017504805.1 Akkermansia sp. | reverse complement strand
TCCTGCGGCTCCGGCGGATATGCCCGCACCGGCATCGGCTGGTATCGCCGCAGTTTCTCCCTTGTGAAGCAGACTGGCCGCCGCTATGTGCTGCGTTTTGACGGCGTATACATGAACTGCGATGTGTGGCTCAACGGGCAGCACATCGGCGGACATGTGTATGGCTACGCAGGCTTCGAGCTGGAGCTCCCCGCCGCCCTGGCGGATGGCGAGAATGAGCTGCTTGTCCGTGTGGACAATAGCCAGCAACCCGGTTCCCGGTGGTATACAGGCAGCGGCATCACACGCAATGTGTGGCTCATTTCCACTGCCAGCACACACCTGCGCACGGGCAGTGTTTTCATCACCACGCCAGAGATCACCGACAATACAGCAAAGGTCTGCATCCAGGCGGATGTGTCCGGTGCATATGAGCAAGCCAGTCTGTATCTGGCGGTTGCGCTGCTGGATTCCCAGGGCAATCCTTGCGCCAACGCGGAATGCAGCCTGCGGGGTGTCTCCACGCTGACCTCTCAGCTGGAGTTGATTCTCCAGCATCCCCAACGCTGGGATATCGACACACCCTGCCTCTATACAGCCGTCGTTCAGCTGCTGCAGCACGGTCAGCCTGTCGATGAGATGCAGGTACGTTTCGGCATCCGTGAAATCGCGTACAATGCCGAGCAGGGCTTCCTGCTCAACGGTCGCAAGGTGATCATGCAGGGCGTGTGCCTCCACCACGACGGCGGCTGCGTGGGTGCGGCAGTACCGCCTGCCATTTGGCAGCGACGGCTGGCCAAAATTAAAGCCATGGGCTGCAATGCCCTGCGCTGCAGTCACAATCCGCCCGACCCCGCGCTGCTCGATTTGGCGGACGAAATGGGTTTTGTGGTCATGGACGAGGCCTTCGACGAGTGGCATTACATGAAGGGAAAGGAGTTCGGCTCCAACACCCATGCCAGCCGGGGGTATTCCGAATGGTTCGACGCCTGCGCCGCTGCGGACATGACCGCCATGGTGGAGCGCGACAGAAATCACCCCAGCGTGGTGATGTGGTCCATCGGCAACGAGGTGCGGGAACAGAGCATCCCTGACGGCTGGAAATACGCCCGGATGCTGGCGGGCCTCTGCCACGGCCTTGACCCGACCCGCCCCATCACCCAGGCCTGCGACCAGATGAAGGCCGAGCCCTTTCCCGCCACAGAGGCATTCCTAAACGAGCTGGACATTGTGGGCGTCAACTATGTTGACCGCTGGCGCGAGCGCACGGAAACCTTCTTCGACGAAGAGAAACGCGAGCACCCCGACTGGCTCTTCCTGGGCACGGAGGATATCGCCGTCAACGGCCCACGCTGTGACTATTCACCCGCCAACACAGCCACTGTCTGGGGACCGAAATCCTACTACTCCAAGATGCTCAAGGCTGAAAAGCTGTGGAAGTACGTCCGCACGCGGCCCTTCGTGATCGGCAGCTTCATGTGGACGGGCGTGGACTATCTGGGCGAGTGCTTCTGGCCTCACAAGGGCAGCAGCGCCGGTGTGCTGGACACCTGCGGCTTTGAGAAGGACGGCTGGCACTTCTACCGTTCCCAGTGGGTGAAGGACGAGCCAGTGCTCCACCTTGTACCCCATATGAATCTTTATCTCCCGGCAGGAACGATTTATCCGCTGATCTGCTACACCAACTGCGCCAGCGTGGAGCTGCTGGTGGACGGCGTGAGTTACGGCGTAAAGGCCTACGAATTCCCCAACCAGGGCATGACGAAGGAATGGGCCCACTTTGAC
>JAFVQN010000015.1 GCA_017504805.1 Akkermansia sp. | reverse complement strand
CCAGTGGCGTTGTAGGGAGTAGTAGACATAGTCAGAATGAAATTAGGCGATGGTTACAGCTTCCGGGGTCTGAGCGGTGTGGGGGTGCTCAGCGCCAACATAGACCTTGAGACGGCCACCCTGGGCGCGGCCCTGGCGGGTGTGAGGAATCATGCCCTTGACGGCGAGCTCCACGATCATCTCGGGGTGAGTCTTGCGCAGCTTGGCGGGGGTGGTCACCACCTGGTTGCCCACATAGCCGGTGTAACGGGTGTAAATCTTGGCGCGCTCCTTGTTACCGGTGAGCACAACCTTATCGGCATTCACGATGATTACGTAGTCACCGCAGTCAACGTGGGGGGTGAAGATAGTCTTATTCTTACCGCGAAGCAGGTTAGCTGCTTCAACTGCAACCTGACCGAGCACCTTGTTGGCGGCATCGATCACATACCACTTACGCTCAATATCCTGAGGCTTGGCAGAGAAGGTTTTCATATTCTAATGTTTGCTTATTCCAGTTTTGGCTTTCGCCATATCACGACCTCTAAACAGGTCAGCTCGCAGAGGGTAGCACAGCACAATTTTAATGTCAACCGCATTTTGTGACTTCTGGCAACTTTTTTTCTGATTTTGAGAAAAAGTGCTTGCTATCTGGGCTTTTCAGCATTAAACTGTCCGCGCGCAGGGGGTGAGTCTCCGTGCGCACAGTAACCAATTAAGAACGACATAATGGCAAATCCCCCCAATAATCGCGGCGGCAAGCCGCAGCAGCGCCCGAACGGTCCGCGCCCCGGTAATAACGCACGTCCCGCCAACACCGCTCCCAAG
Source organism: Akkermansia sp. (assembly GCA_017504805.1). Taxonomy (GTDB): domain Bacteria; phylum Verrucomicrobiota; class Verrucomicrobiia; order Verrucomicrobiales; family Akkermansiaceae; genus Akkermansia. The sequence continues at coordinate 20,632 of JAFVQN010000015.1, read as the reverse complement.
CCCAAGAAGGTAGATGATGACGGTGAGGGTGAGATTGAGCTTGAAGGCGTGGTTTCCGCTGTGCTCGCCGGTACCATGTTCCGCGTCAAGGTGGCCAACGGCCATGAGTTCCTGGCTCATATTTCCGGCAAGATGCGCAAGCGCTTTATTCGTCTGGTGGTGGGTGACCGCGTCCGCATTGAGGTTTCTCCCTACGATATGACGAAGGCACGCATTACCTTCCGTCTGAACTGATAAGGCAGGAATTTCACCTGATACATTTCGGAAAGCCCGGGTAGAGCACCCGGGCTTTTTTTTGATTATCGGTCTCAGGATCCGATGCGGACGAGAGCTATGGCGGCCACTTCTTTCACGCCGGGAAGTTTGCGCAGCTGGGTGGCACAGGCGCGGGCGGTGGAACCGGTGGTGAAGACATCATCCACCAGCACGATGCGGGGTGGGTATGATGGGCGCCGTATGAGTAATCCGGGGTGGCGGGTGCGGTAGGCCTGCATGGCGTTTAAGCGGCGGGCGTGGGCGGTGAGCCTGGTCTGACTGATGATACCGGTATCCCGGCGCAGGAGCAGGTCAGCCATCCTCAGTTTGCGTAACCGGGCCAGGTGGCGCGCCAGTTCCCCGGCCTGGTTGTAGCCGCGGGAGTATAGCTTTTCAGGCGTGACGGGGACCGGCACCAGCACCCAGTCGTTATGGGCGGTGAGCCGTGGAGTCTGCTCCCAGAGTTCGTTGAGCAGGAGGGCGAGCGGGCGTGCCAGATGGATAGCGCGGTGGTATTTGAGTTGGTGGATGAGTCGCATGTTCTCCTCTGTCTGCCGCAGCGCCTGACGGGCAAAGGAAAAGGAACGCGCTATGCCGGTGCAGTTTTCGCAGCGGTCGGGGTCTGTCTGCTGCCCGGCAGTGGGGGCTCCGCAGTGCAGGCAGATGGGAGCCGGGATGCGGGACAGGTTGCGCATGCATTCCGGGCAGAGGGTGAGCTCAGCTCCGAGGCCGCAGATTTCACAGGTGCTGGGGAATAACCAGCTGAGCATGAGTGCTGGGGCTTCAGTTCCTGTGGCGGGCCATGAATTCCTTGGCGACTGCCTGGTAGGCAAGAGAGGCGGTGCCGAAGGGATCGTGTTCCATGATGGTGCGACCGAAACTGGGGGATTCGGCAACACGCACGGAGCGGGGAATCCAGGTCTTGTACATTTTGTCGGGCAGGACGGTCTGTACCTGCCGGATAACCTCGTTGGCCAGTTTGGTGTTGTTGTACATGGTCATGATGATGCCCTCGTGTTTCAGGCGGGAATTGACGCCGTTTTCACGAATCTGGTCCATCACGTAGAGGATTTTGGAAAGCCCTTCAAGACTGAGGAATTCGCACTGCATCGGGGTGATGACTTCGTCGCAGGCGCAGAGGGCCGAAGTCATGAGCACGCCGAGTGAGGGCGGGGTGTCCAGGAAAACATAATCAAAGTAGTTGCTGCGGCGCAGCCCGGCCATGGCGTCGTACATGCAGGTGAGGTGTGAATCGCTCTGCGTGAGCTCCACTTCTACGCCGGAAAGGTCCATGTGAGCCGGGATGATGGAGAGATTGCGCCGGCGGGCCGGGCGGATGAGGTCCTCCAGCAGTACTTCGCCGATGAGTGCCGGGTAGAGACTCTGGTCACTCTCCACCTCTATACCCAGGGTGCCGCTGGCATTTGCCTGCGAGTCCATATCAATGAGCAGCACACGCTTGCCTCGTGCTGCCAGCGCGGCAGAGAGATTGACCGTGGTGGTGGTTTTTCCGACTCCGCCTTTCTGGTTTGCTATGGCAATGACTTTCACGCGGGGCATTCTACCGGACTCATCCTGCATTTTCAAGTTGTATTTTGTAAACAGACACAGACGGTGACGGAAAGACCGGACTGCCGGAACGCCTTATCCGGGTATTCTGGTTATTCCGCTTATGCCCCGATGCGGGCTGCCGCAGCTTGACTCTGCCAGTTTGCTCTGGTATGATGGCCGCGCTGCATGAATTACCTGGAAATCACACTCATAGCACTGGCGCTGGCGGTGGATGCTACCGTGTATGCCTTTTCCTACGGCCTGGTGTTGCGCCAGGGTCGCGGGTGGGCGTCTTTCCGGCTGGCTCTGACGGTGGGTGTGTTTCAGGCCGGTATGCCGCTGCTGGGGTACTGGGGGGGAGAGGTCCTGCGCAGTGTGGTGAGTGCCTGGGCGCCATGGCTGGTGCTGCTGGTTTTCGGGGTGCTGGGCGGGAGTATTATCTGGAATGCCTGGCAGGAGGATGGTGATGAGGATGTCGCCACCTCACCCCTGGGTTTCGCGGGGGTGATGGTAGTGGGTGTTGCCACGAGCATCGATGCGCTGGCGGTGGGCGCCTGCATGGCGCTGGGAAATCTGGGCGGTCCTCAGCTGCAGCTGGGGCTGGCGGTCAGTCTCATCGGCATCATCACTTTTGTCTGCGCACTGGTGTCGTTTCACAGTGCGCGGCTGCTGCACCACCTGCCTTCGCGCTGGCTGGAGACGCTGGCGGGGCTCCTGCTTATCGGGCTTGGGATGCAGAATGTTCTCTGATGAGAGTTCAGAGACCTGCCTGAGCCAGAATCTGCTGAATCTGCTCTTTCGGGCGGGCGGGCCAGTGTTTGTTGGCGATGGGGCTGGCGGGGCTGGGATGCAGAATGGTACCCAGGATGAACTGCTTTGCCGGCAGGGAGGCGGCTGCCAGTTCCAGCTGTTTGAGCGCATAGCCGCCCACGCCGATGAGGACACGCGGCTGCAGAATCTCAATCAGTCGCACCAGGTGGCGCTGACAGGCGGCATCCAGGGCTTCCACCTGGTTTTTGGGAAGTTGCGTGGGGGTGATATTGGCGCCGGATTCGCCCATCCAGATGAGCGGGCAGTAGTTGGCCACGTAGGCATGCTGGAAGAATGCCTCTGCCGTGCCGTACATTTCTTCAAATAACCCCCACAGGCGGCGCCCGCTCACCTCTGAACGCGGACAGGAAAATCCCTGCACCGGGCGCTTCGGGTGGGTTTTTGCCGGGCTGCCCACCGGGGCGGTAATCCCCATCCAGAGCGTGACTGCGGCAATCTCACCGAAGGGAACGCCGGTCTGTGCCATGCCGAAGGGCCCCGGATTCATGCCCAGGTAGAGAACATCCTTCTGCCCCGCGCCGAATTTGCGGATATAGGCTTCGTGGCCATCCCAGGCATAGTCAAGCGGGTTATAGGTATAGGCCACCGGGGCGGCAAAATCCAGGCGGCCCACTTCGCGGCTCAGTTCCTTAGCGGCGGCAATAAGCTGTTCTCTCTGCATGGGCTGACCATACCACACGCAGGGGCAGAATGCAAAACGCAAATTGCAACATGGCGGATTTTCTCAGCGGCGTTTGCCGAAGAGTCCCTTGTCGTACGTGCGGTGCAGCAGGAATACAATGGCCAGCAACAGCCACCAGGCCAGCAGGGCGGAGCTGGTGAACCACTGCCCCTGCTGAATGTACACGCTGCTCTGCCAGATGATGACGCCGGGCAGCGCCAGCAGTATCAGCCAGCGCAGCAGGCCGGGGATGAAGGGCATGACCCACAGGAACACCAGCAGTATGAAACAGGCAGTCGTGCGGCTCTGCCAGTCCGGCAGCAGCGGAATCTGCCGCAGTACCTGCCCGCCGCAGGGGCGCTGGCTGGTGTGCGTGATGATTTTTTCTGTGCCGGCCAGCTGGGAAAGGGTGCGTGCCAGACGCTCCAGTCGCAGTGGGGTGTTCTGCTTGTCGGCTGGTTGCTCCAGCATGACGCAGGGGCGCTTGCCCAGCTGGCGGGTCAGGTCGGTGCCGCTTACCACATCGGCCAGCGGGATGCTGACCACGCGCGCCTCTGTCAGGCGCGTGCGCGAGTTGTCGTCAATGGGCAGGGTGAAGCCGCCATAGGTGATATCCTTGCCCAGGCGCACCTTGACGTCCTTGCCATCCAGCCCGAGGCGGGCCAGAGCCAGGCGGAAAGGCAGGGTGGGGATGGTTTCGCCGTTCCAGCGCATGAGCAGGGGAAAGGAGATGCTGTCTACCGCAGAGGGATTCTGGGTGTGGGGTTCACCCTCCAGCCAGTCCGGTGCCCAGACGACTGCCAGGGCATCGGGCGTTTCGGTGAGTCCGTTGGGCAGCGGTCGGTTCGCAATGGGTAGTCCGCTCGGGTTGCCTTCTATGTTTTCCTGAGGAATGGAGGCGTGGCGCAGCATGGCCGGGGTGAAGTCCGGCTGGGCGGCGGTGCGTCCTCGCAGGCCGACCGCTGAGTGAGGGAATCCGGCGAGCACGCGGCAGAGCATTTCGCGCACCATATCCCCCTGTTCGCCCGGCCAGATGAGGGGGGAGGAAAGCCCCACGGTGGTGGCGCCACCCTGCTTGAGCTTGTTGAGCAGTACGGCGGTGTCCTGCGGCCCCAGCGGCAGGGCGGCAAATACTTCCGCGCAGGCGCTCTCGTTGAGTTCCACCATGCCCACGGGCGGGCATTCCCTCAGCCGGGTCTGGCTGACGACGGGTTCCATGGCCACGGCTTCACCCGGTGCCAGCAGCTGGGGGTAATCGCTCTCTGCCCAGGGGCAGAGGGCATGCCCCAGGCGGTTATAGAGAAACTGGTCGGCGCGGTGCAGGCGGTCGTGCAGGGCTTGCCAGGCGCCGGCAAGCACCAGGAGCCAGAAGATGACGGCCAGCAGGCTTACGTGTTTAGTAGTTGTAGGATGCATGCGGCAACTGGGGTTGCTGGTGAATCGGCTGGTGTGTGGGCGGCAGCGTGGCGCAGGGCATCGATGCCGGCGGGGATGAGGTTGCGGTACCACTCCCGCTGCTGGTTGTAGCCGATATTGGCGAAGGCGCCCAGCGCCTGCATGAGTCGCTGCATGGCACAGGCTGAGAAAATGTCCGGGGTAATGGAGGCGCCTGACATCTGCTCCCAGAGGTGGAGCAGGTCATGGCGTTCGCTTTCATTGAGCTGCATGTACGGGTCGTACACCAGGGAGGCCAGGTCGTATTCCTGCCGCCCGTAGCGCATGCCCTGGAAGTCGATGAGCCATGCGGAGCCGGCGTGCAGCATGATGTTCTGGCTCTGGCAGTCGCGGTGTACCGGCACGCGAGGCAGCCCGGCCAGCCAGTCGGCCATGGTCTGAAGCGCGGGCTCTGCAAGGAATGCTGCCGGGTCACCACCCAGATGCCGGCCGATGAGGTGCTCGGCAAAGTATTCCTGTTCCCAGCGGTAGAGGTCGGCATCGAACGGTGGCTGGAGTTCCCACTGCGGGCGCAGCTGGTATAAGGGGAGCAGCGTGCGGAATGCCTGTTCGTAGGCAGCGCGCCGCTCAGCCCAGGGCGCATGGCGCAGGCTCAGAATATCGGTTGCTCCCAGGTCCTGAACCAGACAGGCTCCGCTGTTGCCGGGCAGGGGTGTTTCTACCAGAATGGCCGGCACCCGGATTCCGGCGGTTGCCAGTCCGTGTGCCGCAGGCAGGAAAGAGTTGTTATCTGCCCGCTGGCTGGTCCAGTGGATACCGAGCACGCCTGCTGCCCGCATGATGCTGCGGCCGCTGGCACCTGCGCTCACTGTCTGCAGGTCATCCGGCTGCACCGGGGTGCCGGTGTACTGCCGGACCATGCTGGCCAGCACTTCGCGCGCCTGGTTGGGGGAAGTCATGGGGGCCTGGCTTGAATTAATCAACTTTGAAGAAGCTCAGCCCTTCGGATTCGCTTCTGGTGGGGGCTCGTTTGGCGGAGCGGGTGGGCGGAACGGGCGCCGGCTGCGATTGCGCCGGAGCCTGGGGAACCCTGCCGCCACCCGGAATGGGTGAGTTCGGGTAGACGGGGGACTTGGGTGCTGCGGCCAGGGGCTGGGCAGGAGATGCGGCCGGAGCCGCTGCTGCCAGCGCTGCCAGATTTGGTGCTGCCGGCGTGGCGGGAATTGGTGTTTCAGCCGCGGGGGAGATGGTTTTGTGGGCGGGCCTGGCTGCCTTCTTGCTCTCTTTGGGAGCGGGGCTGTAGCTGGCGACCAGACGCAGGTTTTCCAGCTGCTTGTTGATTTGAATCAGCAGAAGCACAACCACGGCTGCTGCCATGGGCCAGGCGGCCACAACCAGTCCGTGCAGCAATTCGCCCCAGGTGCAGTCATCGTGCGGAGCCTGCAGGTACTCCATGCCGGTCAGCACACCGCTGATGAACAGGACAACCGAAACGAAATACCCTAATGGAATGGCAAGGAACATGGCGCCCCCATTGTAGCAGAATCGCCCTTTCTGTCAAGTAAAAGGGTTGACGCCGGCGGGCTGTTATTGTACCGTGTTTCCTGTCATGGATTTTCGTATCATTGCTGCAGCCAGACCTTCTATTGCCTATGCGCGGGACGGTGTCAGGTTTTTCGAGGAGCGCCTGCGCCCGCTCGGGCGGGTTGAGCTGCGCTACGTGAAAGCCGGGGATTCCGAGGCGGTCTCCGCCCGCTTGCTCGAGGCTAGTGAGGGGTGCTTGCGTATCGCTATGGATGAACGCGGCGAAAACTGGTCAACCCGCGAGTTTGAGTCCCGCGTGCGCCGCTGGCAGCTGCAGGCGGTCAAGCACGTGGCTTTCCTGATTGGCGCGGCGGATGGGCACACCCCGGCGCTTCGTGCTTCCTGCGACCACGTGCTCTGCCTCGGTCGCCACACGATGCAGCATGAGCTGGCTCTGGTGGTGTTGCTGGAGCAGATTTACCGCGTGCATACGCTGCTCGCCGGTTCTCCTTATCACCGGGATTAGAAACCAGTGGCTTCCGGAACATGAAAAAGCCTGAGCTTGGCTCAGGCTTTTTTCAATCCGGTGCGTCACATGCCGCACACGAACCTGCTGTACTGCATTTATTCGTACTGCCCCCACTTGCCGGAGCGGATGGCTCCCATGTAGGTTGTTACGCGGTTCACCCATTTCTGGTGACTGCTGCAGTAGGCGCGGCTGATCTGCACCAGCGTCACGCGGCCTTTGGAACGGTACTCTGCCAGCAGGCGGGCAAGGTCCTGTACGCAGGCCTCTTTGGTTTCATATCGTCGCTGTCCGCGGCTTCCCATGATACCCGCAAGGTTGTTCTTCCTGCGGGCAGCGCTGGAGGTGCCATTCGCTGATTCATAGCGCATGATGGCCTCCATCAGCACGGGATCCACACCATTTTTGGTAGCGGCTTCCCTGATAGCGGGGCGCAGCGCGGTGACCACTTCGGCCTGCACTGCGAGCACCATCATCAGTCCTGTCAGTATGGTCATGGTTGCTCTCATGTCGGGCGCATGATACGGATATGTTAAGCATTTGTCAAGTAAAAAATGCGCGAAGGCGCGATTCCTGCTTGACTCCGGTGGGTGTGTTCTGGTAGAATTCTGCCCCGTTTTTTTAACAACTCATTGGCCCTTCGGGAATGAGTTCGAGGAGGACGAAGGCGTTGTCCTCCAGCGTGTCGAGAATCTCGAGGTCGGCTTCGCAGTAGACAGCGTGGTATTCAGCCCCCCAGAGGCGGGCAATTTCCTGCATGCGGAAGGGTTGGGGCTGCACGAGCAGACGCTCCATTTCCGGGGCGCTGGCCGCGGCAGAAAGGGCGGCAGCGGCGCCATCGTTGTTCAGAACGGCAACAACACGCTTGCCCGGTGGAAGCTGGGGCAGGAGGGCGGCACCGTTGATGTCACGCAGCAGGGTCAGGTCACCGAGCAGACAGTAGGCGGTGGCGGCATCTGCCGCATTGCCCAGGAAGGTGCTCAGGGCGCCGTCTGAGCCGGTGGTGTGGAGGTCTCGCAGGTAGAGCGTGGGTACCTGGTATTGGGCAAAGCGGTTCCACAGCCGGGCGGTAGTGGCGCTGCCAAGGCAGATGACATCGCCCAGACAGGCAAAGCGGGAGAAGGCGAGGATGAGAGACTCTGCAGATTCCGGGTAGCCGAGCAGGAGTTCCTCCAGCCGGGCTGCCATGTGGCGGCTGCGGGGCAGCAGGCGCTCTGTATCACCCACGTGGGGGACGTCGCCCAGGGCCTTCATAATCTGTTCAAGCTCGCCTTCGGTCACGTAGCTCTTGCGGCTGAGGCCGGAGAAACCGGTGCGGGTGAGGGAGTAGACTTCGGTCTGGGGCAGGTTGTCGAGCGCTTTCCAGAATGCACCGGTGGGGACATCGCCCACGCGGAGCACGTAGCGGGGCGGGCTCTGGCGCAGCAGGTCATCGCCGCCGTGCAGAAGGTAGGGGGCCAGTTCTTCGCGCAGACCGCTGCTGGCTTCAGCCAGGACGGGAACGCGGAGTGTCTGCGCCAGCCAGAGGACCGGCTCCTGCTCATCCGGGTTGAGTGCGCCGATGATAAGCACCAGTCCCTCCATGGCGTGGAAGCGCAGCATCTGGGAAACGGCTACCAGGGAGCCGCGGAAACGCGGCGGAGCCGGGGGCTCGGCTACGTCGATGCTGCTGAAATCGCAGCACGGGGGCTCAGCCTGCTCATCCAGCCGCACGTGCAGATGCAGCGGGAAACCCTCGCTCAGGGCTTCGGTCAGGTTCGGGAGGTCGGAGACCGGGCAGGGAAGGTTGAGTTCCACCGTGGGGGCATACATGCCGAAGAGCGCTTCCTGCTCGACCCGCTGGGGGGCTCCGGTGCCGCCGCAGCCGTCCAGGGTATCCATGGTGAGCACCACCAGGGGACGGCGCTGGTAGTAGGCGTTGATGACAGCCGGGGTCATGGCTGCTGCAGAGGAACCGCTGCCGGCCACTACGATGACCGGGTGGCCTGTGGCCTGCACGCGACCCAGGGCGAAGAAGGCGGCAGCCCGGTCATCCGCCACGCTCCACCGGTGTACCACCGGGCAGTTGGTCAGGGCTCGGTACAGGGGGGCATTCAGTTCACCGGGGCAGCAGACCCATTCGGCAACACCGGCCATGGCGGAGCAGGAAATGAGGGAAAACATGGTGGAGAGAGGGTGGGGTGTTTTCTGTGGCGGGATGTCGGGTCAGAGCGGCAGGGGGATGCGTTCGCCCATGTGGCGGGGATTGTGGCCGATGGTCAGGTCAAACAGCATGGCAACGCGGGCGGCCCGCTCGCGTATGAATTGTCTGGCCAGCGTGGGGCGGTTGAAGGGTATGCGCGATGCGCAGAACCCTTCGGCATCAATGCCCAGGTGCCGGGCAATGGTTACGGCCCGTTTCACATGGTAGGACTGGCTGATGATGGTGATTTTATCCGCCCCGAAGATGTGCCTGGCCCTCACCACGGAATCGAAGGTGCGCAGCCCGGCGTAGTCGCAGACGATTTTATCGGCCGGCACTCCGAGTTTCACGAGAGCATTTTTCATGTCGCGGGGTTCGTTGTAATATATTTCGCGGTTATCCCCGGAAACGATGATGCAGCTGAGGCGGCCGCTTTTCCAGAGTCGGGCAGCGGCTTCCATGCGGCCGGTGAAGTACAGGCTGGGCTGGCCGCTGCTGAAGAGTTTGCTGCAGCCGAGCACGAGTCCCACATCGCCCATGCGGCATGCCTCCGTCTTGTGGTGGCAGTGCTCGTTGGCCTTGTAATTGGTGTAACCCTCGGCCACCAGGATGATGAGGAGAAGCGAAAGCAGCATGAAACCAGCCATTTTGCCGGTTGCTGCCAGGAATTTCCAGAACTTGCGCATGGGTGGTTAATTAACGCCGAAAACCTGGATGCGGGTGGTGAGTTCGTGGGTTTCTCCGCAGCGCAGCATGATGTTTTCTGCGGGCACCACCGTGGTCTCCACGGCCAGGAAGCCGCGCTCATTGCCTTCGCCGAGGTCGCCCATGCCGGCGGCCAGTGCGGCGCCCGGATTCCACACCACGGCAGAGCCGCTGCCCGCGCGGCAGATGCGGATGCTGCGCTCCCAGGCGGGGTCGTGGATGGTGATTTCAGCGTTTTCCGGTACCGGGTGGTAGATGCGGTCGATGTGGCCCAGGGGGATGAGCGGATCCTCCGGGTGGGGGGTGGCGTTATCCGCAAATTCAGTGAAGGCGAGTTCCTCCAGCCCGGTCACGGCTACCTGTTCGTAGTCGCTCACGGCGAAATAGGTGTGCATGGCGGCTGAGTAAGGCATAGCGCGGGGGACATCCAGCGTGATGAGGCTCATGGTCAGCTCATTGCCAATCTCCATGGCCAGTGCGCCGCTGGGCAGCATGTCATTTTCAGGCGGCAGCGCCAGCAGCAGGGTTACGCGCCCGTCCTCGCCTTCCTCACAGCGCCCGACCTGCCAGGTGGAGATGCGCGCAATGCCGTGTGAGGGCAGGGAGGCATCCTCAGTGTTCTTGCCGAACCACGGCCAGCACAGCGGAATGCCGCCGCGCAGCGCCTTGCCTTTCTTGAACACTGCCTTGGGGCTCATGTAGATGACCGGCTTGTGACCCGTCGGTGCCCAGCTGAGTACATGCCCGCCGTAGAGGGAAATCTCTGCCGTGCAAAGGGAGGTTTCTATCTTCAGAATCGGAAAATCTTCGCCGTAGGGGTATACTGTGGTGACCATGGTGTTTGTATGTCCGGAAGTGTATCAAAACGGGGTTGCTCATGCAAGTATATTATCTGCCCTGAAGTGAGGCCGATTTGACTTGACCAGTATGGAGACTGCTCTTATACTGAGCGCTGCTGTGTTTTTGTTTTTTTTACGAATGAAGAATTGTCTGGTAGCCGTGTTGTTGTTGTTCGGGGCCGGGTGCGTGTGTGCAGCTCCCCGGAGCGGGGGACAAAAGAGGGGGGGCAGGGCGTTACAAACGGAGCCGGCAAGGGAGAGTGGCAAGGAATTCAATGAGCGCTTCCAGCGTAAGTTGAGAAAGGCCGGGTATACAAAGACCTCACCGTATTCGGTGCGCTTCCGACTTTCGTTGGTACCCGCCAGAACGGAAGCGGTCCGCCTGGATGAACATTATTACATCGTTCACCAGACCTGGCTCTACTGGGGGCTGAATAACATACCGTCTTCACGGATGGAGTTGAATGATAATTGGGATTTCAAACGCCAGGGTGATAAGTACTGGTATGTTTCAAAACCCGGTAAACGTATGATTTTGTGGGCTCAGAATGAGAATAGAACGAAATCCGGGTACCGCAGGACGGATGGTTACATCTATATCCACATCTGCAGTGATGGTAAAAACAGTCAGGTGCAGTTCAGCTATGAAAGAACAAATCTGCTGGATACCATGATTCTGAAACGAGTGGTGCTGGATGCTACGAAAATTCGTGTTCAAGAGTCATGCGTGGTTGATAAGGCTCATATCGACTTATCGCGGAAAGCAAGGCGGTGCATTGATATGCCAGGCAGACAGACTCAGCAGTAGTCCAGTTCATCCAGCACTATGGAGGCGTGGTGAAACGGGAAGTGGTAGCTTTCAAAATCACGACCGAGTTCGCCCCAGTAGGCGCGCATGCGGGCCGGGGGGAAGATTTCATCCCTGGTGGCGATGTAGGCTCGGCTCCAGGGGAGGTGGGGTTGCTCAGGGAGTGTCTGGCAGGCTTCTGCCAGGAAATCGAGTTCCGCCACCTGTTGCTGCGGGCTCGGCTCCTCGAAATCGCCGGCAGGGGCGTATTTTTCAGGATGCGCATCGTCCCTGAACGGGTTGCCGCCCATGGCCGCCACGGATTTGATGGTGCGCTGCAGAACTTTGAGCCGCAGACCGTACTGAGGGCTTGCGGGGTAGGGGGTGCCGTTGATGGCGATGGCGCGGTGCAGTGGAAGGGTCTGGCAGCACTGCTCGGCCACCCACACGCCGAAGGACCAGGCAAAGAGGTAGATGCGCTCATAGCGCTCAAATGCCTCAGCTGCCAGCGGGGCGAGCCGGCGGTGGTCGTAGTAGCAGACGACATCGCAGCCCTCAGGAAAGGGCAGATGCTGCACGGCGTTGGGCGTGGCGCCCCAGCCCAGCATGAAGAGGATGAGGTGGCGGTTTCCGGGGGTCTGGATGAGCCAGGTTTCTTTCATGGACGGGTATTACACTTTTCTGCGGGCCCAGCGCAGCCCGAACAGCATTTTGCGCAGAATCAGGTACTCCACCAGCATGTCGCAGGCGATGAGCATCCAGATGCCGGTGAGACTCAGTGTCTCCGGCCACAGCCAGTGCCAGACCATGAGGCAGCCCACACGGAAGAAGCCCATGCCACCGTAGGATACCCACATCACGCGCCGCGTGTCGCCCGCGCCGCGCAGGCACATCTTGCAGATGAGCATGGCTGCGTAGAAGGGCTCGATGATGAGGAATGCCTGCACCACCGGTCTCGTGGCGGTCATGAGCTCCGGCGAGCCAGCGGCAAAAATCTCGACAAATATCTCCGGCCAGAGGGCAAAGATCACGCCCATGGCACCCATGAACAATACGCTGTAACGCACGCATTTGCGGGCGGTTTCGAGCGCGAGGCGCACGCTGCGGGCGCCCAGGTACTGACCCACCAGTGTGGCGCCAGCCATGCCGATGGCAAAGCCGGGCAGGAAACTGAGTGATTCGATGCGGATGGCAATGTTGTGGGCGCCCACGGCGGCATCACCCAGCGAGGAGATGATGCGCAGCACGTATATCTGAATCAGCCAGATGCCGCCTACTTCAATGGCCTGGGGTACGCCGATGGCGAGGATGCGGTACATCATCCCCCAGTCCGGCCGCAGAGAGCGGCGCTCCAGGTAAAGCGGCGGGGCATAGGTGGGGCCTTGCTCAGTGCAGAAGTCATCCAGCTTCTGGCCTTGCATTTTGTGGCGCAGGGAAATGGTGCGTTTGAACAGAATGCCCAGCAGCACTGCCGCAGCCGCTGCCATGCCGCCTATCATACCCAGCGCCAGGCCTTCCACAAACATGCCGCACACCTGCACCAGGAACAGGCTGAAGACGATGTTGAGCCCATCCACCACCAGCATGACGATGAAGGGAGTGCGCGTATCGCCCGCGCCGCGCAGCGCGGCATTCACCGCAAAGACAACGCCGGAGAAGATGGCCACCCAGCAGCCGGTGTACATGTAGCGCAGAGCTACCTCACGCGCGAAATCGCTCAGACTCAGTACCTCCGATACCAGGAAATCAGCTGTGGCGTACATCAGCAACGCTGAAAGAAGACCCGCGATCAACCCGAGCACGCCCGCCTGGTTTGCGGCATAGTTGGCATCGGCAAATTTGCGGGCGCCTGTCATGCGGCTTACGATGGCGGTGGCGCCCATGCCGACTGCACCCTGCATCACGAATCCCAGCCACATGACATACGAGGTTACGCCGATGCCGGAGGCAATCTGCGCGGTTTTTTCGCCGTGGTCGCCCATGTGGGTGGCCAGAACGAGCGCCGTGGATGCGCAGATGAAGCTCATGACCTGCTCCAGCAGGGGCCAGAGCGCAATGGACACAATCTGCCGGGGCAGGCTCTTGCCTGCCAGCTTTCCGCCCAACTGGCCCTTGGCCAGGGCTACGCGGATTTTGCCCTCTCTACCGTCACCAGCACTCATGCCAGACCTATTAAAACATATTCTCCCCGGATTGAACAGCAAAAAACACATCGTTCCTGCGGAACTACGCCGGGACAGGCCGCCGACAGAATCACAAATGAAGGCATACTGCCGATGGAGAGGCAGGTGATACCCCACTACGAATTTTTACGACGCCAAACACTAGGCATTTATGTCGTTCAAGCCCGTTCGTTATGTGCAGATGGAGGAAAATTAAACTGGAAATAGGGATTGACTCAGAGTGGGTGGTGTGATAAGCTCCCGGCCATGAAGAACTTGTTTATCAGTATGTTGATGTTGCTGGGTCTGGTGGCGTGGTGCCTGCCGCAGACTTCTGCCCAGGAGGATTCACCCGCGCCTGCGACACAGAAGACCAAAAAGACCAGGAAGAAGAGCTCTGCAGGTCTTTCCCCCGTGGCCAAGGCCCTGGCTGAGGCCGGCTATTTCACCGAGACAGAGGCTCGCCCGAAGGCCAAGTTTTATCTCTTTATCTGCTCGGCTTCCTGGTGTGGCCCCTGCCGTGCGCTCATGCCCCAGGTTGTGGAGGAGTATGAGACCAACATGAAGAAGGACAAGAAGGTTTCTATGGTGCTGCTTGGTGCGGACCGCGATGAGCAGGCCGCCCGCGAGTACATCGGGCACTATAAGACTGACATGCCCGGAGTGCTGAAAAAGGCTGTGCGTCTGGAGAATGCCCCGGAGATGCCCGGAATCCCGTGGTACTTCATCCTGAATGCCAGGGGTGAGCTGGTTTCCGCCGGCCCCGGCAACAAGATTCTGAACTGGAAGGAGGAGATTAAGAAGAAGCCTCAGCGTGCCACTCCTCAGCGTGGCAAGCGCAGGAGATAAACTGACTGCGTTTCCGTTTCGAAGGGCCTATGCACTCTGCGGTGCATGGGCCTTTCTGTGATTACCGGCGGTGATGCTCCTGCCGGCGGCGGTGGCGGCGGTCTCGTTCGCGCCTGTCTTCTGCGCGCTCATGGCGCTTGTTGCAGTGTTTGTCACGGGCGTGTTTCTTTTTGTTGTGCCGCTGGAATTCGCGCGGAAAATTGACGATGCTGTCCAGAGTATCAAAGCTGTCTGCCGTGGCCATGCCGCCGGTAGCGGCCATGGCAAAGAGGAGCGCAAGTGAAAGGCGTTTCATCATGCGGTTGCGACACCGCCTCGGTTCCATTCTTTCAGAAATGGTTTGATGCGGCTGAAAAGAGCGGCTGATGTTGGATATCCGCTTGACCCTGCTGCTGGTGCGGGATATAATTTGCCGCAGATATGCAGATGCAGCTTCAGCATCAGGGGGGGAGGAGCTGGCAGCTGGCGCGGGAGCGCTGGGTGCTGCCGGCGGGGGGCGCCGTGATGGGCATTCTGAATGTGACCCCCGATTCGTTTTCGGATGGCGGCCTGCATGCTGGTGTGGACGCGGCCCTGGCGCATGCGCGGCTGCTGGTGGGTCATGGGGCGGATATGATTGATGTAGGCGGAGAATCGACCCGCCCAGGTGCTGCCGAGGTGGCTCCGGAGGAGGAAATGCGCCGTACCCGGCCTGTCATTGAGGCGCTGCGGGCAGAGTTCCCGGGGCTGCGCATTTCGATTGATACCCGGCATGCCGAGGTGGCGCGCGCGGCGTTGCAGGCCGGGGCGGATGTGGTGAATGATATCACGGGGCTGGCTTCGCCGGAAATGCGCCGCCTGTGCGCGGAGATGCCCTGCGGTGTGGTGCTGATGCACATGCAGGGCAGCCCGGAAACCATGCAGCTTGCCCCGCAGTATGCGGATGTGGTGGCGGAGGTACGCACGTTCTTTGTGGAGCGCCTGCGGCTGGCTCAGCAGGCAGGAATTGCTGCGGAACGCATCTGCCTGGACCCTGGAATCGGTTTCGGTAAGACTCTGGAGCATAATCTGGCGCTCATCCGCCATCTGGAGTCCCTTCGAGTGGCAGGGCGCCCGCTTCTCATGGCACTTTCCCGCAAGCGGTTCATGAGCGAGCTGATCGGGGATACTCAGCTGGTGCGTGAATCACCTCTTCCCACCGTGGTCATGAGCTTGCTGGCGGCTGACCGGGGGGCAGATATGCACCGCGTTCACGATGTGGCCCCGCTGCGCCAGGCGCTGGTGTTGCGCCAGGCGCTGGCGGAGTGAGAGGGGGGGGTTATAAGTCATCCACGAGGCTGGTGCTTTTGGCATACGCCGTGCTGCGTGCCTCGAAGAAATCGGTTTTGATGAGGTTGGCATTGCTGTACTGCGCCACCCAGGTGCAGGATTCCGGCTCGGTTTCGTAGCCGTCGTAAACAGGTGCAAAGCCGAGCTCCTGGCAGCGGCGGTTGGCCAGATAGCGGATGTAGTCGCGCACCATGCCGGGGGTGAGTCCGGGGATGTCATCACCTATCACGTAGGCCCCCCAGGCGATTTCCTGCTCTGCGCCTTCGCGGATCATGCCGCGGTATTCGTTCACTTTTTCCTCTGTGAAGAGCTGAGGTTCTTCGCGCTGGAGCTCGCGGATGATGTTGCGGAAGAGCCAGAGGTGGGTGCTTTCGTCGCGGTTGATGTATCGGATTTCCTGAGCGCTGCCGGGCATTTTGTTGTTGCGGCCCAGGTTGTAGAAGAACATGAAGCCGCTGTAGAAGTAGATGCCTTCCAGAATGAAGTTTGCCACCAGGGTGCGGGCAAAATTATCCGGTGTGCGGTTCTGCTGGAATTCGTTGTATAGGTTGCCGATGAAGGTGTTGCGGCGCAGCAGGTGCTCATCATTGCGCCACTGGTAGAGTACTTCCTGGCGCTGCTGGGGCTCGCAGATGGTATCGAGCATGTAGCTGTAGCTCTGGCTGTGTACTGCCTCCTGGAAGGCCTGGATGCAGAGGCAGAGGTTTACCTCGTTGGCGGTGATGTATTCACCTACCGAGGGGAGGTTGGCGGTCTGGATGCTGTCCAGAAACACGAGGAAGGAGAGGATTTTATCAAATGCCCTGCGTTCTGCATGGCTGAGTTTCGGGTAATCCTTCACGTCTGCCGCGAGGTTGATTTCCTCGGGTATCCAGAAATTATTCATGGCCTGGCGGTACCACTGGCTCACCCAGGCGTATTTCATGTTATTGAAATCGTTGAGGTTGGTGGTATTGCCGTTGATGATGCGGCGGGCGGTGGTTTCGGTATCGCCCTGCGGGTTGAACAAGGGTCTGCGGTTCAGCTGGCACATAATTCACATTCTTCTACTTCTAAGCTTTTGGATCGGATGTAATAGATGGTCTTCACCCCGCACTCCCAGGCGAGGATATAGAGGTTGAGTATCTGGCGGAGGGTGTATTCATGGGTAATGTAGAGGTTCATGCTCTGCGCCTGGTCGATGTGGCGCTGGCGCACTCCGGCCGCACGCACCGACCAGCGCTGGTCAATGTGGTGGGCATTCTTGTAGAGCCAGAGGGTCTGCAGCGAGAGCTCCGGCGCCACGCGCGGCATGAGTCCGTTCTTCTTCTCTTCCAGGAAAAAGAGTTTCATGACCGGGTCGATACCGGCGGTGGTGCCGGCGATGATGCTGGTGCTGCTGGTGGGGGCTACGGCGAGCAGCCAGGCATTGCGCAGACCGTGAGAGGCCACGCGCTGCCGCAGTTCCTGCCAGTGCGGGGCTGTGTAGCCGCGGCGGTCGAAGTATGCGCCGGTCTGCCATTCGCTGCCTTCGAAATGGGCATAGGCCCCTTTCTCCCGGGCTGTATCGCAGCTGGCCGAGATAGCGGCGTGGTTAATCTGCTCGAAGAGCTGGTCTGCGAAGTCCAGGTGCTCCTGCGTTTCCCAGTGGAGCCCCAGTCTGGCCAGCATGTGGTGGTAGCCGCTCACTCCCAGCCCGATGGGCCGGTTGGTCCGGTTAGTGATTTCCGCGTAGGGCAGGGGGTAGAAGTTCAGGTCTATCACGTTGTCCAGCGCGCGCACGGCGCTGCGGGTGATTTCGGCGATTTCCTGCGGGTTGCGCACGTCGATGCGCCCCAGGGAGAGACTGGCAAGGTTGCAGACGACGAAATCACCGGGTTTCGTGGTCGTGACCACGACGGTTTCGCCCTCCACGGTGGTGATTTGCTGCTCCAGGGACTCGATGGCGCTCATATTCTGCGCGATTTCGGTGCAGAGGTTGCTGCAGTAGATGATGCCGCGGTGTTTGTTCGGGTTGGCCCGGTTCACGAGGTCGCGGTTGAAGGCGAAGGGGGTGCCGGTTTCGACCGCACTCTTGAGGATGAGGCGGATGAGATCCTTGATGGGAACTACGCGTTTGTTGATGCGGGCATCGGCCACGCAGCTGTGGTAGCGCTCTTCCCATTCATCGCCGTAGCTGTCTTCCAGTGCGTAGCCTTTCACACAGCGGATTTCGTGCGGGCACATCAGGTACCAGTCGCCTTCGATATTATCGCGCGCCTGCTGCCAGAAATAGTCCGGATAGCATACTGCGGGGAACACGTCGTGTGCTTTCAGGCGGTCATCTCCGTTATTGGTGCGTAGCGCCAGAAACTCCGGCAGGTCGCGGTGCCAGGCATCCAGATATACCGCCACAGCGCCTTGGCGCACTCCCAGCTGATCGACGGCCACGGCGGTATCGTTGGCCAGGCGTATCCAGCGGATGACTCCGCCCGCCGCACCGGCGAACCCGCGGATGGCGCTGCCGGTGGCGCGCACTTTCCCGAAGTACAGTCCCATGCCGCCACCATATTTGCTGACCTGGGCGAAGTTGTCGATACTGCGGTAGATGCCGTCCAGGCTATCCGGCACAGTGTCGATGAAGCAGGAGGAAAGCTGGTGGAAAGGCTTGCGGGCGTTGGATAGTGTGGGGGTGGCCATGGTCACTTTCAGGGTGCTGAGCATATCGTAGAAACGTTTTACCCAGATACCGCGGTCGCTCTGTTCCTTCATGGCCAGGTGCAGCGCGATGCCCAGGAACATTTCCTGAGGGCTTTCCAGTACGCGACCCGCCTGGGTGCGGATGAGATAGCGCCTGTAGAGCAGTTCCAGCCCGGAGTAATTGAGCAGCTTGTCGCGTCCTGGCTGCAGCAGCAGCGCATATTCGTCTATCTCCGCTTTGCTGTAGTGGCTGAGTATGTAACTGCCGTATACTCCGGCCTTGGTCAGGTGCAGCAGCTTGTCGTGCAGACTGGTGATGCCGGCTTCCGCCTCGTGGCGTGCCAGCCGGGTGCGGAAGCGCTGCAGCCAGATGCGCGCCGCAATCATTTCCCACAAGGGGGCATCTCGTGTCGTCAGTTCGGCGGCGGCTTTTATCAGGGCGCCGAGCGCGGCTTCGTCTCCCTGCCCGCTTTTGCAGAAACTGCGGAACTTGGCGCTGAGCTGGGGCAGGGCGTATTCCTCATCGGGGAAATCCGCCTGTATTTCTTTCAACACTTGCTCTACACCCTGCCGGTCGGCAAAGTGCTCCAGCACCTGCTCCCGGGCGGCACGGGCGCGGCTCCGGCCGTTGCGGTAGAGGATGAAGCTCCTGGCGGCTTCGTAATGACCGGCTACCATGAGGCTTTCCTCCACCTGGTCCTGGATGCTTTCTACGGCTACTGTCTCTTCCCCCTGCTTCTGCAGCCCGGCTTCTATGCCGAGCGTCAGTCGGCGGATTTCGTCCCCTTTCCCAGTCATCCCGACGCTCTCGAATGCCAGCCGGATGACTCGCTCTATTTTCTCCCGCTCGTAGTTCACGGTCTGCCCGTTCCTTTTGCGTATCTTCATGTCTGCTCCTTCCCGTTACTATATCTTGTACGTGTTCCCGCAGTTTACTCCCATATCTTGAAAAGTCAAGTAAAATTATAGGATTAAGAAGAATTATTTTAATCTGTTTTTCTTGTTGTTGTAGAGCAAGCGGGTTATAAGTTAATCAGATACCCAGCCCATGGCGCATGGCGGGGGTGTCCGGGGAGAGGCCGAACCAGTGCTCGAAGGCAATGGCGCCCTGCCAGAGGAGCATGCCCTGGCCAGTGGCTGCGCGGCAACCGCGGGCTGCGGCAGCGCGCTGCAGGGCGGTTTCATGCGTCACGATATCGTACACGCACTGGCCGGGCAGCAGGAGGTCGGGGGAGATGGGCATGGGGTCACCCTCATGCAGTCCCAGGCTGGTGGCGTTGACGATGAGGTCAGCTGCGGCCACGGCGGCGGGAAGCTCCGGGGAGTCAAAATGCAGCGCCGTTACCAGCGCGGCGGTGTGGGGCTTCAGTTTTGCGACCAATAGAGCCAGTTCCGGGCGAGGGCGGTTCACCAGGGTGAGGGCGGGGCACTGCTCCAGCGCGCACTGGCAGGCCAGGGCTGAGCCCGCACCGCCGCAGGCACCCATGATGAGCACGCGCAGCTCCCGCAGCGGGCGTCCGAAGCATTCCTCAATGGCGCGGGAGAAGCCGGGTCCGTCGGTGTTGTAGCCATGCCAGCCATCGGCCTGGCTTACCAGGGTGTTCACCGCGCCGCTCAGCTGCGCCAGCGGGTCGAGGAAAACGGCAGCATCATGAGCCCGTTTCTTGAAAGGCACCGTCACATTCACGCCGATGAAGTCGCGGGCGGCGAGCTGCTGCAGCAGGGATTCGAATGCTCCTTCCTTCGTATCTGCCAGCAGGCGAACATAGCGGGCGGGGATGCCGGCAGCATCCAGCGCGGGTTGCTGCATCTGCGGTGATTTGGAATGAGCAATCGGGTTGCCGATGACGCCCAGCCGGGCATCAGCGGGCAGCTGCATCAGCTGGTCTGAGGTGTAGAAGGGGAGCATGGCGGGGAAAAAAGATTAACGCAAAATGGGCGCAGGACTCATTTTGCGTTAACCGGTGATGAAAGGGGGAAGCTTACTTCTTGTCCTCTGCGGGGGCTTCCTTGGGGGTGCTGGACACGATGCTGGTCTTGGCAATCTTGATGGTCACGCTGGGGGCGATTTCCATGCGCACGGCATCCTGCTCCACCTTGGTGATGACGCCGTAGATACCCCCGGCGCTCACCACTTTATCGCCGGGCTTGAGGCTGTCCTGGCGCTCCTTGAGTTCCTTCTGCTGCTTGCGCTGCGGGCGGATGAGGAGGAAGTAGAAGATGATACCGATAAGACCGAAGGTGATGAGCATGCTCATGGGGTCACCCTGCTGACCGGCGGCGGCTTGGGCAATGTAGAGGGCGTTCATTGTATGTCGTTTGCTTGGTAACGCGAGATGAAGCTGCGCTTAAACGCAGCGAATTCACCGGCTGCAATGGCACTTCTCGCTTGTGCCATG
>JAFVQN010000001.1 GCA_017504805.1 Akkermansia sp. | reverse complement strand
GCTGGCCGAGGTCATGCCCAGCGCCTTCCAGGAGCTCTGCGCCATCCGCAAGACCCTCGAAAACCACTTCCGCGACATGCAGGACTTCGAGTTCACCATCCAGGACCGCAAGGTCTACATGCTCCAGACCCGCAACGGCAAACGCACCGGCATCGCCGCCTTCCGCATCGCCTGCGACATGGAGAAGGAAGGGCTCATCGACTGGCAGACCGCCGTGAGCCGCATCCCCGCCGACCAGGTGGACCAGGTGCTCGCCCCCATTTTCGATGATGCCGCCGTGCGCAAGGCCAAGCCCATTGCCAAGGGGCTCAACGCCGGCCCCGGCGCGGCTTCCGGCCGTTTCTACCTGAATGCCAACCGCTGCGTGGAAGCCGCCCAGCGCGGTGAAAAGGTGCTGCTGGCCCGTCTCGAAACCAGCCCCGAGGACCTGCGCGGCATGATTGCCGCCGAGGGTATCCTCACCGCCCGCGGTGGTCTCTCCAGCCACGCCGCCCTCGTTGCCCGCCAGATGGGCAAGGTCTGCGTCTGCGGTGTGAGCGAAATGGAAATCGACTACAATGACCGCACCATCACCATCGCCGGCAAGGTCTACAAGGAAGGCGACTACCTCTCGCTGGACGGCACCGCCGGCCTCGTCTACGCCGGCGAGCTGCCCACCGCCCCCTCCGAAATCATCCAGGTGCTCATCCGCAAGACCATGAAGCCCGAGCAGAGCCAGAGCTACCGCGATTTCCAGCGCGTGATGGACTGGTGCGCCAAGGCCACAAAGCTGGGCGTGCGCACCAACGCCGACTCCCCCGACCAGGCCGCCGCCGCCCTTGCCTTCGGCGCCCAGGGCATCGGCCTCTGCCGCACCGAGCACATGTTCTTCTCCGGCAACCGCATCGACTTCATGCGCCGCATGATTCTCTCCGACCGCATCGATGACCGCAAGCGCGCCGTGGATAAGCTGCTGCCCTTCCAGAAGAGTGATTTCAAGGGCATCTTCAAGGCCCTGCAGGGTCTGCCCGCCACCATCCGCCTGCTCGACCCGCCCCTGCATGAATTCCTGCCCCACACCAAGGAGCAGCAGCTCACCCTGGCCCAGAAGTTCGGTATGCCCGTGGAGGTCATCATGCGCCGCGTACAGGAACTGCATGAGTTCAACCCCATGCTCGGCCACCGCGGCTGCCGCCTCGGCATCGACTACCCCGAAATCACCGAGATGCAGACCCGCGCCATCATCGAGGCCGCCATCGAGGTGCAGGAGGAAGAGGGCATCGAGGTGAAGCCCGAAATCATGGTCCCCCTCGTGGCCTTCAAGCGCGAGCTCGACCTGCAGAAGGAAATCATCGACCGCGTGGCTGCCGAGGTCTTCGCCGAGAAGAAGCACAGCATCTCCTACAAGGTCGGCACCATGATTGAAATCCCCCGCGCCTGCGTCACCGCCGATGAGATTGCCGAAACCGCCGAGTTCTTCTCCTTCGGCACCAATGACCTCACCCAGACCGGGCTGGGCATGAGCCGCGACGACTCCGGCTCCTTCCTGCCCCACTACCGCGACCTGGAAATCGTGAAGACCAACGTCTTCGCCAGCATCGACCAGGACGGCGTGGGCAAGCTCATGCAGATGGCCGAGAAGCTCGGCCGCGGCACCCGCCCCGGCATGAAGATGGGCATCTGCGGCGAACACGGCGGCGACCCCGCCTCCGTCAAGTTCTGCCACAAGATCGGCCTCACCTACGTCTCCTGCTCGCCCTACCGCGTGCCCACCGCCCGCATCGCCGCTGCCCAGGCTGCCCTGGCGGATAAGTAAATTAACCGGAACCCCGGTGCCGGGGCACACGGATATCGTTTACCCCACCCCGCCGGAGCGGCCACAGGTCGCTCCGGCGGGAACTTTCATTACCTCGTACTTTAAAATTCCTTTCCCTCACCTCCCAGCCACCCATTGGGAAACAACCAGCACCAGCAAATCCAACATCCTACATTCAACATCCAAAATTCAAAATCCAAAATTCAAAATCCAAAATGCTCACCATCTGCCACATGGTCATCTCGCTCGATGGTCGCACCACCGGCGACTTCCTCACCACACCCCAGGGGCTCGCCGCTGCGGAGCACTACTACGAAATCAACCGCACCGACCCCGCCCAGGCCTACGCCTGCGGACGCACCACCATGGAAGGCAGCTTCACCGGCGGCCACCAGCCCGATTGGGGGGCCTTTGAAAGCGCCAGCGTCCCCGCCGGCGACTTCGTGGCCACCCTCGCCCCGCGCTACGCCGTCTGCTTCGACCGCCTGGGCCGCCTCGGCTGGCAGACCGGAACCGTGCAAGACGCCGACCCCGGCTACGGCGGCGCCCATGTGGTAGAAGTCCTCTCCCCTGCAGCCCCGGCCGCCACCCGCGCCTACTACCGCAGCATCGGCGTCTCCTACATCGTGGCCGCCACCCTCCCCCAGGCCCTCGAAAAACTGCAAAACCACTTCGGCATCACCCGCATGCTCCTCGAAGGCGGCAGCGAAATCAACGGAGCCTTCCTCCGCGCCGGACTCATCGATGAACTCAGCCTCATCGTCGCCCCCATCACCGCCAGCCCGGAAGACAAGCCCCTCTTCGCCACCAGCGACATGAGCTCATTCCGCCTCATCAGCACCACTCCCCATCCTTCCGGCTCCCTCCTCCTGCGTTACGCCAGAGCGTAACGCACAACGTCCGTGAGCTCCGGCTCACGGATATCGTCACCGCAAAGCGGTGATATCGTCCTGCCGCAGGCAGGATATCGTCCGGGCAAAGTCCGGATATCGTTTCCCAATCCGGCATTCCCTCACCTCCCAGTCACCCATTGGGAAACACCCCAGCCCCGCACCACATCCCGCCCCGACATTGCTCCCGACCCATGCCTTCTCATGTAAAGAATTTGCCATTTTTTTACATGAGGAACAAAGCAAGTCGGTGAGCCAGCTTGACACTTTCCTGAAGCTACATGTTTTTAGTTATCGTTTTGCAATAGTTGAAAGAAAATTCGTGAGCAAGAATAAGGAAAGTGCGTTTGTTAGATGGGCAAGAAGAGAGGTGGCGGGATTAGGTTAGTGGCTGTTGTCGGGAGAGTTGGCTATCTTCCTGGTCGTTAACGGCAGTCGCGAACCCAAAGCGGGCGGCTTGCCGGAGCCGGAAGGCGTAAGCCGAAGCCTCCTCGTGGCAGGAGTAGCAGGCTTGCCAAGCCATAGCTTCGAAGAAGCGCCGGCTGGCGGGGTGGCAGGCTTGCTGGCGCCACATGCAAAATAATGGGTCCCGAGTGCTTTTTATTACTATTTTGTAATAGTTGAGAGAAAAATCATGAGCAAAAAGAGAGGCGCGGCGTAATGTTGATGGGCAATAGGAGGGGAGGAGCGGGTTAGTTTAGTTGCGAGAGCGTCTGAGAGTGCTCTCGTCGGCGTTGGCGGCGATTGCGTTGCTCGCCGCTGGAGGGGGAGCCATCGCTAAGCCCTGGGTGGGCGTAGATTCATCGAAGCCCCCTCGGCTCTTTGCCACGGTCGTTGCACTCGTGGCGGGCGACGGGCTTGCCACGCCAGAGCGGCTAAACGCCGCGGCGGCGAGAACTTTTACCAAGCCCCGCCAGGGGCGATACTTTCCGTAGCCCTAGGCGTGAGCCTTGGGAAAGCGAAAAATAACACACCTGAACCCCGTCGGCTGGCGGGGTGGCAGGCTTGCTGGCGCCACATGCAAAATAATGGGTCCCGAGTGCTTTTTATTACCATTTTGTAATAGTTGAGAGAAAAATCATAGGCAAAAAGAGTGGTGGCGGGGTGGAAGGTAGGGAGTAGCGGGGCTGTTGCGCTGTCGAGTGAGGCTGGCCCGCAGGGCTCGCCGTGAGCCACGGTCGCAAGCCCCTCGTGGCCGGGCTGGCGGGCTCGCCACGCCGGAGCGACCAAAGGTCGCGGCGGCGGGTAGCGGGGGCGGGAGTAGCCCTCCGGAGCATGGCGGCGGCGGTCGCAAGGCTCGCCGCGGGGAGGTAGCCATCGCTGAGCCATGGGTGGGCGTAGATTCATCGAAGCCCCCTCGGCTCTTTGCCCCCATCGATGCTGGCTTGCCAAGCCAAAGCTTCGAAGAAGCGTCGGCTGGCGGGCTTGCCACGCTGGAACGGCCACAGGTCGCGGCGGCAAAGCTAGCGCGCGGCCAGGGGCCGCGCGGAAATGTTATACCTCGCACTTCGGACTTCGCACCTCGTCCTTTATAAGCGATTACTTCTTCATCTGCACCCCGCCGGCGAGGAGGCCGGCGCCGATGATGCTGGCGAGGGAGCCGGCTATGATGAACCCTATCCCCACTTTCGAGCTCTCGCCGGCCAGGCGCACCCGCGATGGATCAGTGGGCAGGTAGACCACCTCCAGCTGGTGCCCGGTGGGGTAATGCGCATCCGGGCTGCCGGTGGAGGATTCGAACTCATGCACCACCCCGGCGGCGTCGGTGAAGCGCAGGAGGGGGAAATACGTCCAGCTGCCGGTGGGTTCCTGCTCTCGCACGGTGATGCGAAGCCCCGAGTTGTGATGGCGGCGGGAATGGTGCGAATGGCGGGAACTTTGGGATGACGCGGGCTCCACATAGTGCGCGCGCACCCCCTGCACCGTGGCAGTGGTGCGCACCCCTTCGTTCACAAAGCGGGCCTCCTGCCGGTGAAATACCACCCCCAGCGAGACAAAGACCAGCCCCGGCACCAGGAACAGCGCCCCCATGGCGATCATCACCGTGCGATTCATGGACTGCGGGCGGGGATTCCCCCAGGAATCCGTCTCGGTGGGCAGCCCGGCCAGCGTGGGCGGCTGGGCAGCGGGTGGCGGCACCGCCGCCGCGGGAGCAGCCGCTACCTGTTCGGCCACCAGGGCGGCCACAGTGTCCACCTCCGGCACATCGATGAAGCCCACCGGCATGGGGCCGCGGTGAATGCGCACGCCTATCTGCCAGCGCTGCTCGTAGGTGAACACGATATCGCCATAGCCGTCATCGTGCCGCAGGATTTCGCGCACCGGGTCCGGTCGCAGGGGATACGCCACCACGCGCTCGCGGCCCAGCAGGTCCGGCTCCAGCACCACCACCCGGCGGTCCGTCAGCAGGTAGAGCGTCCGCTCCCGCCGACGACGCAGCCGGCGGGGCGACTCCAGCAGGAACCCAGCCAGCAGCCAGAACGGCATCTGTATCACCGCCACCAGCCACCAGAAACCCGGCAGCTGCCACAGCATATAGCCCAGCCCCGCCACCAGCGCCACCCCGGGCACCAGCCGCGAGAGCACCTCCACCAGCGGCAGCTGCACCCGCGGACGCGTCACCAGCAGCACACGTTCCCCCGGCAGCAGCGCAGCCGAGCACCGCGCCGCCTCCGGCTCACTCAGATTCCATTCATCCCGCAGCATACCCCCGCGCAGCAGTTACATCCTAAATCAAAAATCCTACATTCAACATCCGAAATCCGTCGATTTTAGAAGCAAGCTTCTAAAATCAGGCGGATTTTGGCGGTCGTCAGGTCGGGTTTGTAGCCGCCGCGGAGGAGGAAGGTGCCTTCGGCGATGCCGTCGAGCATATCCGGAGTGGCGCCCAGCTCGCGGAGCGAGAGCACCAGGCCGATTTCCTGCATCCAGGCCTTCATGGCCTCCAGACCGGCCAGGGCCACCTCCTCATCCGACTTGCCGGCGGGATCGATGCCCCACACCACGCGGGCATAGCGCACAAACTTCGGCAGGCCATAGGGCAGGATGTGGCGGAAATACGGCAGAGTCACCGCCGCCAGGGTCATGCCATGCGTCGCATCCGTGAACGCGCCCACCGACTGCCCCATCATGTGCACCATCCAGTCGGTCGTCTTGCCCTTCGCAATGAGGGTGTTCAGCGCCCAGGTCGCCGTCCACATGATATTGCTGCGCGCCTCGTAATCCTGCGGATTCGCGGCGGCGATGCGGCTGCTGTGCACCAGCGAGCGCATGAGCCCCTCCGCGATATAATCGCTCGTGTTGTCATCCGTGCCGGAAAGGTACTGCTCCAGAATATGCGACATCACATCGAAACAGCCCGCCACCATCTGATAGCGCGGCAGCGTGAGCGTAAGCACCGGGTCCAGAATCGAGAAACGCGGGAACACCGCATCCCCGAACACGCGGCCAATCTTGCGCTTCACCGCGTGATTCGTGATGACCGAGCCGCCGTTCATCTCGCTGCCCGTACCCGCCATGGTCAGCACGCAACCCACCGGAATGATGGCATTATCCACCGGCTCCATGCGCACATAGTATTTCTCCCACGGGTCCGCGTCACAATACGCCGCCACGGAAACGCCCTTGGCATAGTCGCACACCGAACCACCGCCCACTGCCAGGATGAGGTCCACCTTGTTCTCGCGCGCCAGCCGGGCGCCCTCGCGCAGCTTCTCCACCGTCGGGTTCGGCATCACCCCCGGGTCCTCCACCACCGTCTTACCCGCCGCCCGCAGTATCTCCATCACCCTGTCGTACAGACCGCTCTTCTTGATAGACGCCTTGCCATACGAAAGCATCACCACCGGCCCGAAGCCCGCCAGCTCCCCGGCCAGCTTCCCCAAAGCCTCCTCACCAAAATGCAACCGCGTCGGATTCGAATATGTAAATGTGCCTTTCATAGTGGAGGTTATTATATTCCTATCCCCCTGCCCTTACAAGAAAATTTAGAAGGTCAGATAGAATCCGCATTCGGACAAAAATATGCACACCGAAATGCAAAAATTGGGGGCAGAAAAGAATAGCGCGGACAAAAATGCACACTATAATGTGTGTATGGTCTTAAAAATAAAACAACAGGATGCCATAGTTC
>JAFVQN010000125.1 GCA_017504805.1 Akkermansia sp. | reverse complement strand
GTGGATGCAGGCGTTCACGCCCACTTCCTTCATCATGGCGATGTGGGTCTTCACCTCGCTGGTGGCGGGGCGGTAGCCGCAGAGCTGGCCGGCGTTCATATCCACCAGGCAGATATCGTCCACGGTCATGAAGCCCTTGGAGCAGAGCGTGGGGGAGCAGAGCACCAGATCCTTGGCAACACGCACGGAGAGGTTGCCACCGTTGCCGTCCACGTATTCGCGCTGCCAGAGGCGGCGGCCCATATCGACCATGCGCTCCTTGATAACGCGGATTTCGGGGCTGTTGAAGAAAGCATCGATTTCTTCGCGGGTCTGCGGGTCGTAGTTCTCCCAGGGGAAGATGCGGTCCGGCAGAGCGGGTTTGATGTAGAGTTCGGGATTAGCCATATTTGGAGTGAATAATGAATAGTGAATAATTAAGAATAGAGTTCGGCGTAGGCGGCCTGCTGTTCGCCGGGGTTGATGACGGTGTAGGTAATGCCGAAGGCATCGCGGCAGGATTCGGGGGAATCGAACACCCCTGCCCCGGCGAAGGCATACATGGAAGCCCCCAGCACAGTGCTTTCGGATACGTTGGAAATGCGGATGGGCAGGCCGAGGATATCGGCGCGCATCTGGGTCCACACCTTGTTGCGGGCGCCACCACCCACCAGCAGCAGGTCGGTGGACTTGAAGCCGCCCACCTTCTCCAGCTTCTCCAGGCGCTGCTTGAGGCGCAGGGTGAGGGCCTCCATGGCGGCGCGGTAGATATGCGCACGAGTACGCCCCAGCACCAGGCCCTGAATGCTGCCGGGCACGACATCGCTGGGCAGGAAATCGGGGATGAGCTTCACGCCATCGCAGCCGGGGGCAATCTTCTCTGCCTCGGCATCCATGGTATCGAAGCTTTCGCCATTGTAGCAGGTGGCCTTCACCCACTCGATGATACCGCTGGCAATCCACTGCAGACCGGGGTTGAGCAGGCCGGTCTTGCTGTCGTATTCCACGGTGGCTCCGGCGGCGTAGTCCTCGGGCTCGAGGCTGGCCTTGGCGGTGCGCAGCATCAGGATTTCCCAGGTGCCGCTGGAGAGGAAGGGCTGGTTCTCCTGCACGCCGCTGCCGAAGAGGGCAAACTGCGTATCATGGCCGGTGGAAACAACCGGCACGGCGTTCGGCAGCCCCAGCAGCTCACAGGCGGCGGGGGTGAGGGTGCCGATGGTATCACCGGCATTCACCATGGGCGGGAAGAGCTCCTTGCGGATACCGATGGCAGAGAGAATCTCGCTGCTCCAGTCGCCGGTGCAGAGGTCGGTCATCTGGGAGGTGCCGGCCATGGTGCGGTCCGTTGCCATCACGCCGGTGAGGCGGTGGGCCAGGATATTGGAGATAAAGAGCCAGGCGTGGGCAGACTCAAGAAGCTCCGGGCGATTTTCCTTGAGCCAGATGAGCTTGTAAATCGTATTGAACGCGAACTCACCCACACCGGAAATGGAATTGAGCATGCCCTGCGGCATGTACTCCGCCACGCGCTTCATCACCTCAGCGGTGCGCGGGCATTTCCAGGAAATCACCGGGTAGAGCAGCTCACCCGCCTCGTTCACCAGGGCGCCGTCCACACCGAAGGTGGTGATGGTCACGGCCTTCACCTGGGCAGCATCAATCTGCGGCAGAATCTCGCGGGCGCAAGTGGCCAGCTGGTTCAGGATGCGGTCGGCATTCCACACGTGGAAATCCGGGTTCTCGCTCCCCGCATCGGTGGAGTTGGGCTGGCTGGATTTGGCCACCAGCTGCCCTTTGTCATCAACAAGAATGGCGCGTACATTGGTCGCGCCGCAGTCTAAGCAAAGTACGTATGCCATATCTGGAAAAAGCAGGCAAGCTGCCGGAGGCATTCCGGCAGCTTGCCCA
The DNA here is from genome assembly GCA_017504805.1 of Akkermansia sp. Lineage (GTDB taxonomy): Bacteria > Verrucomicrobiota > Verrucomicrobiia > Verrucomicrobiales > Akkermansiaceae > Akkermansia. The sequence goes on along the minus strand of JAFVQN010000125.1, from coordinate 1,169 downwards.
GGGGTGAGGGATTAATACTTACCGTAGATGGGGCCGAAGTTGGCGCAAGCGCGGAAGTCGGCGCTTTCGGGGCACTCGGTGCCGAAGAGGCTCCAGGCAGCCGGGCGGTATACCTGGTCCTCGGGCACGTTGTGGGCGTACACCGGGATGCGGAGCATGGAGGCCAGGGTGATGATGTCAGCACCGATGTGGCCGTAGGTCCAGGCGCCGTGGTTGGCACCCATGTTGGCCATGACGGTGTACACGTCCTTGAAGCCGCCCTTGCCGGTCAGGCGCGGGGCAAACCAGGTGGTCGGCCAACCCGGGTCAGTGCGCTGGTCGAGCTTGTCGTTCACCTCCTGGGGCAGGTCGCAGGTCCAGCCTTCCACGATGGTGAGCACCGGACCCTGGCCCTTCACCAGGTTCATGCGGATCATGGTCACGGGCACGCCGCCCTTGGACACGAAGTGCAGGCTGTAGCCGCCGCCGCGGAAGTACTCGCGGTTGGCCGGGCACCACTCGGAAGCACCCATCATGGCCTCGATATCGGCCTGGGTGGTCTCGCCGGTCTTCTTCATGATGGGAGTGCCATCGGGAGCAGTGGCGTGCATGTTGCCGTCCAGAGCGGTGGAACCGGAGTTGATGAGGTGCATGATGCCGTCCTTGGCCAGGCCTTCCATGGTGTAGCCGGTCACGCGCTTCACAGCAGCGGGGCTCCAGTAGGTGCGGATATCAGAGAAGCAGGCGGCGCGGCCGGTGAGCTGGTGCAGCAGGAGCATGCACACGCCGTTCATGGCGTCGTTCTCCGTGGCGAAGGGAATAGCCTCGCGCGGGCCGTTCCAGTCGAAGGTGCTGTTCAGGAGGGACTCGGCCATGTCGCCGTTCGGGTAGAAGTCCGTCCAGTGGCGCTGACCCTGGAAGCCACCGCAGATAGCGTTGAAGCCCAGGCCCTCTTCCTCGCGGTCGATGGTCTTGAGGTAGGGGTTGCCGTGCATCATGTCGCGGAAGATGATGGTCATCAGGATGCTTTCGCGCAGGGTGCGTTCCTTCTCCTCAGGGGAGAGCACCAGGTCGGGGCGGTTGCGATCCGGACCAATCTTCACATACTTCTTAGCCCACTCCATGGCCAGGTCGAATTCGGCCTTGTCGTAGATACCCAGCTCCATGCGGCGGCGCACTTCGGTCATATC
>JAFVQN010000124.1 GCA_017504805.1 Akkermansia sp. | reverse complement strand
GTGCAGTTCGTCGATAAACAACACCACATCACCGCTGGCGGCGATTTCCTGCATTACTTTCTGCAGACGCTCTTCAAAATCACCGCGGTATTTGGCACCGGCCAGCATGGAGCCGATGTTCAGGCTCACCAGTCGTTTGCCTTTCATGCTTTCCGGCACGTCACCGTTCACGATGCGGCGCGCCAGCCCCTCGGCTATGGCGGTTTTGCCTACGCCCGGCTCGCCGATGAGCACCGGGTTGTTCTTGGTACGGCGCGAGAGGATCTGCAACACGCGGCGGATTTCCGAGTCCCGGCCAATCACCGGGTCAATCTTCCCCTGGCGGGCTCGGGCGGTCAGGTCTGTGCCGTATTTTTCCAGTGTCTGGTATTTCTGCTCCGGGTCCTGGTCGGTGATACGCTGGTTGCCACGCACGTCCTTGAGCGCGGCCAGGTACTTGTCCTTGCTCAACCCGCACTTCTCCAGAATCGGGGAGAGTGTGGCATCTTCCTCAAACACACCCAGAACGAAGTGCTCCACACTCAGGTAATCATCTCCCATGCTCTTGCGCTGCTGCTCGGCTGCGGTCAGGTCGCGGTCCAGCTCAGGCCCTATGCCCGGGCTCTGCACCACACCCCCGCGTTGCTGCGGCTGCCTCTCCAGCAGCGAAACAAGTTCGCGCTTCAGGCGTGCCGCATCAACCCCGGCGCGGGTGAGTACCGAGGTGAGCACGCCTCCTTCCTGTTCCATCAGCGCCAGCAGCAGTTCGGCCGGGTATATCTGCGCACGCCCCGCTGACTGCGCCGCTTTCTGCGCCGCCTGCAGGCCTTCCACGAATTTTGTAGTAAGATTATTATTCATCATACAGCTTTGATGCGTTCATCTCGCCTGGGTGTTCAAAAATATTATGCGAAGTTGTATTTTTATCTTGATTTCCGGCGGGGGGATGCGCGAATCCCCGTCCTGCTGCGGGGCAGGGCGGGGATTCTGGAGAGACGATTCAGGTAGAACTAAATCAGAAATCGTAACGCAGGCCGATATTGGCACGGAAGCCGGTGTAATCCGGGCGGACGGTCATATCAGCATCAGCGAAGAGGGTGGTGTTCTGCTCCACGGGCAGGGAGATACCGGCACCGAGCTCGAAGCCCATGCCGCTGGTGTCAGCGCCCTGCACCTTGAAGTTCTTGTGGGTGCCGGCAAAGGCCACCTGGGCCTCGTCGGTCGTGTCGCCGAAGTCCTTGGTGATAAGGGCTCGGGCTTCCACCACGGCATTGCGGTCATGCACATTCTGGAAGATGACACCCTGGTAGCGGGCGCCGATACCCAGCGTGCCGTATACGTAGCTGTCGCCGTCGTAATCGAGGGCGGCATTCCCCAGCGTGCCGGATTCCGAGTAGCCGTCCACCTTGGCGGAGGTGAGGCTCAGGCTGACCATGGGCTGCAGGATATGGGTGAACTCGTAGTTCAGGCCCACGGTGTAGCCCAGTTCGTAGTAGGCGGAAAGGGTGGTACCCGAGGTGTCGCCCTTGGTGGTGCGACCGAGCACGCTGCGCTTCATATCCATCTCGTTCTGACCGTAAGTGAGGATGAACATCTGCACCCAGCGCTCATTCTGGTGGCGGGCGAAGAAGCTGTAGTACATGGCATCGTTGTTGCCGGTGGCCTTGTCAGCGCTGTCTACATCCAATTCACCGTACGAGGCGGAGAAGGAGGCGCCGATGACCGTGTTGGGCGACACATCGATGTTCACACCCACGGTGGCACCGTAGGTATCGAAATCGTACCCGGCTTCGTCACCGCTGGCATCGGAGCTGGAGAAGCTGCCGTCGGCCTGTGCCCAGGCCTGCAGACCATTGTATTCCCATTCAGAATCCTGCGGGGAAGTGCCGCCGAGCTGAATGACGCGGTTGCGGAGGCTGTGCTGCAGGTCACGCAGGCCGCTGCGCTGTGAATCAGCCAGAGCCACGGTGGATGCACCGGAGATGGCGGAGAGCACCTCCTTGCGGTCGGCCAGGGAGTAGCGGTGCACATGGCCCACGTAGTCGGAAAGGGTGCGGGCTACGCCGCCGGTTTCAGCCACTTCGCTAATAGCCTGCATGGCTGCGGCTCGGTTGGCGGTGTCAGAAACTTCCTTCTTGATGCCGGCCTCGTCATCATAACCGCGGATGACCAGCGAATCGCCTGTGGCGGTGCGCTCCAGCGTAAGTTTGGCGCGGGTGTAGGGCTGGATGCTGAGTGAGTAATTGACGGGGCGGTCATCGAAGTAGACCTCACCCTTCTCTGCGGTGAGCAGCGCGATTTCAAGCTGGTTACCGGCGCTGGTGCCGGAGAAGTCAAGCTCTTCGCCGTTCAGCGTCACGTGTGTCAGCGTGATGTCGTTGCCGCGGGTGGAGCCGTCCAGCACCAGCTTGTCGATAGTCTGATCCACGGTAAAGCTCTGGCCGTCTGCACCGCCGAAGCTGGTGCTCACAGCGAGTTGCTTCATGTTCAGGGCGGCAGCTTTCAGGGTGGTACCATCGCCGATCGTCACGTTGTTGAGTGCTACGTTGGAACCGAGGTCGGTCACGGAGTTGCGGATGGTGGCACCGTTGATGGTCACGTTGTCCTGCACGGTGAGCTCATCCACCTCGATGGTGCTGGTCGTCAGGCTGAAGCCCTTGGCCAGGGTGGCGGATTCTGCCGCCATGTTCTGCATGATGGCGGCATTCCTGGTCAAGGAAATCACATTGTTCAGGCTGGCCTTGGTGGCGGTGGTGGCGCCGACGGTCAGTTTGTCGGCGTTCAGGGTGGAGGCAGAGAGGGTCTGGCCGGAAAGCAGAGTCACATCATCGGCGCTCAGGTTGCCGGCCGTGATGCGGCTGCGGTTGACACTGAGACCCTGGGTCGCTTTTGCATTGGTGATTATCTGGTCCGCGCCTACGGTGTAACTGACTTCATTGACAGAGTCTCTTGCGGTTACGGTGCCGTTGTCACCCTCGGTGATGACCACTGCGGCATTGCTGATGCTGGCGGCATTGATGCCGGTGCTGTCGATAAGGGCATCAGTCATCTGCAGAGGGCTGGGCGTGGTCGAGGTGGCAGCCGCGGCTAAGGTGGTGGCCGGCCGGTTGAGGGAGATGCGTGTCTTGGCTGTGCCGACGGCTGTGGAGCCGGCTTCTGTCAGGGTCACGGTGGCCGCGCTGATGCTGCCGGCGTACAGCGAGGCTGTCATGTCGGCCCCGGTGGTTACATCTACGGTGTAGGCATCAACCTTGCCGATTCGGGCGGATACAGAGGGGGCGGCAATGGTGGTCTCCGTTTCGTCATCATACTCTGCCTGGTGGGTCCGGACAAAGACGTCACCCGTGTGAAGCAGGTCTCTTACCGTGGTGTTGGCCGTGAGCAAGACGGTTTTGGCAGCCCGGAGTTCCCCGGTGTTGATGCTTGCATCGACCGTGAGGTGCCCCTCCGAGGCTTCCAGGTGATTTGCCGTCACGGAGCCTGCACCTTCGATGTGGAAGTCACCTGCCTGAACGACGATGGATTTGAGGGATGTATGGGCGCCTTTGCCGTTCACATCGGTCTTGACGATGAAGCCATCTGTGTGTGCAGCGCCGGATTTAACGATGCTTGCCCCATTGGAGAATGTACCCCTGGCCAGGTTGATGCTGGGGATTCCGGTTTCGCGGGCCTTTTCAACATCATCGTCATGGATTTCGAGCGTGGCTGTATCATAAACGCTGATAGCGACATTTTCCAGCACGCCAGTGCTGTCACTGAAGTACTTGAAGAGGACGGTGCCGTTACCCAGAATGTTGAGTTTCTTGATGAATGCTTCACCCTCGTGGCCGTTAAGCGTCATCAGGGGGTTCGGATTCAGCGTGAGAGTAGCACCATTGGTAACCTTGAAGCTGGCTGTATCACTCCCTACCGGATTTTTCAGGTCGACCGCCGTGGAGAGGAAGTTGTTGATAGTTCTGTCTTCGCTGGTGGAGATGATGCCGTTAGCTCCGATGAACTGGATTTTATCGCTGGCGAGTAATTTGCGGTTTTCCTTGGTGTCACCGGTTACGTCCTTGTATACACCGTCCATCAGGTCTCCGAGGTCGGTTTCTCCCGAAATCAGCCAGCCGGTTTCTGTGCCTTTGTAAAAAAGAGTTGTGGTTGTTTTTGTGCCAGGGTCACCAGCGACAAAAAGCTTGTAGTCGTGGAACACTTCGTTGTTCGCGTTCGGTGTGCCAGGGATGACAAACCAATCCTCTGCTACTTCGTAGGGAAGGAGAATGGCGCCATTTTCTCCTGTGCCTTTGAAGTTCCAGATTTCGCCGTCTTCATACCTCTGGATAGAACCGGGGAGCAAGCTGAGCTGCTGTTTCTTGGCATCCCATGAGAGGTAGATCTCCACTTCATGGATTTTTTTCCATGACCAGTGCTCGGTGTCTTCCATGCGGACAATGTACTTTTCTCCGTTCTTGTCAGCAAGTATGGTAACCAAGTCACCGTCGGGTGCGATGGAGATGGAGAAGGCGCCGTCATCCATATTTGTGATTTCCCAGTATTCATCATCGACGCGCGACCAGGTGTAACCACCGGCAGAGATGACAGAGGCGGTGTCAGTGTCGTCGCGTTTGGTGATGTTGCTGGCTTCGATGCGGAGCGCCCAGTTCTGGTCCTTCGCATTGTCCAGGAAGAGGGGGATGTCTGTGTTGTGATTGTCGTCAGCGGTCAGTTCAGCATTCACTGTTTGAACTGTGGTGATGTAGTCGAACACAGCGGCCGGAGCCGCCTGAACAGTATAGGCAGAGCTCAGGGAAACCACCGCGAGAAGGGCGGTGCGAAGTCCTTTGGGGAGATGAAGTTTCATAGTGTATAAAAGAAAATAGGTGATGGAGCCGGGAAACCGCTCATTGCACACTCTAGCAAATCCCCTGCCGGGTAGCAAGGTTAAAAGTGCCTGCAGTCGAAAAAAAATGCAAATCAGGCATCGAGTGCGTAGCGTGCAGCTGCTGTAGCCATGAAAACAGCCGTTTCGACGCGCAGGATGATGGGACCCAGGCTGGCGGGCAGGTAGCCGGCAGCTTCACCGGCTGCATATTCCGCAGGGGAGAAATCGCCCTCGGGACCGATGAGTAGCACACAGGCGTTCTGCCCGGCAGCGCGGGCGGTTTCGAGCAGCTCGCGCAGGGGCTTTGCCTGCGGGACAATGGCGCACTGCAGCTTGAGCTGCGGCAGGTCGCTGCGCTGCAGGAAGGTGCCATAGCTCTGGGGTGTTTCGACTATGGGGAGGGTGTTGACACCGCATTGCTTACAGGCTTCGAGTACTGTGCGGTTCCACTTGGTGGCCTTGGCTGCGGCGTCGCGGGCATCCAGTCGCACGATGGTGCGCTCCGATATCAGCGGAATGATGCGCTGCACGCCCATTTCCACTGCTTTCTGGACGATGAGGTCCATGTTGGAGCCTTTGGGGATGGCCAGAGCCAGAGTGATACCTGCTACCGGTGGGAGCGGGGGCAGGGGCCGCAGATTTTCCAGCGTGAGGCAGCTGCTGCCGCTGGTGGAGGCAATGCGCCCCACGGCCGCCGCGCCGCAGCCGTTGAAGACCTCGCACTCATCTCCCACGCGCAGGCGCATGACTTTCAGGGCGTGGCGGGCTTCCTCGCCCTCGATGCAGAGGGTGCTGCCTGCTGTGAGGCAGGCCTGAGGGGTGTAGCAGCGGTGCATGGGGGAGATGGTGGATGGGGGGATTATTTCAGATAGCGCGCGGCGCGTTTGCGGAAGTCGGCCACCTCGGGCTGGTTGCTTTCCTTCAGCTCCTTGCCGAAAGCCTTGAGCGCTTTCTCCTGGGAGGAGGAGAGCCGGGTGGGGGTCTCCACCTGCACTTCGACCATGAGGTCGCCCCTGCTGCTGCCTTTGAGGCTGGGCATGCCCTTGCTGCGCACACGGAAGATGGTGTTGCTCTGGGTGCCGGCGGGGAGTTTGAGCTTGGCTGGGCCTTCCAGTGTGGGCACGGTCATTTCTCCGCCCATCACGGCATCCATGAAGGGCACCGGCATGGTGCAGTGCAGGTCCATGCCATCGCGGGTGAAAATGTCATGCGGTTTGACTTCGATGAAGACGTAGAGGTCGCCGGTATCGCCGCCGTTGGTGCCGGCATCTCCATTGCCGGTGGAGCGCAGCTTGGTGCCGGTGTTCACGCCGGCGGGAACGCGCAGTGAGATTTTGACATCCTTGTGGACGCGGCCTTCGCCCCGGCATTTGGGGCAGGGGTTGCTGATGGTCTGGCCGGTGCCGCGGCAGCTGGGACAGGTGCTCTGCTGCACAAAGAAGCCGCTCTGGCGGGTGACCACGCCGGTGCCGTGGCAGGTGGCGCAGCTGTGGAAGCCGGCGCGGCCGTCCTTGGAACCGGTCGCGTTGCATTCCTCACAGGGAACCAGGCGCTCCACTTCCAGGGTCTTGGTGCAGCCTTCGGCCGCTTCCTCGAGGGTGATTTCCAGGTCGGTGCGCAGGTCGCTGCCGGGGCGGCGCGGGTCTGCCTTGCGACGGGCTCCGCCGCCCATGCCTCCAAAGCCGCCGAATGCGCTGCCGAATATCTGAGAGAACAGGTCTGAGGGGTCTGTGAATCCGCCGAATCCACCAGGACCACCGGCTCCGCCCATGCCGCCGTTCTTGAATGCCTCGTGGCCCATGCGGTCGTAGGCGGCGCGTTTGTCGGCATCGCTCAGCACTTCGTATGCCTCACCCAGTTCCTTGAACTTTTCCTCCGCTTCCTTGTTATCCGGGTTGCGGTCGGGGTGGTATTTCATGGCCAGCTTGCGGTAGGCCTTCTTGATGGTGGCTTCATCCGCGTTGCGGTCAATGCCCAGCACCTCGTAGTAATCCTGTGACATACAAATGGTTAGCGGGGGTTATGCTTCGGGAGCTGCTTCTTCCTTCGGGGCGGCGGTCACAACGTTCACCGGGCGCAGCAGGCGACCGCGCAGATTATAGCCGCGGCGCAGGATGCGGATGATGGTGCCTTCCGGCTGGTCGCTCGGTTCGCTCATGATGGCCTCGTGGATATTGTGGTTAAATTCCTGCCCGACCTGGGCGTCAATGGCTTCCACGCCCTGGCCTGCCAGGAAATCAGCCAGCTGCTTCTGCACCATGCTCATACCGATGTAAATCATGGAGCCGGCGTCGTTTTCCGCCATCTTCATGCCCATCTCAAAATTATCAATCACCGGCAGCAGCTCTTCCAGCAGGCTGCGGTTGGCATACTTAGTGAAATCCTCGCGGTCTTTCACGCAGCGCTTGCGATAGTTATCGTATTCGGCTGCCGTGCGCAGCGCCGTTTCGCGCCACTTGGTCAGTTCATCCACAGGTTGCTGCTCTTCGGCTGCGGCCTCAGCTGCCTGCGTTTCGGGGGTGTCGACCTGGGGTTCGTCGGGGGTGGGGCTGGTCTCTTCTTCGTTCATGCCCCATATCATACGCCATGCCTAGCTTCTGGTCAATCCCCGACTTGTGACAGTACGTGCACACGTGTCCCAAAGATTTGGGACACGTGGATTGACGATTGACGATTGACAATTGACAAATTGAAAGTTAGCAACTTATGCCGACAGCATCTCAAATGAGCGCTTACTGCCGATGGTGAGGCGGGTGATACCCCACTACGAATTTTCTCACAGAACACTATGCCTTTATGTCGTTCAGGGCTATTTTTCCATAATCTTTGGGACACATGTGAGAGAACAGTGAATAGTGGGCGGGCAGATGCTAAACCAGACTTCCTGCAGGCAACAAAAGGCGCGTCTGGTTCTCCAGACGCGCCTTTTGTTTGTGATGAAGGGGAAAGAATCAACTTTCCCTGGTATCACTTACTTGCCCTTCACGGGGGTCACCACGGGAGCGGGAGCAACGGGCTCAGCGGGAACCTGCTGCTGCTGCTGCTGCTGGCAGGACACGAAAGCGGCGGCCGTAAGAGCGAGGATAGCAATCTTCTTCATAATTATCTACTAGTTTTGATGTTGTTTGATGCACCAGTAGAGCAGGAATAGCTGAACTGGCTAAAATCAATATAGCAAGATTCTTCTATAAATCAAGCTAAAAAGTGAAAAAACGGCGCATCGGCTCCCTGCGTGGGTACAAAAAACGCACCCGACAGCGTGTGCGGGTGCATTTTTTAAGGATTTGAAGTGAAATTAGGGGAAAGAATCAACTTTCCCTGGTATCACTTACTTGCCCTTCACGGTCTCAACCTGAGGAGCGGGAGCCACGGGAGCCTCGGCGGGAACCTGCTGCTGCTGCTGCTGCTGGCAGGACACGAAAGCGGCGGCCGTAAGGGCGAGGATAGCGATCTTCTTCATAATGATTTACTATTGTTTTGATGTTGTTTGGAACTCCATCTGAACCGTTATAGTCCAGCGAGCCGGGGGGAATATAGCAGCATTTTTGAAAAAATCAAGTCTAAAATGAATTTTTTTAGCTTTGATGTGCAAACATTTATCGATAAATAGGAATTCGCCCGCCAAAGTTCAATATGTCGGGCGGGGTGAAAAAAAGTATTGCTACGCGGCAGCGGATGTGGGAAGATGCCCGCATGCAGCAGACTGATACCATTGCCGCCATTGCCACAGCTCCGGGGACAGGGGCTATAGCTGTTATTCGCGTGAGCGGTCCGCAGGCGCTCCGGGTGGTGCGGCAGTGTACAGGTGGCCGCGAGCTGCAGCCGCGTTATGCCTCGCTGCTTCGCGTGCGCGATGCGCGCGGGTGCGTCATTGATGAGTGTGTGGGCATATATTTTGCGGGCCCGGCAAGTTTCACCGGGGAGGATACGGTGGAGCTGAGCTGCCATGGCGGCATGCTGGTGACGCGGCGCGTGCTGGAGCGCCTGCTGGCCTGTGGTGCCCGCCCGGCTGAGCCGGGCGAATTCTCGCGCCGGGCTTTTGAGAATGGCAAACTTGACCTGACTCAGGCGGAGGCGGTCATGGATATTATATCGGCTGGTAGTGACCTGGCGCTGCGGGCGGCTCAGAACCAGCTGCAGGGGGCCATTGGTCACCAGGTGGCGGCTGCGGCGGATATTCTTATCAACGTGGCTGCACATGTGGAGGCTTATATTGATTTCCCGGAGGAGGATATTGCGCCGGATACGGCAGACAGCCTTCTGGCGCAGGTGGGGGAGGTGGAGCAGATGCTGCTGCGCCTGCTGTCCACGGCGGACGAGGGGCGCCTGCTGCGTGAGGGAATCCGCACCGCTATTGTCGGTGCGCCGAATGTGGGAAAATCCAGTCTGCTGAATATGATGCTGGGCTATGAGCGCGCTATTGTGAGCAGCACCGCCGGTACGACGCGCGATACGATTGAAGAATGCGTGACCCTGGGGGGATTGCGCCTGCGCCTCATCGACACGGCCGGACTGCATGAAAGCGCAGATGCCATTGAACGCGCCGGTATGGAACGCAGCCGCCGCGCCGGGGCTGAGGCCGACCTCCTGCTCGAGGTGGCAGATGTGACCGCCCCCCGCTGCGAGCTGAACCTGCCCCGCACCGGGGCGCACCACCTGCTGGTGCTCAATAAGTGCGACCAGCCTCCTCACCCGGACTGGGCGGGGGAGTCTGCCGCCATCCGCATTTCCTGCCACCTCCAGACCGGGCTCCGGCAGCTCGGGCAGGCGGTGGAGCAGCTGTTCCTGCGCGACTCCGGCGAGCGTGATTCCCTGGCCGCCATCAATACCCGCCACCGTCACGCGCTGCAGCAGGCGCTGGATTTTCTGGCCGCCGCCCGTGCTGCCCTGCTGGCCGGTGAATCTCCGGAGTTTGTGGATGTTGACCTCCGCGCCGCGCTCGATTCCCTTGGCTCCATTACCGGCCGTATTGATACGGAGGATATCCTCACCCGCGTCTTCGCTACCTTCTGCCTGGGTAAATAAGCGCATGCCCGCCTGCTGTCGGTGCTCAGGCGCAGAAAAATAATCCTTTTGTGACCTTTTTGTGTCATTTTGTGTCTTAATTTGCCCGATTTTGGCACAAAACCCCAAATAAACCCAAGAAAAGTGAAGAAAAATGAGAAAATTCAACTAAAACTAGAGTATGGTCGACCTTTTTAGCTTGACTATACTCTAGTTTTCGTGTAAGATGATGGCGGAGCTGCGCTCGTGGTGTCCTGAAGACAGGAGCCTGAATGCAGCGCCGAGCTTCCCAAACCAATACACACAATACAATCTATGAAAAAGAGCCTTATTACGATGATGGTCACCGCGCTGATGAGCACTGCTTTCGCCGGTACTTCCACCATAGACTCCTACCAGGTTTCCCAGCAGCCCGATTTCAAGCGTCTGAGCGGCGCTGCGCACGTTGGCGTCGGCACGGCGTACACGATTCACGGTTATGTTCCGACCCGCGCTGCAGTGCAGGGTGAGGGTGTTGGCATGGGTGCAATCCAGCTCGGTTACGATTTTGGTCAGGAAGGCGGCTGGAGCTATACTGGCGCGGTTTCCTACAAGGCGCCGTTCTCTGGTCACACACTGTATGGCAACCCCACGATGAGCCGTGATCAGTTTGTGCCGCTGGCAGCTGCCAAAAATGCCATGATTGGTGCCAATCTGAGTGGCTTTGATAATCGCCTGCCGAACATGACGGTGGGTCAGGCCTGGGCATCTGGTCAGCTTCCCACGATTGCAGGTATGGCTGCGCAGGCAGGCAAGGCTGAGGCTGCTGCAGCTCTGAATGCAGCCAATGGTCAGCTTGATGCCAGTTATGCTCAGAATCGCCGCATGGGTGCCAAGAATATCGAAAACGAGTTCATCATCCGCAACGGTCTGAAGTACACGCAGAATCTGTGGAATGTGTCTTTCGGTCACGACTTCATCCACGGTGGTATCGCCGGTGTGGTGGCCAAGCACTTCGACGGCGAGAATCAGTCCCGCATGCAGCAGTTCTGGGTGAATGGCGAGATTACCCCCGTGGCCTGGTTCTCTGCTGATATGAACGTGGCCCGCACCTTCGACACGGTTGACGGCTGGTGGTTCGAATGGCACGCCCGTTTCAAGGCTCCGGTGGTCGGTTCTCCCGAGGATATCAAGGTGGCCGGTATCCTGGAGTTCGGTCTGAGCGCTACGTCTCAGTTCTACTCCCCCAGCCACAACGCTTGTGACAACGGTCTGCAGGCCTACTGGATAAAGCTTTCCACCCCCTGGTTCGTGAATGAGGAAAAGTCCTTCATCCTGACCCCCTCTGTGAGCTTCAACTGGCTTGCCCGCGGTGGTCGCCAGGCCAACACGCAGTCCCACGCCAAGGCCTTTGGCCCCCAGTACGTGCCTTTCCGCAAGTACGCTGTTGTCGGTGACCTGACTGCTACCTACAAATTCTAATCAAACCCAGCGTTTTACGCTGGAAATGCCCGGATTGATGTGATATCATGAGTTGAAGGGCAAAAGAGCCGCCCGCTGAGCCTGGTCCCAGTCGGGCGGTTTTTTTCAGCCAGCGTATTTCGGAACCCAGAACAAGTTAACCGCGAGAATTATGGTAAATCTGCTGAGTCTTAAAGGAAACCCGGTCAATGTGACCGGTGAGGAGAATATCGTGAGCCCGGCTTTCTACATGCCGAACCGCCTGAGTGTGGCGGTGGGCAAGGCCCTGCACAAACTGCTGGACGGCAAGGTGTGCTACCTGGTGGACCCGACTTTTCCGCCGCATCCGGAAGTCATGGAATACCTCACGAAGAAGAAGGTGCACATTGAGTACTTTGACTTCCGCCACACGACGTCTCGTGCGGTGCGTGAGCAGATACTGGACCAGATGCACAAGGGGCTCAGCGTGGTATTTCTGCCCGGGCAGGTGAGCAAGACGCGTGGCTGCCATGCGGATGTGCCTTCTCCCTTCCTTGCGACGGTGGGCAGTCTGCATATTTCCCCGGTGCCGGTGTTCGTGGGGTACTACACGGATACGGTCAAGGACCTGTTCCGCAGTGAGCCCCTGGCTGGGTACAGCGAGGAGCTGAGCATTCTGCCGCAGCTGCATCCCGGCCCGCAGACTGGCGAACGCCTGCTGGCAGCCTGGTTGCAGCGCAGCTCGGAGCTGTTCTCCGCGCGTCCGCTGCTGCGGGGCTCGCTGGCCACGGCGCTGGTGAAGTCGATGAAGGCCAACCCGAAGTGCGAAATCATCGATGGCATGACCCACGCCAAGCTTCCGTTCTTCAAGGTGCTGGGTGTCTCCATGACGGTGGCCAAGCTGCTCAAGGAGCGTGGCGACAAGCGCGTAGGTGTGATTCTGCCCCCGGGGGCCGGTGGCACCATAGCCACCCTGAGTTGCCTGCTGGCCGGCGCTACGCCGGTGATTATCAACTACGCCTCCTCCAAGGCTGCGTTTGACAGCACGGTGCGCCAGGCCGGGCTCAAGACCTTCATCACTGCCCGCAAGTTCATGCAGAAGCTGGATACCTTCCCCTGGCCGCCGGAGGAGCAGCTCATTCTGGTGGAAGACCTGCTCAAGGGGCTGAACAAGAAGGCGCTCATTGCCAACGTGCTGATGGCCAAGGCTGCCCCGGCCAGCGTCATCTGCAAGATGTTCGATACTGATGCCCGCCGCAACAATGATGAGGCCGTGATGCTTTTCACTTCCGGTTCCAGTGGTGAGCCGAAGGGGGTGGTGCTCAGCCACCGCATGCTGCTGGCCAATGTGGCCCAGTGCGCCAGCCGCATTCCGCTGGGTAAGGAAAAGTTCCTGGCCAGTCTGCCCATTTTCCACAGCTTCGGTCTGACGGTGACCATGATGCTGCCGCTGCTCACGGGGTACAGCTACTGCGCTTACCCGAACCCCACGGATGCCTGCAACCTCTGCGAACTCTGCAAGCGCTACGAGCTGACCGTGGTCTGCGCCACACCCACCTTCGCCCGTGCCATGCTGCGCCGCGCGGATAAGGACACTTTTGCTTCGGTGAATTACTTTATCGTGGGTGCTGAGAAGCTGCAGGCTGACCTGGAGCGCGAGTTCAAGGAACGCTGCGGCGTGACCCTGCTGGAAGGCTACGGTCTTACGGAAGCCTCCCCGGTGTGCTCGGTGAATATCCCGAATGCGCCCATGCTTCCCGGCTCGGCCTTCTATGTGCCTGGTCATATTTCGCGCACTATCGGCATTCCGCTGCCCGGTATGGCTGTGCGCATCACCGATGTGGACGACGACACCCGCGAGCTGCCGCTCACCGAGCAGGGCATGATCTGGTTCAAGGGTGCCAATGTGTTCACCGGCTACGTGGGCAAGTCTGAGATGAACCCCAACATCTTCAAGGACGGCTGGTTCAAGACCGGCGATATCGGCAAGATGGACCTCAACGGCTTCATCACGCTGGGTGGCCGCCTTTCCCGCTTCTCCAAGATTGGTGGCGAAATGGTACCCCACGAGGGTGTGGAGCAGGTGCTCACGGATATCTTTGCCATTGACCCCACGGCCGAAGGCGGCGTGCAGATTGCCATCACCGGCGTGACTGACCCGCAGAAGGGTGAGGCTCTGGTGCTGCTTTCTGCCCTGGCTGCGCATCAGCGCAATTCTGAGGAAAAGGAAATCCTGCAGAATGTGCGTACCGCCCTGGCCGAGCGCCAGATGCCCACGCTCTGGGCTCCGAAGTATATCGTGCCTGTGGAGGCGATTCCCGTGCTGCCCACCGGCAAGCTGGACCTGCGCTCCTGCAAGCTGCTGGCCGAGGAAGCCCTGGCTCAGGTCGTCTGATAGCCTCCAGTCCATATCCCGATTACGCAAATCCCCCCGCAGCCTGATAGCTGCGGGGGGGATTTTTTCGGGAAAGGCTGGCGGAGTGTTCCGCGCGGCGATGGGAATGTTACTCAGCGGAGATTTCCTTCAACGCCTCGTTGATGCCGGCCATGTTGCTGACAATCTGTTCGTTGATGTTGTTGCCGTGCATATCACAGGCCATGCGGATGGCATTCAGGATAGCCACGCCGGTGGCGGAGCCGTGGGCAATGATGGAGAGCCCGTTCACACCGATGAGGGGGCTGCCGCCCACGGCATCGGCGCTCATGCGCTTGCGGAGGGTCTTGAATACGCTGCTCATGCCCAGCGCTCCCAGCATGGCCATGATGCTGCTCTTGATGGCTGCCTTCATGGTGTGTGAGAAGAACTTGGCGGTGCTTTCCACGCACTTGAGCAGGATGTTGCCGGTGAAACCATCGGTGACGGCCACGTCCAGCCCGTGCTCGAAAAGGTCGTGCCCCTCGGTGTTGCCCACGAATTCGAAGGGCAGGAGCTTCCGCTTGTTCAGTTCGCTGAGCAGGGCGTAGGTCTTGAGGGAGGTTTCGCTGCCCTTGCAGTCCTCGGTGCCGTTGCTCATTACGCCCACCTTGGGGTTCGGGCGGTTGTACACATAGCGCGACATGAGGGCGGCCATCACCGCGTAGCCTACCATGTGGCTGGGTTTGGCATCCGGGTTGGCGCCGGTGTCACTCACCAGCACGTTGCCATGCGCGGCGGGCAGGGGGGAGACGATGCCGGCCCGCTCCACACCCGGCAGCAGGCGCAGTTTGATGGTGCTGGCTGCCACGGCGGCTCCTGTGTTGCCTGCAGAGAGCACCGCATCGGCCTCACCGCTTTTGACCAGGTCCACTGCTATGCTCATGGAGGACTTCTTCTTCTGGCGCACGGCCATAATGCCGCTCTCCTCCATGGTGACCACTTCCGGAGCGTGTACGAACTCAATTTTCGGATGGTTTGCGATGCCGGCGGCCTCGCAGCAGGCACGCACGGTGGCTTCATCGCCCACCATGTAGATTTTTTCGAGTGATGGGAGCTGTGCCAGTGCGAGCCTGGCTCCATCCACATTGATTTGCGGCGCATTATCGCCGCCCATTGCATCGAGTGCGAGCTTCATGTGAGGGAAAGGAAATGGTGGTGAAAAAAATCGTTAACTCTACTCTAGCAAATAAGAGAAGATTGTCAACACAAAAACAGCCCATACTCGAAAGTATGGGCTATTGCTCTAAAATGTTTGCTTCGCTTGGTTTCTGGGGCGGATTAGTCCACCAGCTTCACCACCACTTCAGCACCGCTCTGGGTCTTGTAGGTGCCGCACTGGGGGCATGCGGTGTGACCGGGGACGGCTGCGCCACACTTCGGGCACTTGCCGAGCTTAGGAGCCTTCCAGGCCTGAGCGGCCAGGCGGGAGCGCTGCTTCATCTTGGATGTTCTGCGTTTCGGAGCTGCCATAGTTCTATATCTGGTTTAAGATTTTCGAGATGTGATACATGAGTGGAGCTTCGGCGCTTATTCCTTGGGAAGCTGATCCAGCGCATCCCAGACGCTTTCGCCACTCGGGGTGGCTGAGTCTACACCCAATTGGGGGTCTTTGTCCAGTCTAAAATCACCAAAAGTGTCATTTATTTCACATTCAAGGCCTGAAATCTCGCATTTCGGGTAACTTGGCAGGGCTAAAACGACCTCTTCGCGCAAATCTTCCGTGATATCGAGCTGCAGTTTTCCTTTGACATCGTATGAGAAGGTGAGGGCATCGAGCTCCACGGTGTAGGGGAACATCGCCAGACAGCGGTCACATCGCATCTCAAAGGGGGCGCTGAGACTCCCGCGCACCATCAGTTCAGTCTCAAATAACTGCACTTCCAGCTCATAGTTCAGTGGGCCGGTGCTGCGCAAAGCGGCGCTGTCGATGCCGAACAGGGCAGCATCCAGCGCACCGCTCAGGTAGCGCCCTTCCTCGGGGAATTCCTCCAGAGATATGATGAGTTGCGTCTGCATGCCGCTACCTTACCTGTTGCAGGGGATTCTGGCAAGCTTATAATTCGTCCGCCGTGTATCCGCTCACACGTGTCCCAAAGATTTGGGACATGTGGATTGACAATTTACAATTGACAATTGACAAATTGAAAGTTAGCGGCTTACGCCGACGGAATCACCAATGCATGCTTACTGCCGATGGCGAGGCGGGAGATACCCTGCTACGAATTTTCTCACTGAACACTTTGTCCTTAATCTTTGGGACACGTGTGGTATTCGCTTTACTCAATCACGCTCCAGAGGCGGCCGTTGCGGGCGCGGATAAGGCGGATATCGAGGTCGAAGGCAGCGCGGAGGTTCTGCTCGGTGAGGACTTCATCGCGTGAGCCGTATGCCTGGATCTCGCCCTGGCGGAGAATCATGCCGCGGGTGAATTCAGGCAGGATGTCTTCGATGCGCTGGGTGATGAAGATGATGGTGAGCTCCGGGTGGGAGCGGGCGAGTTCGGCAATGGTGCCGAGCAGGAACTCGCGCCCGGCAATATCAAGGTAAACACTGGGTTCATCCAGAATCATGAGCTCTGGGTTAGTCATGAGGGCTCGGGCGATGAGCACTTTCACCTGCTCGCCGGAGCTCATGGTGGCCACGGTGCGCTCCATGAGGTGCCCGGCGCGCAGACTGTGCATGAGGCTGGCGGCGCGTGACTCCTCCTCCGGGGTGGGCTCCCGGTAGAGGCCGATGGTGGCATCCGGGCCGCTGAGTACCATTTCGCGGCCGGTCCATTCGCGGTCACCGAGCCACTGGTGCATGAGCGGGCTTACCCAGGCGATGCGCTTGCGCAGCTCCTGCAGGTTCACGGTGCCGAACCGGCGGCCCAGTACCTCCACTGTGGCGCCGAAAAGTGGCCAGGCGTAGCCCATGAGCATGCGCACCAGGGTGGTTTTGCCGGCACCGTTGGCGCCGAGAATGAAGCAGCGTTCGCCTTTCTGCACCTGCCAGTTGATGCCGTGCAGGATTTCGCGGCCGCTGAGGTAGACGGTGGCTTGTTCGACCTTGATGACGTGTTCCATGGTGCGGTGGGTGGGGCAAAAAGATTCGGCGGGTTGGAGCAACCCGCCGAATCGTGATGTTGGTGAATAATCAGTTGCGTTCGAAGAGGGAGCGGATCTTGCTGCCCACGATTTCGACCGGGTGCTCGGCCAGAGCGGCGCGCTTGGCCAGCAGGTTGGGGGCGCCGGCAGCGGCCTCGGCCAGCCACACGCGGGCGAACTCGCCGCTTTCGATGCGCTTGAGGCTTTCCTTCATCTTCTCCTTCACCTCCGGGCCCAGAATCTGCGGGCCGTTGTAGTATTCACCGAACTCAGCGGTGTTGGAGATGACGGCGTTCATGGCCTGGATGCCCTTGTTGTAGATGATGTCCACGATGAGCTTGGCCTCGTGTACGCATTCGAAGTAAGCCATCTCGGCGGGGTAGCCGGCCTCGATGAGGGTCTCGAAACCGTACTTCATGATGTCCACCAGACCACCGCAGAGCACGTTCTG
>JAFVQN010000123.1 GCA_017504805.1 Akkermansia sp. | reverse complement strand
TTATTTATTGGAACTGGGCCAGGAAGCGGGCATCGTTCTCGATGAGGAGGCGGATATCGCGGATACCCCAGCGAATCATGGCCAGACGCTCCAGACCGATACCGAAGGCAAAGCCCGTGCAGCCGGCATACAGGTTCTTGCCCGTGGCCTTGTCGATATTCTCGAACACGGCAGGGTTCACCATGCCGCAGCCGGCAATCTCAATCCAGCGCGGAGCCTGGCCCGCCGCCTGCAGCAGCACGTCAATCTCGAAGCTCGGCTCAGTAAACGGGAAGAAGTGCGGGCGGAAGCGCACCGCCGTCTCCTCGCCAAAAAGCGCCTTCAGGAAATACTCCAGCGTGCCTTTCAGGTCGCCCACGCTCACTTCCTTGGCCACATACAGACCCTCAATCTGGTTGAAAGCGGAAAGGTGGGTGGCATCGATGGCATCGCGGCGGAAGGCGGAGCCAGGGCAGATGATGCGGACGGGCGGGCAATCCTTCTCCATGACGCGGGCCTGCACAGTGCTGGTCTGCGTGCGCAGCAGCTTGCCGCTGTCGAAATAGAAGGTATCCTTCTCATTGCGGGCGGGGTGGTCGTCCGGCGTATTCAGCGCATCGAAGCAGTGCCACTCGTCCTCAATCTCCGGGCCATCGGCCAGGGTGAAGCCCATGCGGCGCAGCACGCGCACCGCTTCATCGCGCACAATGGAGATGGGGTGAAGGCCGCCGGCAGGCAGCGTGGCACCAGGCATGGTAAAGTCCACCCCGGCAACGGCGGCAGCGTCTATCTCCTGCTGCAGGGCAGCCTTGCGGTCCTCCAGCGCGGCGGTGATGGTGGCGCGGGCTTCATTCAGCAGCGCACCCACGGCGGGCTTGTCTTCCTTGGGCACATCGCGCATGCCCTGCTGCACCTGGGTGAGGGTACCCTTCTTGCCCAGAATACCCACGCGGGCATCCTCCAGCGCCTTCATATCGGCAATGCCGGCAATGCGCGCCAGGGCTTCTGCTTGTACGCTTGCAATCTGATTTTTCATAAGTTCGCGGGAAACTATACGCGCGTAGGCGCATTTGTCAAGCTTTATGCACCTTGCAGCGTGTCAACACAAACTGGCTGCACGCCGCATTCTGAAAACAAAAAGGCCCCCGCCTCAAACTGGCAGAAGCTTCTGACAATGGGCATGAACCCACATCCACAACACCACCCCCCGGATTCAGGGGGAGGAGTACATCACCTGCGGCACTTACATGACAAACTCAGGAGTCGGCGGCAGCGTATTCTCCGGAGTAGGAGGCAGCGTGTTGCCAACAGCAGTAAGAGCGGTGAGGCCAAGTACGATAGCGATAGTCTTCATCATTTTTCTCTTCCTTTCTTTCTGATTACCACCGAGCGAACTCCCGGCTGCGCAATTCTACGCTTTTCCTCATACTTGTCAACACCAAAATCCCCAAAAAATCACTTTTTGGATTTTTCAGCACAAAAAAAAGAAAGATTTGATTCAAGAAAGCCGTATCGCGCACACACGAAAAGCGAATTTTTAGATTCGCATCCTTAAGTATAGGCTTGTAACCCAGTGCCCGGCATGCTAGTATAAGCGCGTATGAACAAAACCTTCACACGAGCACTGACCTGTCTTCTAGCCATGGTCAGCAGCGCCTTTGCGGTGCAGCTCAGCGACTTATCTCCCTCTATCACCCGCGAATCGGCAGACGACAATCTCACGAAGGACTACGCCTACCGTGTAATGAGCGACCTGAGCATCCGCCGCATCTGGAATCTGGATGACAACCGCAAACTCTCCATCGATTTCGATGCCAAGAAGGGTGACCTCATCTGCATCGTGGTGGATTACCGCGTTCCCGTCACGCTGGATGAAGCAGACCGCGATGCCGCCGACATCGGCAAGTTCGAGGAAGCCGCGTGGCGCAAGTTTGCCCCTGAAAAGGCTGCCAAATACTACATGGGTCGCTCCAGAGCCATGAAGTTCAAGGAAGGCTATATGTTCGAGGAACTCAGCGGCGCCAACAAATGCCTGCGCCTCACCTTCTACCCCAAGGTTCCGAAGGAAAACCGCCGTCATCTTTCCACCGCCAGCACCAGCTCGGCCACGTCCATCATGGGCAGCTCCGTGAGCGGCCGCACCGCCAAAGCACTGATGGAAGACGAAGAGAAACGCCTTTACACCCCCAACAAGACTGACAAGCCCGCCGAGGTCAGACCCGTCAAAAAACCGGCTATGGTAGAGGAGGTAACGCCGGATGAACCCAGTGAAGAACCCGAGGTCATCGAAGAGGTGGAACCCACAGATGAGCCGGTCATTCAGACACCGGTCAAGGTCAAGCCTGTGAAGACTGTGAAACAGAAGGGCGACCGCGACAAGGACGTGGACGGCTTCCTGGCCAAACTCGGTCTCGACAAGCTTGAACCCATCCACTGGATTCTCGGCGGTGTCGGTCTGGTGATTCTCATCACCATCATCAGCGCCGTGGGCCGCAGCAACGAGCGCCGCAGGATGGAAGCGCGCGCAGCCCGGCTGCGCAACAACTCCGCCAGCGTCAAGGCCAGCCTGAAGCAGAGCGTCACCGGCGCCAAGCCCGGCAAGCTCAAGCTGAAGTAAGGCAGCGCCCTGCCCGACCTTTTTCCGCCCCCGCGCAGCACGCCTGCGCGGGGGCATTTTTTTGCTGCTCAAAGTAAGCCGCACAAATCGCTTTTCATGCAGGAACAGATATGTTAGCATACCGCCATGTCACGTTACAATGGAGAACAGGTACTGGTCGTCCCCCGCGAAGCATTTGAGACCGTAGGCGCATTCAACGGCGTGCGCCTGAACCCGCAGGACTACCTCACCGCCTTCCTGCAACCCGGTGTTGCCCGCTACATGGACCGCGAGCTCGCCGAGCAGAGCCCGCAGTTCAAGCAGCTCATCACCTACGCCATCTTCTGCCACCAGGGCCGCATCCTGGCCTATGCCCGCACCTCCAAGGGCGGCGAATCCCGCCTGCACAACAAGATGTCGCTGGGCATCGGCGGCCACATCAACCCCATCGATGGCCTCACCGACTCCATTTCCACCTACCTCGCCGGCATGGAACGCGAAATCCGCGAGGAAATTACCTTCACCGGCTCCGCCACCCAGGAGCTCTTCGCCATTATCAATGATGATACGAACGAAGTCGGTTCCGTACACCTCGGATTCGTGCACCGGTTCGAGCTGGATGATGACCAGGTAGCCCCGAATGAGAAAGCCCTGGCGGATCTTGCCTTCCGCACGCTGGATGAACTCGCAGGACCTCTCTACGAACGGCTCGAAACCTGGTCTGCCATCTGCGTGGATGCCCTCAGGGGCTGAATCACCGCACACTGTTTCCAGCCGCCGCGCTCCATCCCCGGAGCGCGGCGGAACCTTTGCAGCCACAACAAAATAAATAAGGCCGACAAAAAAATAAAGCTTCTGACAATAAACAAGCATATTAGAAACGTCTATCGGTATATGAATGCAGCATGCCACATCTTCTCCGTCACCGTGACAGGAGCCGCGCTACTCTGCCATCCCGTCGGAGCAGATGACGCACTCCCGCCTGAACATCTGGCGCTTGTACACCAATTTCACAACACCATTTCCACACTGGGCGAAACCATGAACCAGGCCCGGACAGCCTTGAAGGCGGCGTCCGACGCCACAGGAGCGGATGCCGCAGCCTCCGCCATTGCCGCAGTCTGCTCAGCTGAAAACGAGGTGAGTGAAACCGCGGCAAAACTGACCGAGGCAGGGTTAAGCGTCAGCAAGCTCTACAAGCAGGGGAATCTGGCCAAAGCCATCAGCAGCCTGCCCATAGCGGCGTACAATGCAGACATCCGGTCCGCCCTGGCAAACGGATGCCACGGCAGCCTGAAACTCTACCAGGTCATCACAGGAACCACCAGCAGCACCGCTCCATTGCAGGACTCACTCAGCGAGCAGGATAAAGCAGACCTGGCCGAAATCGAACAGGTACTCGCCTCCATCGAGGCCATTTGCCCGGTTTCTCACTGGCGCCCGCTGGAACACGAATTTGTGCGCCGGTTTGATGCTTCGCTGCCCGCGGCCGCGCGCTTGCAAAAACGCCCGCTGACCACCATGCTGCTGCATCGACTGCTGGAGCAGCATGCCCAGTGGCTCTACCAGCTCGGCAACCGCGAGTTCCTGCACAACGGAGACCTGGAAGAACGCTTCCTGCTCCACCCGCAGAACTACATCGGCCAGTGGTACGAAGCTCGTTCCTTCAGCAACTATTTCTACGGGCGGGCAGATGCCCTGGATCTCAACAGCGCCACCCCGCGTGGCAAGGCTATCTGGGAGGCCGCGGAACCGCGTCTGGCCGAGCTGCGCAAGAAGTACGACCTGGGCCCGGGCAACGGCCGCACCCGCGAAACCGCCTTCGATATACCCGCCGAAATAAAACCGGAGGATTACAAGCGCTTTGTGAATGAAGTCACGCAGGAGCTATTCGGCGAGCGGGCCATGCCCAGCAGCCTGTGGTCAAGCTCGGTAGGCAAGAACGGACGAGTCGTGGTCCACGGACTCATCATGGTGGGGCGCCCCGGTAACTTCAACCGCGATAACGACAGCCACACCATCATGCCCTGCTACTTCAACCTGAACCGGAAGGAGAACGAAAAATGAAACGTTTACTTACGCTGATGCTGAGCCTGCTGCCGGTGGCACATGCAGCTGGCGGCGGATACGCCACACCGGCGGACTTCGGTTACCCACCGCTCTCGATGGAACCGCCGCAATACCTCACCCCCGCAACTGAGCGGGAGTGGCGCATCACCGGGCAGCCGCCTCTGCGCGCCACGCTGCAGGGGGTCAGGGGCAAATGGGGAAACGAGGCCACCATCATCCTGCGCACACCCTCCGGGCGCGACTGGGCATTCCCGGCATACGCCCTCAGTGATACCGACCTCGATGCCGTCAGCGACTGGCTGAAAAAGAATCATTTTGAGGAGTTTGAAACCTTCCGCGAAGGCACAAGCCTGGTGCATGTCCATTCCGTCATCCCCGTAGGCAAGGAGTACCATGTCAACCTCATCATGACCGATGGCTCACGCATTGCCCTGCGCACCAATGCAGAACCGGCCAATCGGGAATACGCCATCAAGCAACCGCGCAACGCCTTCCAGGTGACAGATACCACGCTGGAAATGCTGCGGCGCCACAGCGCCCGCAAGCCGGAAAACAAGCCGGAGCTGCCCATAGCCACATCAGTAGATGAAGCCACCCTCTACGCAGCCACACATGATGTGGGCATCGCGCTGTTTCATCTGAACCGCCGGGGTGGAGCCATTGACCTGGCCTTCCGGCGCTACCTGGCAAACAAACCGGAACTGGTGGCACAGTGGGCGCAGCACTTTGTATTCCTGATGGCCTACAGCGATGAGCATGGCATGTACCCGGCAGAATGCCACGACGGCGACTTCACCCTGGCACTCACGCACGGGTTCCAGGGCACGCATGAAGTCGAGCTCTGCAACACCAGCTCGCTCCACGCCCAGCTTCGCCTGGCCTGGCTCTCCAACACCTCTTATCTCGGCTTCATCGTCTATTTGCACAACAAGCGCTCCGGCAACCCGTACCAGCAGAAATTCACCACCTGCAACCATAGCGGCATCGTCACCACAGATGGCATGCTGCGACTGCTTGACAATCAATTTCACCTCTTCGGCCACTAAGCCCAGCCCACCCTGCCGCGATGAAGAAAAACCTTGCAAAACTGCTTTTCTGCCTGCCCGCCACCCTGGTTGCGGCAGATGAATACTTTGAATATGACCTCTACCCCGATTGCCGCAGAATCACCCCTGCCGAGGTAGACCCGCGCGACTGGTTCCCGAAAGCGACCGATAAGGAGCGGAAGCGCATGCGCCAGAACAGCCGCCAGCACTATACGGACGCACGGGCCATGGCCGAACGCCTGCTGGCCGACCCGCAGGATGAAGACGCCTTTGTGGCACTCACCCCGTACGCCAGGCACATCAACGCGCTGGTCAAGGAGATTACGGGTAACTCGCGTGAAAACAAGAAAAAGCTGGCCACCCTGCTGAAGTTCCGCCAGATTTACCGCGTGCCCGGGATATCCGATGCGCGACTGCTGGCGCTGAACGACAAGCCACGTCCGGAGTTCATCATCCGTCTGCGCGACATGCTCCAGACCGGACAATCGCGGGAACTGAGCATCCGCCAGCTATACAGCATCCTCGAGCACGATACCGCGCTCAACCACTCGGAAATCGATATCATCTGCCGCGGGTTGCGCGCCTGGTGCGGGGTCAGCAGCAGTCACCGCCCCGCCGGAGCCATTGCGAGGCTTTACCTGCGCGAATTCCGCGGCGGCAGAGAAGTGCAGCTTTCCTCCCCCATGGAGCACGATATCTCAGTTCATTACCCGCACCTGCGGCGCTTTGTCTCGGCAGAATGCGCCATCAACGGCACTGTGGCCAAGGGGCTCACTCACGAAATGAACTGGACCACCCGCGCCCTCAACCGCCTGCTGTGGCGCGACCCGGGAAAAGCCGTCATCCTGGCCCGCCACATGCAGAAGCCCGGCTACGACCTGCTGGAGCACAAGCCAGAGGCGCTGCGCCGCTACATGCGCTTCTGCGGCATTGCCCACTACCGCAACCTGGCACTGGAAGTGCCCGAGTGCTGCACCACTGCGTTAAACGCGCACAGGCAATCTGATAAGGCCGAAATCACCCGGCTTATCCGCGGACAGGTGCAGCAACTCCCCCCGATGCTGGCTCCGCTGGCGCCCCGCTGCCTGCTGGCGCTGGGGCAGCGGGATCTGAGCGTATGGCAGCCGGCCACACTCACCCCTCATGCCGATATTTCCCCGGCCTGGCCCGATGCCTCAGCCGCGCAACTGCCACACTGGCAGAACAGCCTGCTGGGACTGGATGAAGGCGCAGACATACAGGCCGCTTTCGGAAAGGAGCTTGAGCAGCTCGCCGGGCATATCAATGCCGTGAAAAAACACCGCGGCACCGGTTACCTCCTGGCCGAGGCTCTGTATGAATGCGAACGGGTACGCCCCGACCGCCATGACCTCACCACCCCGGTCTATGTGCGCATTGCCCTGCGTTTCGAGCAGGACGGCATCACCCTCAGTTACCTGCCGGAGGATGACAGCTTCGGCATCACCAGCGATGAACCGGCCGATATCGCCGACCCCATCCTGCGCACCGCACTGCATCTCATTCCGCAGCACCTGCACCGGCTCACCCTCCAGCTTGCCCTGCTCGAAAAAGAAGGTCGCAACGATGAGCTGGAACAGGCCTGCGGCCAGCTGGCCCGGCTGCTCAACCGCAGCAACCTCTGGCCACTGGTCATCTGCCAGCGAGAGCTGCGCGGCTTCAGCACCCGGGCCCTGCTCACCCTTTTTGCCCACTACGAAGGTGAGGATGACGCCCTCTTTGACTACGGAGAAGCCATGGGGCTGCGCCACGAAATGAGCATCGCCCGCCTGGGACACGAGGACGAACTGGGCGACAACCTGCTGCGCGCAGCAGCCATCAGCGGCGCCCTGCCCGCCACGGCGGAGGAAAAGCAAGCCGCCACAGCAGCTTTCATGAAACTGGCCCGGGAACACGCGTACGATACCGACCCACGCCTGACCGGCGGGGTTCTGCTGCACCTGCTGCGCTGGGGTATCAGCGAACCGATTATGCAGTGGCCGGATTGCCCTGCCCGCTATTTCCAGGGGCTTTACGCCACCAACGGCCTGCGTCTCATCCGCGCCTTCATGCAGAAAGGTGCCCGCCAGGAAGCCGAGCGGCTGCTGGCCGCCATGGCAGCCGATGCAGACACCGATACCACGCCCGCCTACCGGCTGGCCGCCGCCCTGCTCGCGGAAGACACCGCCACAGCAGAGCGCCTGCGCAAAGATGCCCTGCTCATGGCCATGCTCCACCGCTACATCGACTACACCACCTATGCAGATTACCTGGCCGAGCTAGCCGTAGATGGCGACCCTCAGAATAACATCATGCGCAGCGAGCTCATGTTCAGCAACGGGCGCTCCGCCGGGCTCAGCCCGGAACTGGGATTCCGTTACGCGCACAACGGACGCTGGCAGGCCGCACATTTCGTATTTGAATACATGCTCACCCAGGGGCTCACCACCATCACCCCCTACGGCACCGTGCCCGACCATGCGCACATGTACTACTACCGGGCATTTGCCGATATATGCCGGGCCAGGGCGGAAAACGCCCCGGAACTGGCAGAGAAGGCACTGGCGGCGCTGGCCGGAACCCCGGCAGAGGCCACAGCAAAAGAGCTCATCAATCTCCCCGCCGGCAACGAGCAGAAAAACGCGCAGGCCGCACCTGTCCGTCCGGCAGCCACTCCGGCAAAAGACCTGCTTGCAGCACTCCCCACCCGCGAATGGAAGCTCAAGAACGGCACCACCCTTCAGGGGCAGCTCATTGCCCTGGGGCGTGGAAAGTTCATAGGCCTGCGCCTGGCGGACGGCAGCGCCCGCATCATCCCCATGGGAGAAATCGCCGGCAACGAGCGCCCCTATTTCAACAACTGGAGCCGAGCCAACGGTATTCAGACCTGGGAGCACCACCCCAATGAAACCAATCCGGCCTACCGCATCAAGACAAGCGGCCGCCCCATCTACGCCATGCCCGATTTCGAACACCCCGGGGCCTGGCACATGGCAGTGGTGGATGAAACCGGCAGCATTCACTGGCTCCGCACCTGGGGGCTCACCGGCCAGGCGGCAGAGCAGGCCGATGCCTTCTGCAGCAAGCCGGAGAACCGCCTGGCTCCGGAACTCCGGCTGGCTTCCACCCCTCAGCAGGCTCTGGCCATGTCAAAGGAACACCAGCTGCCCATTCTGCTGATAAGCAGCATCCCCTCCGGTGCGTTCCAGGAGATTACAACCCTGTTCCAGTACTTGCAGCTCTACCCGCAGGCCGCCGGAATCTGGGCAAAGCAATACATCATACTGCCGGTCACACCACCCATGGGCAAAGAACGACCAATCCGCTATTCCGAACAGCTGCGCAGTGAACTCCTGGAACTGGAACGCGTATTCACCCCCGGAGTGACCGCCGAAAACTCACACACGGCCCGCATGCTCGATGCCGCCCTGCGCAACAGCCGGAAGGCGACGCTCTGCCTGCTATCCCCGGAACTGGTATACAGCTACACACTGGCTATCGATACAACTGTTGCACCGGAAGAACTGCTGCGCAACGGTCCGCCGCTGCCCGCACCGGAACAATCACAGAAGCCATGAAATCGCACGTCTCCCTCCTGCTCACCCTCATGATGCTGCCCGCCGGAGCAGCTCCGGCGCTGCTGGGGCTGCGTGCCGAAACCACGGAACAAGCCGTGCAGCAGAGCTTTGCCGGGCAAATTCCGGCAGGCACCGGTCTGACGGTATACCAACTCACCCCCGGCACACCGGCTGCAAAGCTGCTGCAACGGGGCGACGTGCTGCTGCAGGCAGACGGAGCACCATTGCACAGCCCGGAAGAGCTGGCAGACATCGTACGCCGGAAACAGGCAGGGGACTCCCTGCACCTGGTTCTGCTGCGCCACGGTGCGCGCCTGGAGCTCACCCTGCAACTGGCGGCCCGCCCTGAGCAACCGGCGCTGAGCCACGGACAGCAATTGGAACTCAACCGCCTGATTCTGCTGCTTGTGCCTCACGGCGAAGCCGTGGTGAACACCCCGGCTGTCCGCCGCCAGCTGCTTGCGCTCAGCAGCAGCGGAATCGCCCGCAAAGATGAAT
The DNA here is from genome assembly GCA_017504805.1 of Akkermansia sp. Taxonomy (GTDB): domain Bacteria; phylum Verrucomicrobiota; class Verrucomicrobiia; order Verrucomicrobiales; family Akkermansiaceae; genus Akkermansia. The sequence continues at coordinate 19,713 of JAFVQN010000123.1, read as the reverse complement.
ACGCCACCTGCACCCTGTATCTCAGACACAATCGGTATCTCATCACTATCACCTCGACCGAACGCAGCCTGAGCATCACCAGCAACCACCCGGAAGTGCCGGATGCCTTCCTGCGGGCAGACTTCTACCAGCGAGACACCAGACGCCTGCCCGAAAAGCTGGAACAATTACTCCTCAACGCAGAATTCTACCGCCCATGAATCGTCACTACCTCCTTTTTCCGCTTATTGCCGCCGTTGCCGCGGCTGCACCGGAGCAGCAAGCCGGCACTGTAGAGCAATTTGAGCAGGCACGCCTTGAATACGAGGCTCTGCAGGCCTTGCTGCATATCAAAGCTGCCCTCACCGATAAAAATGAGGAACTGCTGCCGCCCGTGGACCGGAAGCTCTTCCTGCAAGGCTTCCGCGAGCAATTGGCAGTCGGGGAAGATTTTCCCTTCAAGCGCCTCTTCGAACACGGGCAGAAACGGGCCCGGCACATCGAAGAGCAGATTAAAAACGCAGACTTTCTCACCCCGCATGCGACCCAGCCGGGGGTTACCACCCTTCCGGGCGGTCTGCAGTATGCCACCTTCACCCACCCCGACCCCACCCTTAATTACCGGGCGCGGCGTGCGCATTGCCTGCAGGCAACTGTGCCGGGCACGCAGCTGAACCTGCCTATCAGCGGCACGCCGGTTGCAGTGGATAATGCTCTGTATGAAGCGCCGCGCGGTATTGCCTGGCAGTTTCTGCTGCCCACTGATCTGCTGGATGAGGTAGATGCCGCCCCGCTGAAAAAAGCCGGTCTGCACACCGTGGAGATACTGGCTGTGCGCGAAAGCCTAAGCCGGGAACTTCGTGAGCAGGCGCAGGCGTACTTTACGGCCCGAACCCCGCAGCTGCCGGTCATTTCACTGGAAACGCCCGAACTGCATGCAGAGCGTTCCCGGCTCATGGGGATGCTGGCTGCGCATGTCCTCGATGCCCCCACTGAGCCACTCATTGCCAGGGTGGAAGAGCTGCTCGTCCGCATCGATACCCCTCAGGAAGAACTGGAGGAAGAACTCGAACGTGCTACAAGGAACTACTGGCTGGCACGTGAGGAACTCCGCCGCATGCAGCACAGGCAGATTGCCGCCGAAATCATGCAGTTGCAACACCAGATTCCCGGCACACGTGTACTGAGCAACGGCCTGCTCTGCCGCACAAGCTCCGGCAGCCCGCAGGACAAGCCCCTGCCCCAGGCCCGGTACATCGAGGAGGAAGAGCTGGGGCCGGAAATGTACCTGCGCGTGCGCGACCGCATTGTCTATGCGCCCAACGACCTCCCCGATGCCATTCTCCGTGTTCTGCCCGAAATCCCGGAGGGAACGGCGTGGGAGCTGATTCTGCCGCCGGCCCTCCGCGGCGAAGGACACGAGCTCCCCCTTCTCTACCGCATCCGCACCACCCCGCCCCGGCCGCAACAAGCCGCTCCAGTGCTGCCCGATACCATCTGACCCGGCCACCATTCCCTTGCCAGCACGCCTGCCCGGTCAACCAGAACCCGGGCAGGCGTCATCATGGGTATCTGGGCCATGTGACTGACTTTCAACGGAGAATCAATATTGCTGCAACCGCCGGATCAGCAGTCTGGGCAAAGCGGCTCGTTCCGCCTTGGTGTTAATGGGGTAAGAAGATTGGCTGCCGGAGTCCGGCTCCTGCGTGACCAGAAAAAGCAAACCATTGCGGAACTGGAGCTCCACCGCCCCACCGGGATATCCGAGCTTCAGACTCATCTGCACATCAGCCCCCTGCAACCAGGAGCTGCAACCTGCCGGCACCTGGCGAGCCAGAATCAGCATCTCCTGCAAATCTGCCTGCACCTGCTGCATGTTCACGCGATGCGGCAGACGCGCCAACTGGATGCGCAGCCGGTTACGCGCCTGGGCAAACTGCTGCTGTACCTCAGGCGAGAGTCTCAGCGGCGCCGCCGGGGCAGTGACCGGCTCTGCCGCGGGGCGGGCGGCAAGTTCCACCAGAGCGCTGCGGAGTTCCTTGTTGCGACGATAACGCACCCGCAGCACATCGCCGGGGGCACAGGGGCGCAGTACTTCCTTCAGCGCGGATGCGTGCGGGGTCGGCACTCCCTGCACACTCACTATCTCATCACCAGCCCGCAGTCCAGCCTCATGCGCGGGGGTACGCTCTGCCACACGGCGCACCACCACCCCGTACTCCGATGGCTTTTCTGCCGGAACCACACCAAACACCACCGCTCCGCCAGCCACCTGCAGCATGGTCAGGCAGCACAGCAGCAAGCAGAGTATGGCTGTGTGGCGTTTCATCATATCACATCTTCCGGCAATCCTGGTTCTACGGCAGCTTGTACTTTGATGACCAGCCTGGATTGGTCCATCTCCTCCATCACAAAAGTATCGCAGCGCACCGACATCCCGGTCGCATCTGCAGGCAGAATCTCCCGTTTCATCCCGACCACGGGCGAAACATCGCACGGTACCGGCCGCAGCCCCCACCACAGCAGCGGCAACACCAGCAGCGCCACCAACAGAGCCGCCACCGCACGCCGCCACCCATAAGCCCGGTACACCGGAGCTGGCCTTACACTCTGCACAAGCCGGCGGTGCAATGCCTGCGGCATAGGGGCTGCCCCATAAAGGGCGCCCAGCTCATCTTCCAGCGCCTTATCCGCCTGCAACTCTGCATCCTCCTGCAACATAGCCCGGAGAAGCCGGCTGCGCATATCTGCCGGCATAGCTGCCGGCCCGCATGTGCGGACAATCCTGTCCACCTCTGTCAGTTCTTCATTCATAACGGCGGGTTGAGTTCGTTCTCCAACTGCTGGCGGAAAATACGCAGGGCCGCTCGATAGCGGGTGGCGACGGTAGCAGGGTTCTCACCCGTGATATCGCCGATTGTGCGGAAACTGAGTCCCTGCCACACATGCAGGGTGACTACTTCTGCATAATCGGCGCGCATGCTGCGCAACACTCGTTCAATACACCGGCGGCGGTGCTCGGCATCTGACCGGCTGCTCAACCAGGGTACACTCTCGTACACCCGCTCCTGTTCGGCAGCAGCCGCCCGGGCCGTATTCAGCCGCCGGGTCCGGGCTCGCGATAAATCAATTGCTGAATTCCTGATACAACTGATAACGAAAGCCTTCCACTCATCCTGTCCCTTGCGGAATTCGCCACTGCGCACCACTTGCACCAGCTTCAGCAGCGCTCCCTGCAACACATCCTCTGCATCCGCCTCACACGCCGTCCGCTGGCGGGCATAGAGCAACAGCCGGTCTCCATGAACGGCCAGCCACCTCTCCCAGTCCGGAGCGCTGCCCATCCCCCCGCTGCTGCTTTCTGCTGGTAAATCCGAATCCATCTGCTTACACCCTATAGACGTTAAAATACAGCGTTTTTATTGAGATAAAAGTGTTTTTTTCTGCCTGCTCCCCATCACTGATGCACTCCGATACACCACCGCCGGAAAATTCATCCGAATTTGTCGCAAATTTGAAAAAATAGCACGAAATTCCAAAAATTGCACAGATTATGATTGACTTTTTGGGTGTATTAGAGTGTACTGGTGGTGCAGGTAAGTGCACTCAAAAGCATGAATAGTGTCTCCACAGTAATGTTCACGGGCAACGTGACGCACAAGCTCGACCCGAAGAGTCGCGTAGCGATTCCGGCGAACTGGCGTGACGCGCAGGGGGCAACACTGTGGGTCATCGAGACCCGGAACGAGGGGTACCCGATACTGAAATGCTACACGAAGGAAAGCTTTGAGGAAATGGTGAACGGCATTCGCGCCCACGCAGAAGCACGTGGATTCGAGCCGGTACAGACCAACCAATACATCGGTGCCATCATCGGCATGAGCTTCCAGGCCGAAGTGAGCAGCCAGGGAAAACTCTTGATTCCCAAGGCACAACGCGAGCGCATGCAACTCGCGGACACCGCCACCATAGTAGGTCGCGGAACATATTTCGAAATCTGGGAACCGGCAAACTTCGAGGCCACGAAGACGCCGGAGGCCCTGGCGAAACTGGAACTGGACAAGGTATTCGGCATTCTCTCATGAGCAGCGTAGCCACAGAAAGCCGAGCCACAGCAGCCACCCCCGCCGGCACCTGTTACAAGGTGCTCATGTGGGAAGAGGGAGCACTGCCCCCCGGTCAGCTGGAAGCCTGGCAGAAAGCCCGGCGCGAGCTGCTGGCGCGTATGCGTGACGCGGGCATCAAGGGTGCTCGCGGCACTCTTGCCCGCCTGGGCGAGGAGCTGCGTGAGCTGTCGCAACAGGCCGTGGCGGCCCCCCTGGACACCTGCGTCCAGGCCAGCCTTTCCCTTACGCGCGTGGGCGCGTTGGCAGCGGAGCTGCTGCGCGTGGAAGGCCTGCTGGCCTACCGGCTCACCCCGTGCAGTGCCACGGTGCTGGTGGAGCTCACCGGCGAGGAAAGCATTGACTCGCTCATCACCCGCTGGAGCAGCGCCACCCCGGAACTGCAGTGGTGCAGCACCCCGCTGGTGGAAGCCCTGAGTGCAGCCGAGGCCGCCGAGTGGCAGGAAAGCTGCCGCACCACCGCCGGAGACAGCACTGACACGGACGATGACGAAGAAAATGCCCCCGAGTTCCGCCATGTGACCGTGCTGCGAGCCGAAGCCGTGGCAGCCCTGCAACCGGCAGAAGGCCGGGTGCTGGTGGACGCCACCCTGGGAGGCGGCGGCCACAGCGAGCTGATGCTGGAGGAAGGCGCCACTGTGTGGGGCATTGACCAGGACCCCGCCGCCCGCCGCGCCGCCCGCAAGCGCCTCGCAGCCTATGCCGACCGCCTGCACATTGTAGCCGGCAACTTCCGCAACGCCGCCGAGCTGCTGACCGCCCGGGGAGTCACCCAGGTGGACGGCCTGCTGGCCGACATCGGCATCTCCTCACCGCAGGTTGACCAGGCAGAGCGCGGCTTCTCCTTCCTGGCCGAGGGGCCGCTGGACATGCGCATGAACCCCGCCGCCCCCCGCAGCGCGGCGGACATCGTCAACAGCGCCGCCGAAAGCGAACTGGCCGATATCCTCTGGCAGTACGGCGAGGAACGCGCCAGCCGCGCCATTGCCCGCCGCATCGTTCAGGAACGCGCCAAAGCCCCCATCACCACCACCACGCAGCTGGCCGGCATCATCGCCGGCGTCCTGCCCCGCAAAGGCAAACAGCACCCCGCCACCCGCTCCTTCCAGGCACTGCGCATAGCAGTGAACGACGAGCTGGGCGCGCTGGAGGCCCTGCTGGAAACCGGCCTGAGCCTGCTCAAGAGCGGCGGCCGCTTCGCCATCATCACCTTCCACAGCCTGGAGGACCGCGCCGTCAAGCGCTACTTCGACCGCGTGACCCGCCAGGAAATCGACCGCCCGGAATGGCCGGCCCCGCGCCCCAACCCGGAATACGCCGCCCGCCTGATTACCCGCAAGCCCATCGTGGCAAGCGAGGCTGAGCTGGCAGCCAACCCCCGCGCCCGCAGCGCCAAACTCCGCGTCATCGAAAAGCTGTAATCCCCCCTCTCTCCGTCACCTGAAAATAATCACCTTCCGCTGTATCACCCACCTCCATGCCTCCCACTTCCAACACCACCCGCTACGCCGACCAGGTAAGCTTTGCTTTCCTGGTCTGGATTGTAGCCTTTGCCGTCCTCGTGTCGGTAGGTGGTATCTCCTACGCACTGCTCAAAAACGACCAGGTCGCCGTGCGTACTGAAATCAACAATCTCCAGCAGGAAATCGCGGCCCGCACCCTGAACACCAACCAGCACAACGCCAAGGCAAACGCCATGACCAACCGCTGGGAAGTGCGCGGACGCCTCGACCTCGATCGCTCCGATCTGCGCGATATCAACCGCAACCAGATTGAACTCGCCCGCCGACTCCAGGACCGCGGATTCGCCGTCATTTCCCGTTAACCCACTCACCAGCCAGCCGACACCAGATGAAAACCAAGGTACCATTTGCGGGACGCACTCTGTTCCTGGCCTGTCTGGTTATTACCGGCTCCTGCATCGTAGCCGCCAAACTGGTGGAGCTGCAAATTGTTGACAGCCGCGACCGCGGCAGCATCGCCGCCGAGCAGCTCATTGAAAAAGAGCGTATCCCCGCCCAGCGCGGCATCATCATGGACCGCAATGAGGAGCTGCTCACCAACAACATCCAGAACGCAGAACTCGTGGCAGACCGCTACCACCTGCGCGAAATCACCGTGGTGGTGGACGGGCTGGCCTACAACCAGGCCATTCATGACGAAAAGTGGGACAAGCTGACCGACCCGAAGGAACGCCGCAAACTCATCCTCAAATACCGCGCCAAACTTCTGGACAACGCCAAACTTGAACTCACCAAGGAGGAAAAGGAAAAGCTGCGCCAATCCATCGACCCGCGCGATGCCCGGGCCAACCGCCTGCTCAACTACGACAAGGAAATCTCCGAGCAGTACTTCCACCTGCACGACACGCTCGTAGCCAGAGTGATTCACCCCTTCCTGCGTAACAGAAAAATCAAGGTCGAGGAAAACGGCCAGACGATTGAGCGCTTCATCACCGAGGGCGATATCATCGAGATGATTGCCCAGACCGCCACGCAGAAGCACAACGCCGAGGCTGAGGCAAAAGGGCTGCCCCGGCGCTCGATACGCAACAAGATTGTTCTCGCCAAGGGCCTTGATTTCGACGTGGCTCACAAAATCAAGGACGCATTGGAGGGAGCCCGGCTCCGCGGCGTCGTGGTTCAGGCAGCGCTTCGCCGCTCGTATGTAACCCCCCACATGCTCTGCCACGTACTGGGCTATGTAAACCACGAGAACGTAGGCATGAGTGGTGTGGAATCCCAGTTCCACAACCACCTGGCGGGGATGGATGGTTTCCGCGAATACCGCCACAACGCCCGCGGGCAGGTTCTTCCGAATACGAACGATATTTACATGCCTCCCACGCATGGACTTAATCTGCGGCTTACCATTGACATGCGCCTGCAGACCATCGTGGAGCAGGAGCTCGACGCCGGCATGAAGCAGTTCCGCGCCAAACGCGGCTGTATGATTGTGGTGGAACCCAAAACCGGCGATATCCTGGCCATGGTCAGCCGCCCGGCTTTCAACCTCCAGAGCAAGAAGCTCATCACCCACCTGGGCGAATTCCCCCGCGGCACCGTGAAGGAGGATGACGGCAGCACCGTGACCGGCGACTTCAACTTTGCCTGCCAGGCCCGCTACGAGCCCGGCTCCACCTTCAAGGTGCTCGGCGTGACCACCGCTGTGGACACCGGCACCCTCGCCATCACCAACTCTGTAAACTGCGCGCCATACAGTGTGGGCTACGGTAGTAAGATTATCAACGACTACCCCGCCGTCTACGGCTGGATGCCCCTGTGGGCCGTGCTCAAGAAATCCAGTAACCCGGGGGCCTCCCGCATTGCCGCTGCCGCCAAGTGGGAGAATTTCAAGGTATACCTCGAGCGTTTCGGGCTGACCAAATCCGCCGGCATTGACCTGCCTTCCGGCGGCAAGTGCCAGGTGGCCGACGGCGAGAACGTGGTGAACTACTCCCGCATTGCGTACGGATATTCGGTATCTGTTTCACCGCTGCACATGGCCATGGTCTACGCCACCATCGCCAACGGCGGCGTACGCATGCGCCCCCGGCTCATTGATAAAATCATCCGCCCGGACGGCACCATCTACGACGAATGCCCCCCGCAGGAAGTCTGCCGGGTCATGAAACCCAGCACCGCACGTGACCTCTGCTGGGCGCTCGAAACAGTCACCCAGACCAAGGGCGACTTCGGCCGCGGCACCGCCACCGCCGCCATCATTCCCGGATTCCGCATCGGCGGCAAGACCGGTACCGCCAAGAAAGTCAAAATCGGCGGCGGATATACCGAAAACCTCTACACCGTCTCCTTTGCCGGTGTACTCCCCATCAATGACCCCAGGCTGGTCGTCATGACTGTCATCGATGAACCCCACCCCATCGGTCGCCAGCCGAGTGGTGGTGGTGTGGCAGCCCCCATTTTCAAAGCCGCCGCAGAGCGAATGATTAACGTGCTCAACCTCACCCCGAACGACCCGGAGGCCTACGAAAAACACTTGACTTCCAAGAAGGAAGAAGCTAATAGTAAGAAGTAAGACACACACACCATCCGACACCTTTCACCATGGACAGCAAAAAGATACTCAGCCTGATTCCCGGAGCCATCCCCACCGGCCAGCTCCGTAAGAAGCTCACCTTGCTCACGGATGACAGCCGCAAGGTGATTCCCGGGTGCTGTTATGTGGCAATCAAGGGCACGCAGTTCGACGGCCACAGCGCCATCGACGGAGCCATTGCGGCAGGAGCCGCCGCTATCGTGGCAGAGACCGCCCCCACCGAGCAGGCACTGGCCGCCGGCACCTTCTGGGTGCAGGCGCCCGACACGCACGAGGCCAACGGCCTGCTGATGAGTGCATGGAATGATTTTCCGAGCAGCAGGATGGTGGTGCTCGGTGTGACCGGCACCAACGGCAAGACCACCATCAGCTACCTGGTGAACCACATCTTCCGCGCCGCCTGGCAGCGCGCCGGGCTCATCGGCACCATTATATATGATAATGGCGAGCGCCGCACCACCTCCAGCAACACCACCCCCGGATGCGCCCTGCTCCAGAGCATGCTGGCCGACATGGTGAAGAACGGCTGCCGCGCCGCAGCCATGGAGGTTTCCTCGCACGCGCTCACGCAGCACCGCACCACCGGCACCGATTTCCGCGTGGGCATCTTCACCAATCTGACCCAGGACCACCTGGACTACCACGGCACCATGGAGGAATACTACCAGGCCAAGAAACTCCTCTTCACCCGCATGGCCGCAGCCGACCGCAAGAGCGCCGCTGTCATCAATATCGATGATGCCTACGGCCGCCGCCTGGCGGAGGAGCTGGCGCCTATCATGAAGGTGCGCACCTTCGGCGAGAACGAAAAGGCCGATTTCCGCGCCGTGCCCAAGCTGGTCACCCTGAAAGGCAGCCAGTACGAACTGCTCTACCAGGGGCGCAGCTACCTGGTCCGCACCCCGCTCATCGGTGAGTTCAACCTCTCCAACAGCCTGGCTGCCCTGGCCGGTGCCGTATGCGCCGGTATCAGCCTCACAGATGCCATCAACGCCCTGGCTCAGAGCCCGCAGGTCCCCGGCCGCATTGAACTCGTCTCCAGCGTGAACAACGTCCAGTGCTTCGTGGACTACGCCCACACCCCGGACGCCGTGGAAAACGTCTGCAAGACCATGAAGGCACTCTGCCGCAACGGCCGCCTCATCACCATATTCGGCTGCGGCGGCGACCGCGACCGCACCAAGCGCCCGCTCATGGGCGAGGCTGCCGCGCGTTACAGCGACCTCTGCCTCGTCACCAGTGATAACCCCCGCAGCGAGGACCCCGAGCAGATTATTGATGAAATCATGCCCGGCATCCCCCCGGCCAAGCAGCACCGCATCACCGACCGCGAGGAAGCCATCCGCGCTGCGCTGGAGCAGGCCCGCCCGGGCGATGCCGTGCTCATTGCCGGCAAGGGCCACGAAAACTACCAGATTTTCGCCACCGAAACCATCGACTTCTCCGACTCTGCCGTAGTGCGCAAGTACTACGCCGAGAAAAACCCGGAGGGCATCTCCGTTCCCTCCCGCAAGCCGGAAAGCCGCAGCAGCAAGTAATACCGCCACCCTGCCATGACCCACCTGAGCACCAGCGACCTCATCACCGCCACCGCCGGCAAGACAGTAGTGGCGGGGGAGCGTGCCATCACCGCCGGCCTCACCACAGACAGCCGGGCCATCACCCCGGGCTGCGTGTTCCTGGCGCTCTGCGGTGAGCGGTTCGATGGCAACACCTTCGCGGCCGAAGCCTCGCAGAAGGGCGCCGCAGCCGTGGTTGTCTCCCGCGTGGAGGGCGATTTTGCACCCGGTTGCACCGTGGTGCAGGTAGCGGATACGCTGGCGGCGCTGCAGAGTCTGGCCTCCTGGTGGCGCTCACAGCTGGAGCCCCTGCACGTAGTGGGACTCACCGGCAGCAGCGGCAAGACCAGCACCAAGGACATGTGCCTTTCCGTGCTTTCTCAGAAATATGAGGCCCTGGCCACCAGGGGCAACCTGAACAACCATATCGGCGTGCCGCTCAGCATCCTGAGCACCCCGCAGGGTACCCAGGCCGCCATCTGGGAAATGGGCATGAACCACGCCGGCGAAATCGCCCCGCTCTGCGCCATGACCCGCCCGCAGGTCGGCATCATCACCACCATCGGCTCCGCCCACCTCGAGTACCTGGGCACCCGCCAGGCCATTGCAGAGGAGAAATGCACCGTGGCCCGCGCCCTGCCGGCAGAGGGTTTCATGATTTACCCTGCTCTGGATGATTTTGCCGATTTCATCCGCACGCAGACCGCCGCCACCCCGATTCCGGTGGGCGGCTGCAACAGCCCGGTGCGCGCCCTCAACCCGCGCAGCACCGCCACCGGCACCACCTACACCCTGCATATTGATGAACTGGGCGAGGTGGAGGTCGCCCTGCCCGTGCCGGGAGCCCACATGGTGAGCAACAGTCTGCTGGCTGCCGCCGCCGGCTGGAAACTCGGCTGCTCCCTGCAGCAGATTGCCGCAGGTCTTTCCGCGTCCTCCCTCACGCATGGCCGCCTGGCCTGCAAGGAGATTGACGGCTACACCGTGGTGGACGACACCTACAACGCCAACCCCGAAAGCATGAAGGCCGCGCTGGAAACCGTGGCAGCCCTCCGCGGCCCGAAGCGCCATATCGCCGTACTCGGCAAGATGGGCGAGCTGGGCGAAGGCGGCATCGCCGCCCATGCGGACATGGGCTGGTGCGCCGCCTCCCTGGGCTATGCCGCCGTGGTGGTGGTGGGGGCCGAATGCGCCGAAACGCTGGCACTCTGCCAGGCCGCGGCGGAGAGCGTGCCGGCGCTGCTGGTGAACACCCCGGCCGAAGCTGCCGCCGCCCTGCGCTCCCTCATAGAACCGGGCGATGCCCTGCTCTTCAAAGGCTCCCGCTCCGCCGGCATGGAGCGCTGCATCTACGAACTCTTCCCCTCACTTAACCCCAAAGCATAAGTCATGATCAATTTCATCTACCAGCTCCCCGTGGGAGCCCAGCTGCTGCTGGCCCTGCTCGTCCCCTTCGTGGGTTCCATGCTCATCGGTCCGCGTCTCATCGCCATTCTGCGCGCCATGAAAGCCGGCCAACCCATCCGCCAGGCCTGTGGCGGCACCCTGGCCCCGGAGCACCAGGCCAAAGTGGGCACCCCCACCATGGGCGGGCTCATGATTATCGGCCTCATCATGCTCACCAGCATCCTCTTCCTGGATATGGGTGACCCCAAGCTCCAGTGCTGCCTGCTGGTCATGGGGGTCACGGCCATCCTCGGTTTCCTGGATGACTGGGCCAAAATCACCAAAAAAAGCACCGACGGCGTGAGCGGCTGGTTCAAGATTGCCCTGCAGGCCGTGGCCTCCCTGGCCTGCGCCGGTTACCTGTGGTACCTGGACCCCAGCATCGCCCGCGTGCTCATCCCCTTCTACGGCATGGTGGACCTGGGCATGTTCTTCATTCCCTTTGCCATGCTGGTCATCATCGGCGCTTCCAACGCCGTGAACCTCACCGATGGGCTGGACGGCCTGGCCAGCGGCTGCATGGTCGTTTCCTGCCTGGCCTTCCTCTCGCTCTGCCTCACCTTCGGTGAAGTGGCCCTGGCCAACTACCTGCTCTGCATTGCAGCAGCCTGTCTCGGCTTCCTGTGGTTCAACGCCTACCCGGCCAAGGTCTTCATGGGCGATACCGGCTCCCTCTCACTGGGTGGTGCTCTGGGCACCGTAGCGGTCTGCACGCACACGGAGCTGCTGCTGGTTGTCATCGGCGGCGTATTTGTGGCTGAGGCCACTTCCGTGATGATTCAGGTGGGCTGGTTCAAGGTGAGCCGCAAGCTGTACGGTGAAGGCCGCCGCTTCTTCCGCATGGCCCCGATTCACCACCACTTCGAGAAGTGCGGCTGGAGCGAGACCCAGGTCTGCGTGCGCTTCTGGATTATTGCCTTCTTCCTGGCTGTGCTCGGTCTTATTCTGAGCGCCTGCTGCTTTGTGTAACAACTGATTTTCCCCCACCCGCCAACCATGGAACTGAACGGAAAGAAAATTGCGGTACTCGGCTGCGGGCGCAGCGGAGTGGCAGCCGCCCGGCTGGCCCTGGCCAAGGGCGCAGCAGAGGTCTGCATTTTTGATGCCAACCCCGCTGCCTCCTGCAGCGAACCCGGCGTGGGCTTTGTGCCCGGTGCCACCGGGGAGCACGCCCGCACCTACGCGGCCGACCTCGTCATCCTCTCACCTGGTATCGAGGGCGATATCCCCTGGACCCTCGCCTTCACCGCCCATGGCGCTCCCCTCATCGGCGAGACTGAACTGGCCTGGCATTACTACAGCGGCCGCATCATCGCCATCACCGGCACCAATGGCAAAACTACCACCACAGCCCTGCTGGAGCATGTGCTGCTCACTGCCGGCAAAACCGCCAAGGCATGCGGCAACTACGGCTACCCGCTCAGCGAAGTGGCGCTCATGGAGCCGCAGCCCGAATTCGCCGTGCTGGAAGTTTCCTCGTTCCAGATGGAAACCATCATCGATTTCCGCCCGGAGGTCGCTATATGGCTCAATTTTGCCCCGGACCACATGGACCGCTACACGAAGGTGGAGGACTACTTCAACGCCAAGCTCCGCATCTTTGAGAACATGAGCGCCGACCAGCTCGCCATCGTACGCGAGGGCGAGGAGCTCCCGGCCCTCACCCCGAAGCGCGTGGGCTTCTCCTCCGTAGTCAGGACCGGCCAGCTCTATTTTGAAGACGGCGCCATCTGTGAAGCCGGCAAGCAGCTCACCCCGCTGCGCGGCACCTCGCTCGAGCAGGCTCACAATGCCGAAAACGCCATGGCCACCACCCTGGCCTGCCGGGCCGTGGGGCTGGATGATGCCACCATTTCCGCCGCCATCCGTTCCTTCACCCCGCCCGGCCACCGCTGCGAGACCGTAGCCGAGATGGACGGAGTGCTCTGGCTGAATGACTCCAAGAGCACCAACCTGCACTCCACCGAGGCGGCCGTGCGCTCCCAGACCCGCCCCATCATCCTGCTGGCCGGCGGCAAGGACAAGGGGCTGGACTACACCGCCATCAACCCCATGCTGCAGGCAAAAGCACGCGCCTGCGTAGTATTCGGGCAGATTGCCGACCAGCTGGAGCAGACCTTCACCCCGGTGTGCCGGGTCATCAAGGTAAGCACCGTCCAGGAAGCCGTGGCTGCAGCTCACGAAGTGGCGCAGCGCGGGGATGTTGTGCTATTCTCCCCCGGCACCTCCTCATTCGACCAGTTCACCGGTTATGTTCAGCGTGGCGAATGCTTCCGCGCTGCAGTCAGGCAAACCCTTCACCTATAACATCCAGCAGACCATTTTATGAGAAAAGACACCAAAGCCGCATTCCGTAATTCCGACCTTGGCCGAGCCAAACCCAAACGCCACTTCCTCAAAACCTTCGTCAACGACAACCTCAAACAGCAGAAACGCCACCACTCCGACACCGGTCTCGTGGTGGACCGCACCAGCCCGGCCACCGTGCTCCGCGTCATCCTCGGTCTCGTGGTGGTGCACCTGCTCGTCATCGGCGGCGTCATGATGCGCGGCAGCATCGCCAAGAGCAGCAGCGGCCTGGCTGTCTCGCCCACTATCGTGCCCCCGCCGGTCGCTCCGGCGGCAGACCCCGCCCCGGTGCAGACGGCCGCCGTGGCTTCCCCCGAGCCTGCACCGGCCCCCGCCGCCCAGCAGGAGGTACATATCACCCAGGGACCGGTGAACATGGAAGCCGTCACCCCGGTAGCCGCCCAACCAACCGCCCCGGTAGAACCCGTTGCGGTGCAGCCCACCCCGGCTCCGGCTCCCCCCGCAAGCCGCGCTGAAGGCTGCAGGCACCATGTCAACACCGGTGACACCTGGGGCCGCATCGCCGCTCAGTACGGCATCACAGAGGACGTACTGAAAGCCGCCAACACCGAGCTGGCAGCCCTCACCAACCTGCCCAGCGGCGCCTATCTGAACATCCCCCTTCCGGCAGGCAGCACCACCACGCAGACCGCCGCCCAGCCGGCCGCCCGGCAGGAGGTGCAGTACCACGTGGTCAAGCGCGGTGAAAACCTGGGCCGCATTGCCCGCAAGTACAGGCTCAACCTTGAAACGCTCCTGAAGCTCAACAACATGACAGCCGCAGACGCCCGCCGCCTCCAGATCGGGCAGAAACTGCGCGTCAGCGAATAACGCCCACCCCCATCGCCCCATGACCAGCCGCGTCAGCATCATCTGCATCTGGGTCTGCTTCATCCTGCTGCTCATCCTCGGGCTGATCATGGTGGCAAGCACCGGCTCCTGCGTGCCCGGCCAGGCCGAAAAAGCCTGGTACTCCACCTTCCTGGGCAAGCAGTGCATCTTTGCCGGGGTCGGGCTGGTGTTAGCCTTTGGCTTTGCCAAGGTGGACTACCGCTACTGGCGTCACTTTGTCAAGTGGATATGGATTATCTGCGTGCTGCTGCTGGCGCTCTGCTTTGTGCCCGGCATCGGCCTGAACATCAACGGTGAATCCCGCTGGATCAAGCTCGGGCTCACCTTCCAGCCCAGCGAGCTGGCCAAGATTACCCTCATGCTCACCCTGGCCAACTGGTACACCACCTACCGCGAAATGGCCGGCACCTTCTGGAAGGGATTTGTCTTTCCCGGTGCCATTCTGTTCGGGCTGCCGCTCTTCCTCATCCTCATCGAGAAAGACATGGGCACCGCAGCCGCCCTGGCCGTATCCGGCTTCTGCGTGATGTACGTCTCCGGCACCCGCACGTGGCTGCTTCTGCTGGCCATGCTGCTCGGCGCCATGGTGCTCTACCTCATGATGACCAGCAGCCCGAACCGCATGCTCCGCATCGAGGCCTGGCGCGACCCGCAGGCATTCAGCCAGGGCGCAGGCTGCCAGCAGTGGCGCGCCATCCTGGCTTTTGCCCGCGGTGGGCTGGGCGGCGTGGGGCTGGGCGACGGCATTGAGAAATACGGCAGTCTGCCCTATGCGCACACCGACTTCATTTTCGCAGAGATTGGTGAGGAATGGGGCTTTTTCGGCTCTGTCGGGGTGGTGATTCTCTTCACGCTCATGACGCTTTCCGGATTTGCCCTGGCCGTGCAGACGCAGGACACCTTCGGCCGCATTCTGGCGCTGGGGCTCTCCTGCACCATTTTCTGCCCGGCCATGCTCAACATAGCCGTGGTCACCAGCCTGCTGCCCAACACCGGCCTGCCCCTGCCCTTCATCAGCAGCGGCGGCACCAACCTGGTCTTCACCATTGCCTCCATCGGCCTGCTCACCAGCATCCAGAGGCACACACCCATCATCCGCCAGAACTACTGGCCCGCCCGCAGACTCAAGGAAATACAGAACCCATGAACCAGTCCTCTCTCAACGTCATCATCGCCTGTGGTGGCACCGGCGGCCACCTCTTCCCCGGTATTGCCGTGGCTCAGCAGCTCCGCAAGATGGGTCACCGCCCTGTCCTCCTCATCTCCCGCAAGGAGGTTGATGCCGAAGCCTCCAGCAAATACGGAGACCTGGAGTTCCACTCCATCCCCGCCATTGCCAAGCCCCCCACCCTCTCCCTGCGCATGCCCGCCTTCCTCTGGAAGCTCTTCACCACCTACCTCAGCTGCAAGAAGCTCCTGCGGCAGGAAAAGGCGGATGTGGTGCTGGGCATGGGCGGCTTCACCAGCCTGCCTCCCTGCAAGGCCGCGCACGCCATGGGGCTGCGCTCCTACGTGCATGACTCCAACGCCATGCCCGGCAAATCCAACCGTCTCACCGCGCGCTGGTGTACCAGGGTACTCGTGGGCATGAAGGAAGCCGTGCAGCACTTCCCGGGCAGCGACTGCGCCGTGGTCGGCACCCCGGTGCGCGATGAAATCCGCCACCTGCCCACCACAGCCGAAGCCCGCCAGCGGCTCGGGCTCCCGCAGGACAAGCCGGTCATTCTCGTTACCGGCGGCTCCCAGGGTGCGCGCAACCTCAACTCCCTGCTCATCGAAGCCGCCAAAGCCGACCCCGGGGTACACTACCTCGTCATCGCCGGCCGCAGCGACTTCGAACGCGTCAACGGCCTCGCCGCCGGCGCCCCGAACATCACCGTGCTCGGCTTCTGCGCCGACATGCCCGCCGCCTACGCCGCGGCAGACGGCGTCATTACCCGCAGCGGTGCCTCCACCCTCACCGAGCTCTCCCTCATCGGCAAGGCATGTCTGCTCGTACCCTTCCCCTATGCGGCAGATGATCACCAGACCCACAACGCCCGGGCCTTCTCCGACCACGGCGCCGCCGTCCTCATCCAGCAGGCCGACCTCACCGTGCAGAAGGTGCATGACTTCGTGCATGCCACCGCCCTCAACCCCGAGGCCCGCACCGCCATGGAAACCGCCATGCGAGCCCTCTCCCGCCCCGATGCCGCCGCAGATATCGCCCGGACGATTCTGGGGGAATAAGGGCATGGCAATGGTATACGGGAATGACAAACGTCATCCATATTTCCGTATCCGGACAGCGGCTTGAGCTGCGCTCTGCAGCAGGGGAGGTACTCTTCTCTGCGCCGTGCAGCACCGGCGCTGCCGGCACCGGCAGTGAACCCGGCAGCGGCTGCACGCCGCTGGGGCGTTTTGCCATCCACTCCAAGCACGGGGAAAACGCACCCCTGGCCACCGTCTTCCGCGCCCGCATCCCCGCAGGTCTCCACCCCGCCGCCAGCCGCGGGGAAGACGCCATCCTCTCCCGCATCCTCACCCTCCGCGGCCTTGAACCGCACAATGCCAACACCCTCTCCCGCTTCATCTACATCCACGGCACCGCAGACACCGCCCGGCTCGGCTCCCCCGTCTCCCACGGCTGCATCCGCCTCTCCCCGCAGGACGCCGCCACCCTCTTTGACCTCGTTCCCCTCCACACCCCCGTACTCATCACCCTCTGACGCCCGCCCGACGGGCAGGCATCGTTCCCGGTTCCCCACTCCACACGCACGCAACGGGGCTGAAGTCCCGCGCATTTTCTTTTTTGTGATTGAAAAACAGTACTCCGGCTGATAGAATGGCGGAAACAGCCCACAAGGACGAATATAGCTTATGAAACTCCGGAATTATGCATTGGCGTGTATGCTGGCAGCAGGTCAGCTGGTGAGCGCGGCGGGTAAGCCGAATATCCTCCTGGTACTGGTGGATGATATGGGCTGGGGCGATTTGAATATCAATGTGCCGGCAACATGCGCGGATGGCTCGGTGCAGCCGCCGGCTATCAGCACGCCAAGCCTGGCGCAAATGGCAAAGCAGGGCGTGCAGCTGAGGCGGCACTACACGGCAGCGCCGGTGTGCGCGCCGGCGCGTGCATCGCTGTTCGGCGGTACACACCAGGGACACAGCGAGGTTATCCGCAACAACAGTTTCGACGCCGCCCTGGAAAACAGCCATACACTGGCCAGTGTGCTGCGCGAGGCTGGCTACGCCACGGCCCTCATCGGCAAGTGGGGAATTGGCGGCGGTATGGAAAGCGGCGGCACGCCGGCCACTGCCGCAGCGTGGCCCACGCGCCGCGGATTTGATTACTTCTTCGGCTACAATAACCACCTGGCCGGCCACCGCCACTACGCGAAGGAAGAGAGCAACGCCGACCCCGAAACCGGCATGAACGCGGTATGGGATGGCGACAAGCTCATCACCCCGGCGCTGGATACCTGCTACAGCACGGACTTGTTCACCGCCCGAGGCAAGAAGTGGATTACCGACCATGTGAAGACGCAGCCGGACAAGCCATTCTTCCTGGCGCTGACACTGATTGCCCCCCACGCGCGACTGGCAATTCCGAGCACCTCCTACCCGGCAGGTGGGGGACTGAACGGAGGCTTGCAATGGCTGGGAACCCCGGGCAAGATGATTAACACCGCCACCGGCACCTGGGACAGCTACATTTACCCGCAGTACCAGCACAACGCCGAGTGGAAGGAGTACGCCGCCAGACGCTTCGGCAGCAACGCCCAGCGGGCTGTCACCACAGCCCAGCGCCATGCAACCATGATTACCCGGGTGGATGACGCCATGGGCGACCTGATGCAGCTGCTCAAGGACCTGAACATTGACAAGAATATCTTTGTGGTATTCACCAGCGACAACGGTCCCCACAACGAACCGGGCGCCGTCTGGGGATTCAAGAACCACCCCGCACCCGCGCAGAATCCGGCATTCTTCCGCAGCTACGGGCCGATGGACGGTATCAAGCGCGACCTGTGGGAAGGCGGCCTGCGCGTGCCCTGTCTGGTGTACGCCCCCGGCTACATCAAGCAGAACTACAACACTGATTTCCCGAGCCAGTTCCACGACTGGATGGCCACCTTTGCCGACCTGGCAGGCATGCCGAAGCCAATGCGCTGCGACGGTGTCTCCCTGCTGCCCACACTGCAGGGAAATGATGCCGCCCAGAAAGATGGCGTGGTCTACGCCGAATACGCCTTCGGCGGCGGTATGGCCCACTACCAGGACTATGCAGAAAACAAGCGTGGCCGCAGCCGCGGCGAGCAGCAGGCCATCGTATTCCGCGCCGAGGATGGCCGCTACCTGAAAGCTATCCGCACCAATATCAAGAGCGCCAGCGATGATTTCGAGGTATACGACGTGGCAGCAGATTCCCACGAAAGCACGAACATAGCAGACCAGTTCCCCGGTATTCAGGAGAAACTGAAAGCAACTGTGCTCTATACCCGCCGCGCCTACGACTACACCCGCGACCCCGCCGCAGGGCGTCGCAACAACAGCTGTGGCGGTTTCCGCCATTATGATATGACCCTGGTACCCGCCAATACCCCCGGCGCTACCCAGCCTGGCCTGGCCATGCGCCGCGTGAGTACCACCTGCCCCTGGGTGCCGGAGTTCGATACCCTGCCCGGCGCAGCCCAGGCTGCCACAGGCACCGTGGCCAATCCCGCGGCTGAGGAACTCCCCGCCGGCAGCATCACCGAGTATAAGGGCTATATCAATGTACCCGCCGACGGCAACCACTGGCACTTCTACCTGACGCTCAGCGATGTACCCGGCTCCAAAGCCTACATCAAGATGCACAATTTCCAGCTGGTGGACGCTGATTTCAACTACAAGCCCGGAACCACGGTGAATGAATCCGCCGCCATCAACACCGATGAGGCTATCGCCGGGCGCACGGGTAAGAAGGGTATCCCGCTGAAGGCAGGCAAGCATGCCGTCACCATCACCGTAGTGCAGGGTCCCTCTGCCCCCGGCTCGCTGAAACTGGAGTGGAACCGCGGTCCCCAGGGCGGCACCCAGACCCCGGTGTGCGACATCCCCGCAGAGGCCTATTGCCACGGGGGAGGAGAGAAGTGATTATTGATGAGGCAATTAATGAATATTGCTTGGACTCAACGACAAATTGGAATTTGGCGATTAGTTTGCGAGCGACGGCGAGCGTCTATTTGAGCCCGCGGAGCGGGCGGCATATCCATAGCGAGGCGGTGGAGCCGCGCAGCGGCGGAACCCCTCGTAAACGAAAAGAATAATCAGAGCCCCGACGTCAGGAGTGGGCGGCAGCCTGTCACGGCGTAGGGCGT
>JAFVQN010000122.1 GCA_017504805.1 Akkermansia sp. | reverse complement strand
GCAGCAGCGCTGGTACCGAGGCACGAGCCCACCTGGCATGACTACCTCGTGTGGTCAGTTCCGCATTTGCTTCTTGTCCTCTCCGTCATGGTCTTCACCACGGTGCCGGCACTGGCATGCTATTGGCTTTTATGCCGGCTGGGAGATAAACTTGAAAAGCGGGGAATCAGAGGGTGCATCATCTGGCCGCTGGTTGTTCTGCTGTGCACACTGGCCGGTTGCGAGCTTTTGTGGAGCATAACCGGGCTCTGGGTTACGAGCTGCCCCTACACCACATTGGCGCTGTTCGGGAGCTCCCTGTTCGCCTTCACCCTGTGGCTGACTCATGCAGGACGAACCGTCATCGGCAACGGCACCGCCCTGCATGCCATTTACGGCGGGCTGGTAGCCATCAATGCTTTCTGGTTCCTGCACGGTCTGGCAGACGGAGAGTTATTCACCCGACGCGCAGTTTTCGGCACCAGCTCCCCACGCGCCAGCTGGAATAATCCCTTGCTTCCAGCCAAACAATTCAACACACCACCCTACCACAGCTGGATATTCGAAGCACAGAAAGTCATTCAGGCCACTCACGAATCCTATATCCCACGCAACTGAAAACCATACGGGACATCATAACCGGCCTCATTTCTTTATGTCAAATCGCGAGCTTGCGTGCCAACCGGCATTCTGATAGCATGGCGCCAAGATTCGTATGATTAGCTCTATCCTTTCCACCCTCGAGACCGCCTGGCTTATTTTCCTCGTCGTCATGTTCTTCAACGTGATGATTTTTGTGCACGAACTGGGGCATTTCCTGGCGGGCAAGTGGCGTGGGGCGTATATTGACCGCTTTCAGATCTGGTTCGGCAAGCCCATCTGGCAGAAAAAAATCAACGGCGTGCAGTGGGGCATCGGCTGGATTCCTGCGGGCGGTTTCGTCTCCCTGCCCCAGCTGGCCGATATGCAGAGCATCGAGGGCGAAGCCGATATTCCCAAGGATCTGAAGCCGCTCAAGCCGCTGGATAAAGTCATCATCGCCGCGGCAGGTCCGCTGGCCTCGCTGCTGCTGGCATATTTCTTTGCCGTCATCGTGTGGATAGTGGGCAAGCCGGTGGGCGAACTGCCGACCACCACGATTGGCTACATCCCCGCCGATTCCCCCGCAGCCCAGGCCGGGCTGCTGCCCGGTGACCGCATCCGCGCCATTGATGGCCAGGCCGTGGAGAAATGGATGGGCAACATGGAGGGCGTGCGCGAGCTCGTGGCCATGAGCGAACATGAAAAGATTACCTTCACCATCGACCGCCCGATGGCAGATGGCAGCACTCAGCAGCTCACCATCGAAAGCGGTTACAGGCTGCCCGAGACCAAATGGTGGCAGCGCACCGCGATGCGCCAGGTAGGCATCATGCCAGCAGCCCCGGCCATCATCGGCGATATCATCCCCGGATCCCCGGCAGCAGAGGCAGGACTGGTGAAAGGCCAGCGCATCGTGAAGCTGAACGGCACCCCGGTGTTTTCCCCAGTGCCAGTACTGGAAGCCGCTGAAAAGGGCTCTCTGGAGCTTACCCTTCAAAACGCTGACGGCAGTGAAGTTACCGCCACTATCACTCCCGCCCTGCCCGCCAACTGGCAGGGGCTCGATGGGGCTCGTCCCATCATGGGCTTCACCTGGGGTGGCATGGAGGGCGAGCTGCGCACCGAGCATCCCGGCGTGCAGGAGCAGATTAACCAGAGTTTCCGATGGATGGGTGAAACACTGGCCAAAGTGGCAGCCCCCGGTAGCAGTGTAGGTATGGAGCATCTCTCCGGACCCGTCGGCATCGGCAACTACCTCTTCCAGATGCTGGAGTCTGAGAACGGCTGGAAACTGATTCTCTGGTTTGCCGTGGTGCTGAATGTAAACCTCGCCGTGCTGAACATTCTTCCCCTGCCTATCGTGGACGGCGGTCACGTGGTGCTGGGTACGCTGGAAATCATCTTCCGCCGCCCGGTGGATGGCAAGCTGCTGGAGTGGATCCAGAATGGCTTCTTCTTCCTGCTGCTCTTCTTCTTCCTTTTTGTCACCTTCAAAGACGTAGGTGACATGGTAGGCGGCTCTGACGAGCAGATGCCCGAGCTCCCCTCTCCGATATTTTCCAGGTAAATGCGCAGTTTTCAGCTCAGCGACCCGTACAAGGACTTCACCCACCCAGCCAGCAGGGAGCTTCTGCAAAGCATCATCAACAAGCAGGGAGCCGGACTGACCGGTCACGACCTGCTCTGCGTCTTCAACAGGCATCTCCCCGCAGGCACAGCAGCCGAATGCTGCGCCTACCTGCGCCCGCTTTTCCAGCTCTTCCGCACCCCTGAGGATGACTCTGCCAGCCAGCTCTGGGAGGATATCATCCGCATCTGGCTGGTGCAGGAACGCACTGCACTGGAAGCCCTGAACCAGTACCGGCGCATCATCGACGAACTGCGCCGCATTGTGTATGACACCCTCATCCCCGCACCCTGGCAGGCAGAGTCAGGCGCAGGTTCCATCGAATCCCGCGCCGCCATGCTGATATGCTGGATGACCAGCCCCTGGGGAGAAGCAGAAACGGAAGACATACTCAACACCCTGGGTACCGGCGGCACCGCACAGCAATTCATTCTTCTGCGCATATTCCTGAGTATTAAAGCTGCAGAACCAACCTCCTTCGCGGAGCGTTTTGATGCACATTTCAGCAACAGCACAGCATTGTACGACGCCGTCCTGAACCTGGCAGACTACCCTTTGCCGCCCAATGATGCCTCCGGCAGCACCTTCGTTCTCAAGAATACCCTGGAGGAATGCGGGTGGTATCTGTGACAACACCGAGGTCAGGCAAAAAGCCCCAGTACGCGCTCAATGACGGGAGCCATATCATAGTACTTATACTCAGCCAGGCGCCCGCCGAAAATAACATTCTTTTCCTTATCTGCCAGCTCCTTATATTGCAGATAAAGCGCATTGTTGCGAGCATCATTCACAGGATAAAAGGGCTCGCTGCCTTCCTTCCACTCAGTAGAGTACTCCCGGGATATGACCGTGACAGGATTAGCATATACCTCATCACCAAATGATTCAAAATGCTTGTGCTCGATGATCCGGGTGTAAGGCACATGAGCCTCGGTATAATTAACCTGCGTACATCCCTGGTAATTGGGCATATCCAGAATCTCCTCCTCAAAACTCACCGTGCGGTACTCCAACTTGCCATAGCAATAGTTGTAGAATTCATCGATTTTTCCGGTGAACACAATCTTATCAGCCAAAGATTCCCAGTACTCGCGACGCGTAAAGAAATCCTCTGACGTCCGGCATTCTATACCATCCAGCAAAGCCTCTGTCAACTTATTATAGCCACCGATAGGCACACCTTGATACGCATCGTTAAAATAATTATTATCATACGAAAAGCGCACAGGGAGACGACGTATGATGAAAGCAGGAAGCTCCGAACATGGGCGCCCCCACTGTTTCTCGGTGTATCCCTTAATCAGCATCTCGTAAATGTCACGCCCCACCAGCAGAAGCGCCTGTTCCTCGAGATTCCGGGGAGCAGACACCCCCTGTGCCGACAATATCTCTGCAACGCTCTGTCTCTGAGTATCAATCTTTGCCTTCGCCTCGGCTGGAGTAACCACCCCCCACATCTGATAAAAGGTATTCATGTTGAAGGGCAGGCTGAAGCATCTGTCTTCATACCGGGCCAAAGGAGAATGCGTATACCGATTGAACGGCACCAATGAATTCACAAAATCCCACACCTGTTTATTTGAAGTGTGAAAAACATGAACTCCGTATTTGTGAATATTGATGCCATGCTGAAGCTCACAGTATATATTACCACCCAGCTGCGGCCTTTTATCGATTACCAGACAACGCTTCCCGCGCCTGAATGCGATATGTGCCCAGGTCGCACCAAACAGGCCCGCCCCGACAATCAGGTAATCGTATGGTTTCATGCTCAGCCTATCCGCTTATAGGTAAAACCTTCGCTTGCTGCCTCATCCGGGTCATAGAGATTACGACCATCAATGATGATGCGACCGCGCATCGTCTTGCGAAGTACTGCCCAGCTGGGCACACGGAACTGCTTCCAGTCGGTCACAATGACGAGGGCATCAGCATCTATGCAAGCCTCGTACATATCCTCACAGAAAGTAACGGCGGCATCTCCGAGACGGCGCTTTGCCTCATTCACCGCAACGGGGTCATAAGCCCTGACCACGCACCCGTGCTCGAGCAAAGACTGGATAAGAACCAGAGAAGGAGCTTCACGCATATCATCCGTGCCGGGCTTGAAAGCGAGGCCCCACACAGCGATATTCTTTCCCTTGAGTTCGGGGAGTGTGGCTTCCAGCTTGGCAAACGGAATCGTCTTCTGGCGCTCATTCACCTCTTCCACGGCTTCGAGAATGCGCATCCGGTACCCCAGTTCCGCGCCACTGCGGATGAGAGCTTTCACATCTTTCGGGAAACAGGAACCACCATATCCGCATCCGGGATACAGGAATTTCTTACCGATGCGCTCATCGGATCCAATACCGCGTCGGACGGCATCGACGTTTGCACCTACCAGCTCGCAGAGATTCGCCACGTCATTCATGAACGAGATGCGCGTAGCCAGCATGCTGTTGGCGGCATATTTAATCATCTCTGCACTAGGGATATCGCAGAGCTGCACACGGTCTCCCGTGAGCATAAAGGGGCGGTACAAATGCCTCATCAGCTTGGCAGCCTGTTCGTCTTCCACGCCCACCACCACGCGGTCCGGACGGGTAAAGTCCTCGATGGCGGTACCTTCCTTCAGGAACTCAGGGTTGCTGGCCACTCCGAAGGGCACGCTCACTCCTCGCTTATCAAGTTCCTCCTGCACAGCAGCCTTCACCTTGGCCCAGGTGCCTACCGGCACAGTACTCTTCGTGATAAGCAGTGTGTATTTCTTGATAGTTCTGCCAAACTCGCGAGCAACTTCAAGAACATAGCGGAGGTCAGCAGAACCATCCTCATCCGGAGGGGTTCCTACAGCCGAAAACACGACATCCACATCATCAATACAGGAAGCCAGGCTGGTCGTAAAAAGCAGGCGCCCGGCTTGTGCATTCTGGAGCACCATTTCCTTGAGTCCCGGCTCATAGATGGGCATGATGCCGTTCTTCAGGTCCTCAATCTTCTGTTCATTGACATCCACACAGGTAACCGTGTTACCCATTTCTGCAAAACAAGTGCCGCTGACCAGGCCTACATAGCCTGTACCTACCATTGCGATATTCATAACTCAGGAAACGTTCAACTGCGGAGAGAAAAGGAGCCGTGCGCCCCGCCTGATGCACTAATCTATAGGAGAAAAGAGACGAAAAGTCAAGCCATTTATCGAGAACTGAGTCCGTTAGAACAGACAAATCAAAAAAAGAGCTTGTCCGGCATAACAATATATGCTTAGATACCCGCGTACCGCACAGGTGGAAGCAACTGTGCGCAGGTCTCCCCGGAGGCGGCTGGAAGCCGCAGGAAATAGATGGGAAAGACGGTGAGAATCCGTCACTGTGCCGCAACCGTATTGAGCTTCGGAAACATAACCGGGGCGCTGAGCCGGAATGCCAGCCAGGGAGATCGCCAACGACTCACAGCGGCGATGCACCGCTGAATCAACGGCAATCCCAGACATGAGAATACAAATGAAGGCTCCCACCGGGAGCACCACGCGCGTCGTGCCTGCCCTTCTGCTGGCAGGTTTGAGCACAGCCGCCCCGACAGCGGCAGATACAGTCCCCACCACCACGCTGGCACCTATCACCGTTTCGGCTCACGAAGGAATCAGCCTGCCGTACGACCAGAGCGGCGTTTCCGTCAGTGTACTGGATGTTGCAGCATTGCGCCAGCAGGGCATTCATACCCTGAGCGATGCCGCCGCCTCCACACCCGGGGTACACGCACTTCCCGGCGGGGGGCTCGGTGGCCGGGGCAACGTCTCCAATCTCGTCATCCGCGGCATGGGCAGCCAGAGCTACCTGCTGCCCATGATAGACGGCATGCTGGTTAGTGGCAGCAGCGGCAATGGCAATGTCACACCCAATCTCGCGGCACGGGCCAATCTCTTTGACCTGGGGTCAGTGGAAATACTGCGTGGCTGCCAGGGCGCCGGCTACGGTGGCGGCGCCATCAGCGGCATCCTCTACATGGAAACACCCCGGGGCGAAGGAGCCCCCACACTGAGCATTTTTCAAGAGGCGGGCAGTTTCGACACCTATTCAGCCAATATCCAAGCACAGGGTGAACAAAATCAACTGCATTTCTTTGTTTCCAGCACCTACGAACACACGGATAACGACATCCGCAGCGCAAGCGGCTCACGTCCGCACGATTCCAAAGCCGGTCGTTACGAGTGCTACGCTCAGGCCATCCGCCTCGATTACGATCTGAACGAAAGCACCACCCTGAGCACCACCTACCGCCGCGAAGACGCCTGGTACGACTCAGCCTACCTGTTCGACGGCATGTGGAGCACCACACCCTTCCGTTTCCGCACGAATCTGGTAACAGCAAAAGTAACCAACAAGCTTGCGACAAACTACACCACCAGCCTGATGGCTGGCTACTACGGTGCAGACAACATGCTGGGCCATGGTTACAACCAGGATCTGCGCAATGTACAGCTGGAATGGCGCCATGCCCTGCGGTGGAATCCCCGACACACCACCTCAGCAGCTCTGCGCTGGACCCGCAGCCAGTATGACACCGGCCACCGCAACAACGACCGGAATCTGGAAAACGTATACGCACTGGCGGTGGAGCACCTGTATTCGCCCATCCCGGAGTGGACGAACACCGTATCCATGAGGCTTGATTACAGCAGCATCTACCAGACTCTCCCTACTATCCGCGCGGCCAGCAGCTACACCTTCAACCACGGAAGTTCGCGCATCTTTGGTTCTGCAGGCCGCGGGTACCGGGGACCCAGTTCCTTCCAGCGCAGCACGAGTGCTTACGACAGCGGATGGGGCACCTACTACGGTAATCCCGGGCTGGATTGCGAAACCAGCTGGAGCGCCGATATCGGAATCGAGCATGACCTCTCCGACACCCACACTATCAGCCTCACCTACTTCTGGCAGCAGGTGGCGGATGGTATCAAAGCGCTTCCATACAGCGATGCCCCCAATACATACCGCTATGAAAACACCAGCCAGCGATGGACCAGCCAGGGGGTGGAGCTGGCGCTCAGTGGCAGCCTCGGCGACGCCTGGGACAGCGGGTACAAACTCGCCTGGACATACACCCAGCCGCACCAGCAGGACGGCGGCGCCATTCCCAACTCTGTCCGCCAGGTGTGGAGTGCAGAAATCCACACCAGCCCGCTCAGCGGCCTGACCACTGGCGTGGGACTTGCAGCAGCAGCAGGCAGAAGGGACTGGGACAGCACCCGGCTGGATTCATACTGCACGCTGCGCTTCTTTGCAAGGTATGAGGTGAACGACACGCTCACGCTGCACCTGCGAGTGGAGAACCTGACTGACCAGGACTACGTGGCAGACCGCAGCAGCGGCAACATCCTGGCCCCGGGCGCTGCGGTCTACGGCGGCTGCACCATCGACTTCTGAACATGAAAAAAGGGCTACTCTGTTTCCTGCTCCTCATAGCGGCGGTTGCCTGGTGGGCTGTCTCCCGGCACGAATCCCCCCGCCTGCAGACGACCGAAGAGTATGCCCCAGCCGCCTACCCCGCAGACTTTGATGAACGTTTGCTTCGGGTAGGCGGCATGCAGCTCAACCGGCGAGCGCCGATGCCAGTAAAGCTCCACTGGCAGACGGCGGAAAAGCACCCCTCCCTGGGACACCCGGATGCGCGGAAAGGCGGGTGCGCACGATTCTGCAACGCTGGTCCCTACCCGGCTCATTTCCTGCGTTTTGGAGGAGGGTCCCCCCAGTTTTTCCACCAGAATCTGCTGGCGGCAACTGAGCTTCCACTCGTCCTGCGGCATCCTGTCACCGGAGACGTCACCGCAGGCGTAGCGGAAGCCTGGGCCACCACGGGTAAGACCGTTTGGTTCCGTCTCAACCCGGCAGCCCGATACACCAACGGCAGACCAGTCCGCGCGGCTGATTACCTGCTGGCCGCCCTGCTCCAGGCAGAGCAGCACTGCCCGGAATACGAAGCTCTTGCCAGCGCTGCAGAAAAAATGGAAGTCCACGGAGATCATCTGCTTTCCCTCACCTTCCGGCAGGAGTCCTCCATTCTTCGGGCAGCTCAACTACTGCAGC
Organism: Akkermansia sp.; assembly: GCA_017504805.1. Taxonomy (GTDB): domain Bacteria; phylum Verrucomicrobiota; class Verrucomicrobiia; order Verrucomicrobiales; family Akkermansiaceae; genus Akkermansia. The sequence continues at coordinate 45,969 of JAFVQN010000122.1, read as the reverse complement.
CCGCGGAGCCGGGATTCTACTCCGGATTCGGCTCTGATTTCCGTGAAACATACGCCCAGCGCATTCCTCCCACAACCGGTGCCTACCACATCTGCAAACTAGAAAAAGGCAGGCTTGTCGTGCTGCAACGCATCCGCAACTGGTGGGGCGAGCCCCTGCCGGTCTGCCGGGGACGCTTCAATGCCGACACTATTGAGTACCACTTTCTCAACTCTGAGGCTCAGGTCTGGGAGTTTCTGATGCGAGGCCGGCTGGATGCGGTGCAGACACGAAACATGGCAGCCTGGCAGCAGTACTACGACTCCAACCCGTCGCTGCAGCACCTGGAGTACGATGCCGAATACCCGCTGCCGCCGTACGGCATAGCGCTGAATGCGAGCACTCTTCCAGATTTAGAACTGCGCCGGGGGCTGCTGAATGCCATGGACATGGACACTGCTGTGCAGCACATGTTCAGGGGTGAAGGCCGCAGGCTCCGCACCTTTCACTCCGGATACGGGACACTGAGCCCGGTCCATACTCCCGAATACCACTATGCTCCGCAGCAGGCCCGCGCGCATTTCGCAGCAGCCGGCTATACCGACGCCGGCACAGATGGCATTCTGAAGCATGAAAAAACGGGCGCACGACTGAGTGTACGACTACTCTACTCACCCGGAGACAAAATCAACGCCATGGTACAGGCTCTCGTTCAAAGCGCAGCAGCATGCGGCGCAGAGATCCAGCCCGAACCAGTCCCCTGGCAGGTATGCCAACGGCAGATGCAGGAAAACAGGCACCAATTGGTCTTCTGGGCTGTTCCGGTACCGGAATACCCTGCTCCAGCCCGGCTGCTCTCACCCGAATCCGCCGAATCCCCCTTCTGTCTTCACGCAGATGATATGGCAGAAGCCCTGCGCTCATTCCAGAGCGCAACATCTCCCGAATCCGCCCTGGCCCGCATTGACCAGCTGGTTTATGAACACGCCATCTGGCTTCCCGGCTGGAAAGAAAACCGGGTCTGCATCGCGCATTGGCCGCAGCTGCGCATTCCGCCCAGCCCATGGTGCTTCGATGCGCTGGATGCCCACCTGTTCTGGATTGAGTCAGAAAAATGATTCACATACTCCACACACCAGCGGCAACACTGGCCCGGCAACGCATGCAGCGGGCGTGGCTCTGCCTGTGGGCACTGCTTCCTCTGGCGCTCAGCTGCGGCTTCTGGGCGCACAGCTGCCTCATACTCACTCCGGCCACCTGCGGCTGCGATTTCACGGGAATCACCTATTATGCAAAGGATGAATTCACCAATACGCAGGCTCAGCAAAAGCAACTGCCTGTGCCCCAGGTGGAATCACTGAGTGTTGATATAGCGCCTCTCCCGCAGCCGATTGTGGAATACCATTTGCCAGAATTCTCCCCTCCGGAACTGCCGGATGAGGAATACGCAGATGAGGAATACGCGGAAAAGCTTGCAGAGCTGGCGTTCGTCGAAGAAACAGCCCCCCCTCAAACTCCAGGCAGAGCACCTCGTACAGAAAGCACCTTCACCCCGCCGACCTATCGGGATTGCGCTCAGCCTCCCTATCCTGCACGAATGCGACAGCGGCGGCTCGGCGGTTGCGTAACCGTCAACATCGGAGTGGGGGCTGATGGCGGCGTCACCGATGTTCTCATTTCCAGCAGCAGCGGAATTGCGGCTCTGGACACTCATGTTCAGCAGTGGATACTCAGGAACTGGACCTTCACTCCCGCCCGCCGGAACGACCAGGCCGTACCGGCCCGGGTTGAAACCACCATCACATTCCAGATACAATGAAGCCGCCTACTTTTCAGACAAAAAAGAGCTACTGTATACTATATGACTTTGCCAAGGAGTTAATTTTTTTCAGAGCAGATAAGATTATGCGTTGTTCTTGCCTGTGCAAAAGAGAAAAGGTCGGAGTTTGCATGGTGCGCTCACAGAATTCCCTGCACAGGAACAGCAATTCAGCTATCTTTTTCAAAGGCTCTTCTCTTGAGTTGCCATTGAGTATGTATCGGCCTTCCAGCATATTCACGATATTCTCCAGACAATCGCTGCTTTCCTCATCAAAATCCTGCAATTCTTCTTTTGCAAGATCTGTGACAGAAAGTACATATTGATCGAAAAGAGCACTGCTCATCCAAGCCAAATCCTCAACATAATAATTGAAGTTGCTCTTTATAAGATTCTTTGCCTCTTCTCTCGTTTTTCCAGAAAAATGCTCCCGGGCCAGTTCCTCATCTAAAGATTCCATCTCCTTATTTGATCTCAGGAAGTGTTGCATGCTCGGGTCTGCACCAGTTTATCCAGGCTTAACCAGCGGCCATTTATCGCATCACAGGCACGATTCAGCTACCACAGACGGGACTCGAACCCGTACGAACTTTAACATTCGGGAGATTTTAAGTCTCCTGCGTCTACCATTCCGCCACTGTGGCACAGTTGCGGTGGCAATTGAAGCACATTCCGGGCCTCAATGCAAGGAAAAAGATACATCCGGCCCCAGCAAATCGAGTAATGTGAGCACGCGGGGACCAGGAAGAATCCCCAGCTCCATGCGGTCCATCACGTAGGCAAAGGAGAGCCTGAGCTCCGGTGAGCAGAAGGCATGACTGCCGCCGGCTCCGGCGTGTCCGAATCCGCCGCAGGGGAACAGGCACCGCGGCTCACACATGGCACCGCAGGTAAATGATGTGTGGCGCTGCAGCGTCAGGTCCGGACCGCTGCACTGCGGAGCAGACAGCCACTCAAGAACCTCAGCCGGAAAGAAATCGCCAAGCAGGGACTGGTAAAACCGAGCCAATCCGCGAGCGCTTGCCACCCCACCCTTGGCCGGACTGCCGCATTGCCAGGCGGCGGGAGTATTCATTTCACGCGGTGTATCAAAGCCGATTATGCTGTGAAAAGCCCGGTACACCGCTGATTCTGCATCAAAGTACTGTGCATAGAATCCCTCGCGGGGCATGCGTCCGGAAACAAGTCGTGGCGCCTGAAGCGGCGCTACGCGATGGAACTCGGATTCTGGGAGCCCGAGGTAGAAATCCAGGTCCAGCGGGTGGCGAACGCGTTTTTCCCAGAAATCGCAGATACGCATGCCGGTGAGCTCCATCATGAGGATATCCAGCATGGGGCCGAAGGTCTGCGGGTGATAGCCATGCTGCGGTGGCAGCCAGGCAGGCCGGGTGCGTTCGATGGAAGTCCGGCACGCCTCCAGGTCATCCAGTCGGGCGGGATAATCCAGAGCCGCCAGTCCGCACTGGTGAGACAGCAACTGAGCCACCGTGCAATGAGGAGCCGGGAAGGCAGGCCATATATCACCCACCTCCAGCTCCGGGCCACGACAGCAATCGTGCAGCGCCAGCAGCAGGCACAGGGCAGAGGCAGGCTTGGTGGCAGAAAAGACCGGTACCAGCGTGTCGGCTGACCAGCCCGTCCCCGCGGAGAGGGAGACCAGCTCCTGCCCCTGCTGCCAGACGGAAACAGAAGCGCCGCCCACGAGATGCTTGCGGAAGCGATGCTCAAACTCCCCTGCCCAGTCAATTTGCATACAAGGTAACAGCGGTTACTATGGCACAACCGGCCTCTACCCGGAAATGCACCTCAAAAGGCTTCAGGATGAGATGATATACCCGCTGAGCATCCTGCTGGTATGCAGGGCGCGGGTCCTGCGCCAGAGTTTCCACCAGGGCAGCGCACCACTCAGGCGTGGCCCCCTGTGGCAATTTCTCCGGCAGCTGCACGCGGAGCGGTTCCCACGGCATCCCGGTGAAACCGGCAGCAGCCTGAGGAATGGCATCCGAATACGGCACGTAAGGCTTGATATCATAGATGGGAGTACCATCCACCATATCCGCTCCGGAAACACGAATCACCGGGCCTGGTTCAATCGAGACAAGGCGGACCACCGAAAGCCCCAGTCCATTCGGGCGGAAGGGCGAGCGCGTGGCAAACACACCCAGGCGGGTATTGCCGCCCAGACGTGGAGGACGCACGGTGGGGTGCCACTCGCTGCCGTTGCAGTGGAACTGCCAGATAAGCCAGATGTGTGAGAATTGCTCCAGACCGCGCACGCAGTCATCGTTACGAAAATCCGGTTCGAACACAATCTCGCTGATGACATGCGGAGCGAGGTTGCCCTGCCGTGGCACACCGAATTTTTCAGCAAACGGGCTGCGGATGTACGCAATCGGCTGCATCAGACGTTGAAGAAATCGCGCAGCACCTGCTCGTACACAGGGCGCTTGAAATCGGGCAGCGACCCCAGGTCCACCTCAGCGGGCATCACCCACTTGTAATCACGGAATTCTTTATTATCCAGCCAGGGTTCAGCCTGGTCGCTGTGCATGAGACAGAGGAAGTAGTGCTGCTCCTGCCCTGCATAAGGGATGCCGCGCTTGCGGAGCACACGCTCACGCTCCTTGGGCGGGTAATTGTAGCGGTACGGTCCGCGAGCTTCTATTACTTCGTATTCATTCGGGCGGAAGCCAGTCTCCTCCATACCCTCGCGGCAGGCAGCATCCATGGCGGACTCCCCCTTCTTGATACCGCCCTGCGGAAACTGCCACGCTCCAGCAGGTTTGACACGCTCGCAGAGCAACACCCGGCCATCTGCTCGCTGGTAGATGATGGCCGCATTCGGTCGGTAGAGTTCAGAAGAACCAGGCATATAAAGAGAGATTCTGGTGTGTGTGCGCATTCTAGCATTCTTCAGATTGCAATGCAAGAATATCTTGCATCTTGACTCAGGGTCACTCATTGTGCTAATCTAACGCGCATGAAGCCAGTTCTGCCCCTCTTGCTTATTTTCGCTGCTGCGGCGGTGCTTCTGAGTTCCTGCAGTCAGTTTCAGCAACAGAAACCAGAAGAAGAAAGCCAGGCCATAGAGTTTCTGCCTCCCCTGCACCTCGGGGCGGTTCACCAGGTCTTTCCGGCAGATAAATTCGCTCTGCTCCGCATCATCGGCCCCATGCCAGCGGAAGGCACCGTGCTCATCACCCACCCGGCAGATGGTACAGCCGACCGCGTGGGCAACCTCATAGTCTCCTCAGCCCAGCATGCCCGCAACAACATCATCGCGGCGGATATCCGCGCCGGCGTCGTCATGAAGGGTGACCGGGTCTTCCAGTATCGCAACATCGCGGCTGCACCCGTGGAGGAAGAAGAGGAACGCGAAGCCACCACACTGACAGGCGAAGAACTGGACCTGGGATACACCCCGCCGGACATCGAAGAAAAACTGACGGTCCCCCCCACAGTACAGGAAAACGCCACAGAACCAGTAACTCCCGTGGAACTAACACCCCAGCCTGTTGACCTGCCTGAGGAGGAATACACCCCAGAGCCCCCGGGTGTTCCCAGCACGCAAGGCCTGCCCAAGTTCGATGATATTCCGGATAATATCAATGACTGGGATTCCATGTAACATTTTTTTCAACACACCGACATGAAACTTCAATACTACGTGGACGAAGAAGGCGAAAGCACCATAGGACTGTGGGTGCCCAAGCGCGGATGCTTCATCGATGTAACCGCCCAGGATGAACAACTGTGGGCTGCCATGCTGCCCGGCGGCAAAAAGCTTCGCAAGGAAATAGAAACCTGGATTTCCAAAGGTGCAGAGGACGGAGTGCCGGTGGATATGAAAGGGCTGGTGGTTTCCAGCGCCCTGCATGTTCAGCCCTGCACCCTGGCCTGTCTGGGCAAGTGCTACGCAGATCACGCCAGGGAATTCAGCGGTGACACGCCCACAGAACCTTCCCTGTTCCTGAAAGCGACCTCTGCCATTTCCTCCGACCTTTCCTATGTGCTGAACCCCGAGGGCGCCACAAAACTCGATTACGAGGTCGAACTGGCAGTTGTCATCGGCGATACCCTGCACCGCGCCTCGGAAGCTGAGGCCCGCAAGGCTATAGTCGGCTACACGCTCATGTGCGACTATTCCGAACGCTCCTACCAGCTTGAACACGGCGGACAGTGGACCAAAGGAAAGAGTTACGACACCTTTGCGCCATTCGGCCCGGTTTTCGTGACCAGAGATGAAATTCCCGATCCGGACAATCTGGAACTCGAATTGAAAGTGAACGGAGAAATCCGCCAGAAGGCCAGCACATCGCAGCTCATCATGCCGGTGGCGCAGCTGGTGGCTTATGTCTCGCAATTCATGACCCTCAACCCGGGCGACGTGGTTTCCACCGGCACCCCCGGCGGAGTGGCGCTGGGGATGAATCCGCCCCGCTATCTCAAGCCGGGAGACGTGGTGGAATTCAGCTGTCCTGCCATAGGTACTGTCACCCAAGTAGTGGAAGAAGAGTAAAAAGAATTGCTTTTTCTGACATTTAGCATACAATGAGTGCGGAGAGCAGCCCGCAAGCGGCGCTCCGCACTGAACCAACCAAGCATCTACGTGTCCCCCCATCTTTATAATCTTGCCAAGAAAATGCTGTTCTGCCTGGATCCGGAAACAGCACACAAGCTCACGCTGGCCAGCCTGCGCACAGCTGAGCACCTGCGCCTGCTGCCCGGTCTGATGGGCAAACCAGTTGATGACCCGGTCACGGTCATGGGCCTTAGCTTCCCGAACAGAGTGGGGCTTGCTGCCGGCATGGATAAAGAGGCCAACACAGCTGCAGCCTTCGGCCAGCTCGGGTTCGGTTTCGTGGAGGTAGGCACACTCACCCCCAGACCCCAGCCGGGCAACCCCAAACCCAGGCTTTTCCGCTGCATTCCCCAGCAGGCTATCATCAACCACATGGGCATCAATAACCCCGGCGTGGATGAAGGGGTGGAAAACATCCGCAGAACCCGCCGGTTCAACGGCATCCTGGGGGTCAACATCAGCAAGAATAAGGTAACGCCGAACGACGAAGCACACCAGGACTACCTGGCCTGCCTCCGCGCAGTCTGGGATGTGGCGGATTACGTTGCCATCAATTTCTCCTGCCCGAATGTCCCCAATCTCCAGGACCTTGCCAAGGCCGACAGCGCCGCAGACCTGCTCTCGCTCATGAAGAGCGAACAGGCTAATCTCGCCAGCGAAACAGGCCGCTACGTACCGCTTGTCATGAAGGTATCCCCGGATATGAGCGAAGCACAGATCCGCGACCTCGCTCATGTATTCATGGATTGCCAGCTTGACGGACTCATCTGCACCAATACCACAACCACCCGCGAAGGAGTCGAGAACTCTCCGCACGCCTCGCAAAGCGGCGGCATGTCCGGCAAACCGCTCTACAACCGAGCCAACGAAACCCTGGCAGCATTTGCGCAGGAGCTCAACGGCAGCATCCCCATCATTGGTGTAGGCGGCATCACCACCGCAGAGGATGCGGTGAACAAGATTAAGGCAGGAGCTTCCCTCGTTCAGCTTTACAGCGGATTCGTCTACAACGGGCCTCCGCTGGTACGTGCAGCAGCCAGTGCCATCCGGGATTATTGCAACAGATAATCCCGGCCATCCGGCTTTCCTTCCCCCTCCAGCAGACGTCCGGAGGGGGATTTTTGCGTAATAAAGGGAAATTTTGTGAGAGATTAAGCATTTGTTGTTTGCCAGCAGCGCCTGATTGTGCTAGTATAATTGTCGTTATAGGATTCCCCTGCTCAATATGAAGAAATCATCCCTTTTCCTTTCCCTGCTGGCTCTCTCCCTGCCCCCGCTGATGGCGGCTCAGTATAACATCACCCTCACCTCCGCAGAGAGATTCACTGATTGCACCGTTATCTACACGAGCAGCAGCTCCACCAAATTCAGAGGCAAGGACAAGTCCGGAAAACAAGTCACCAAGGAAGTCCCCACGCGAAACATCATCATGATGCGCGAGGTGATTGATGACACCCCGGAAGAAAAGCCTGAAACCACCCCCCAGCAGCCGGAAACAGCCACACCTGCACAGCCTGCTGACGCCGATGCCGCAAAAGCAGATGCTCAAAAGCCCGAGGCAGAGCCTCAGGCCAAGCAAAAGGCAGAGCCGGATCCTATTGCGGACGGCAACATCGCCCAGCGCGAAGGCGAAGACAAAGCCAAGGACGCCACGCTCCGCCTGCGTGAAAAGCTCGCACTTGTGGAAACCAAGATGGCTAAGATCACCAAACCCAGCCGGTCACTGACCAGCCAGGCAAGTGCGTTGAAACGCAATATCAACCGCCAGCTGGAAAACCTGGACAAGCGCGCGCTGACCGTTGCGAAGCTCCAGGATGAGTTCAACAAGGCAGGAGCCGCCGACTTTGTATTCACCAAGGTAACAGCCGACCAGCGCGACCAGTACATGCGCGACGGCGCCGCTGCGCACGCTGCCATGAAAAATGACATGAAGGAACGCAAAGGCCGCCGCAAAGTCGGAGGTCTGGACAAGTTTGAAATCATGCGTGAGCGTTACCAGGGCATTCCTGAGTACAAGGAATCCTACGAGTGGTACATCAAGACCCTGCATGCACTGGAAAAGAAGTGGACGAATATGCTTGCCAAGGAAGACGCCAAGCGCAAGCGCCTTATTCCCGACCGCAAGAAAGCCGCAGACAAACTGGATGAACGCCAGTATCAGGAACTTGCGGCTCAGCTCAAGGAAGACGGGGATGACATTAACACCGTCTGGTTCGTTCCGCAGAGCCGCAACCGCAAGATGCTTTCCATCGCCGTCAACAAGGTCAAGGACGCCATCCGCCGCAACGAGGGGCGCGAACTGGACAAAGAAGTCGGCACTGTTCCCTCCCTCATTAATCAGTACTGGGAAAACATGGATCAGGTCCGCATGGATATGATTAACGGCAACCTTGAAGGCGCCGAAGAGCGACTGAAGGAAAATCACGCCTATTCTGTACTCCTTCGGCTGAAGACCTACCTTCTGCCCAACGATTATCGCCAACCCATTGTGGACCAGTACAAGGAAATGCAGCAGGAAATCCAGAAGCGCCTGCGTGAACACCGCCGTCTGAAAGGAGCACTGGAACGCGAGACAATGGCACTGGACCGTTCGATTTCGCAGGCAAACGCCCAGATTGACAATGTACTGAACGCAGTACAGGCCGAAATCGATACAGACGCAGGGGAAAACACCATGGAGGTGGAGCAACCCAAGGAAAAGAAGCCTGCCGAGGCACCAGCCACCAAATCTGAAACTCAGGGAAAGAAGTAATCCTGGCCATGAAAGCACTGTGTCTGGCAGTCATCTGCGCAGCCGTTTCTACGGTGTACGCCGCAGAGCGGGCGGTGGAGCTGCCGCCTGCTGTGGTCGAAGCCTTTGAGAGCTACACGGCCCTTCCCGATACACTGGTTCCCGTTCTTCAGCAAGCGAGGGACCAGTCCAGCGCGAAGACCGCAGCCCCTGCACTGAAGCAGGTTCTCACCCACATCTACGAAACCAGAGAAAAGCTGCACAAGATGCCTCGCCTGACACCGGGGCAGAACCAGGAAGTCAGGCTGCGCTACGCACAGCAGATGCGCGAGGAATGGGGCCGGCTCTATGCAGAAATCGTACGCATCCGGGATGCCCGGTGTTTCCAGTCTGTGGAGTTTGCACAGGCGTTCAGGCTTATGTGCATGATGATTGAGAAATGAAAGCAGCCCTTCTGACCATTTTCCTCGTTCTGCCGCATCTGCTCTACCACTGCGCAGCCAGTACCGTGGTAGCTGGTTCAGCCGGCAGCACTGAGCAGGATTCTGACGCCGGACTCTCCGATACCGAAAAGCAAATTCGCCACGGCATCGTACTGCTGGGCAAACTCTGCCAGTGTATGGCTGCCGTAAAAGACAACGACACCGCAGAAGCCGCCGTACCAGAAATCATGCGTCTGAGCGAGGCCTTCCGCCAATGGCCCCAGGGCTTCACCAAGCTTCCACCGGTAAGTGGACTGGAAGCGCTCACCTACGAGGAGCGCTACATGCCGACCATCCGCAAAATCAATCACATCATCGAAGCACAGGCAGGCCGCCTGGCCGCCGCTGAGTATTACGGCTCGCGCAATCTGGCAGCAGCCCTGGTCCGCCTTGCCCAGACCAGCCAGCCCTGATTCACACACAAACACTTACATACCTACCAATACACATTATGGCCACCATACGCCCCTTCGCCGCTATACGCCCTCCCCGGCAGTATGCAGAGCAAGTCTCCTGCCTGCCGTACGATGTCATGAACCACACGGAAGCCTGCGCCATGGCCGCAGGCAACGCATCATCGTACCTGCATATCTGCCGCGCTGACATCGACACCAGCGAGGAAGCCATCCATGACACGGTCACCTATGAAATGAGTTCCCGGAACCTGCAGGAGTTCCTGCGCAAGGGCATTCTGTTCAAGGAAGAAAAGCCCTGCTACTACATCTACCGCCAGATGATGTGGGGACGCGTGCAGACTGGTATTGTCGGATGTGCCAGCGTTGATGAATACCTGGACGGCACCATCAAGAAGCACGAACTTACCCGCAAGGAAAAGGAACTCGACCGTATCAACCACTTCGACACCTGTTCCACGCAAACGGAGCCGGTCTTTCTGGCCTACCGCAAGCACGAAGGCATTTCTACAACCATCCGCGAGTGGATCAAGTTCCACAAGCCGGAATATGAGTTCACCAGTGATGACGGCGTGACCCACCTGCTCTGGCCAGTGAGCGATGACGAGGCGATTGACGCCATACGTCAGGGATTTGCAGAAGTTCCGGTACTCTATATTGCCGACGGGCACCACCGCACAGCCTCCAGTGCTGCTGTATCAGCCAAGCGCCGGGCAGAGCACCCGGACTACACCGGCGAGGAAGAGTTCAATTATCTGATGGCCGTCACCTTCTGCGATGAAGACCTCTTCATCATGGACTATAACCGCGTTGTTCTCGACCTGAACGGCATGACAGAGGCGGAATACCTCACCGCCATCGCAGACAAGTTCACCATCACCCCCGGCGGCACCGCGGCCCCCTATGCCCCCCGCGGCAAGCACGAGTTCGGCATGTTCCTCGGCGGTAAGTGGTACAGCATCAAAGCAAAGGAAGGCACCTTCAACGCAACGCACCCCATCGAGAGCCTTGACTGCGCCATCCTGCAGAGCAACCTGCTGGCCCCGGTGCTGGGCATCACTGACCCTCGCACCAGCGAACGCATCGACTTCGTTGGCGGCATCCGTGGACTGAAGGAGCTGGAAACGCGCGCCGGCTCAGCCGGTGTAGCATTCTCTCTTTACCCGGTGACGATGGCAGACCTGTTCAATGTAGCCGACAGCGGTGAAATCATGCCGCCGAAATCCACCTGGTTCGAGCCCAAACTGCGCAGCGGTCTCTTTGCTCACGAAATCGAACGCTAATCCCCCCTTCTCTATTCTGACATGAAAATCCTCATTCCTACAAAACTCGACAAGGCAGCCGCCGCGACACTGACTGCTGCTGGTTACGATGTGGTGCAGGACGACGCCTGCCCGATTGATGAACTGGTGGCAGCCCACCCGGATGCCGCCGGCGTCATCGTACGTTCCGAAAAGGTAACACAGGACATCATCGACGCCCTGCCCGGCCTGAAGTGCGTCATCCGCGCCGGCGCGGGCTACGACAATATCGACTATGTCTATGCCCGCACGAAGGAAATCGACGTGATGAACACCCCGGGCGCCAACTCCAACGCCGTGGCCGAAGAGGTGATTGCCATGATTCTCGCAACCTACCGCTACGTGGTCGATGCCGACAAGACCACGCGCGCCGGCGAATGGAACAAGAAGAAGTACATGGGCCAGGAACTCACCCACAAGACCGTGGGCATTCTGGGTCTGGGCAACATCGGCCGCCTTCTGGTCAAGCGGCTTCAGGGCTTCGAATGCAAGGTGCTGGGTTATGACCATTTCCTTTCCAAACAGCGCGCCCTCAACATCGGCGCCACCCCCACTGAGATTGATGAGATTTTCTCCACCGCAGACATCATCTCGCTGCATGTCCCGGGCGGCCCCGCCACTCGCAACCTCGTCAATGCGGAACTGATTAACAAGATGAAGGATGGCGCCATGCTCATCAACTGCTCCCGTTACGGCGTGGTGGATGAAGATGCCATTCGGGCCGCCAAGGCCGCAGGCAAGAAGATTCTGTACTGCACCGACGTGCATCCCAAGGATGCCGCCGCCATGCAACCCAGTGCCGATGTAGCTGACCTTCTGCTGCCGCATCTCGGAGCCAACACGAAGGAGGCCAACAAAAATGCAGCCATGCAGGCAGCAAAGCAGATGATTAACTATTTTGTCTCCGGTGACACCTCATGCGTCATCAATGCGGAGCGTCCTGCTGACCTGCACCCGGCCCATCTCCAGCTGGCCTCGATGCTCGGCAAACTCTGCTACCAGACGGGTGGCTGCAAGCCCATCCGCCGCGTGGAATGCACCTTCTACAACAACCTGCGGGCATTCCGCAAGTGGTTCACCCCCTGGATTCTGCAAGGCACTGTGCCCGGTGCGGAACACGGTCTTATGCCAGCCGCTGCAGAAACCTCGTTCCGCGAGCACGGCATCGTGTACAAGGCACGCGAGCCCAAGGATGACAAACAGTATGATGATGCTCTGACCATCGACATCTACATGGAGGTGGACGGCCAGCAGATTCGCAGCAGCGTGCGCGGCACAGTGGTGGACAATACCCCGGTGGTTTCCCGCATTGCCGAATTCGACCACCTGTATGCCTCACTCGCGGGTAACACACTGGTGCTGCGCTACGCGGACCGACCGGGTGTCATCGCCACAATCGGCCAGTCTCTTTCTCAGGCCGGTATCAACATCGAAAACATCATTGCACCCCGACATCTTGAAAGCGGCGATTCCCTCGCCGTCATCAAGACTAACATGCTGGTGTCTGATGAACAGGTGCAGAGCATCGCCCGGGAAATCTCGGCCAAACTTGCCTTTGCTCTTTCCATGTAACGCAAGCTTACAGCAAGCAGAAAGCCGGCAGTTGTGAAACGCTGCCGGCTTTTTCTTATCAGGGTCATTGTTGTCCCTCGCGGCGTTTGCGCAGGTACTCCATGCGCTCCGAAATGCGGAGCTCCAGGCCATTTGTCGTGGGGTGATAATATACACGCCCCTCCGGCAGGTATGCCTGCGGCACAAAGTGGTCGTCAAAATCATGCGCGTACTTATACTGAGTGGCTTCCTCAGTCACACCACGCAGACGCGCCAGTTTTTTGCGTGTGGGTGTCGCCAGGTGGTCAGGCACGGCCAGGGTACGACCTTCCTTCACATCCTTCAGCGCGTCGTTGATACCCATGTAGGCCGAGTTGCTCTTAGGCGCAGTGGCGATATAGACAGTGGCATGAGCCAGGGGGATGCGGGCCTCCGGCATACCAAGCATTTCGGCAGCGCGTGCCGCATCCATCGCCACGCGCAGTGCATTGGAATCAGCCAGCCCCACATCCTCACTGGCGCAGATGACCAGGCGCCGCGCGATGAAGCGTATATCCTCGCCAGCATTCAACATGAACGCCAGCCAGTACAGGGCGGCGTCCGGGTCACTGCCGCGCATCGACTTGATGAAGGCAGAAATGGTATCATAGTGACCATCCCCGGCGCGGTCATATTTCACTGCTTTTTTCTGGATGGATTCCTCCGCCACCTCCAGGTTCAGGTGTATGGTGCCATCTTCCCCCGGAGCGGTTGACATCGCTGCAACTTCCAATGCAGTCAATGCCTTGCGGGCATCACCATCTGCTTTCAAGGCAATGTGCTGCAACGCGTCTTCATCGAGCTGCAGCGGGAGTTTGCCCAAACCGCGTTCTGCATCCTGCGCCGCGCGGCGCAGCAAGGCCACAATCTCATCATCCGGCACCGGCTCTAGCGGAAAAATCTGCGAGCGGCTTAGCATGGCTGAGTTGATGGCAAAGTAAGGATTTTCAGTCGTGGCGCCGATGAAACGCACCGTTCCGCGTTCCAGATGCGGAAGCAGCACGTCCTGCTGAGCCTTGTTGAAACGGTGCAACTCGTCCACAAAAAGAATCGTTTTCTGACCGTGAATGGCCATACGCGAACGCGCTTCTTCAATCCGGGCTCGGATTTCACTCACGTTCGATTCCACTCCATTGAGCATCACGAAGAAAGCGCTCGTAGAGCGCGCAATGACATAGGCCAGAGTAGTCTTGCCCACGCCGGGCGGGCCGTAGAAAATTAAAGAAGAAAAGCGGTCAGTCTCAATGGCACGGCGCAGCAGTTTGCCCTCGGCCAGCAGATGTTTCTGCCCGGCCACTTCAGCCAGCGACTCAGGCCGCATGCGCGCGGCCAGCGGCATCTGGTGCTGCGGCGCTTCGGGCGGCTCCGGGTTCTCTCCGTGCGGGGTGAAAAGGTCGTACTGCATGACTTGGAGAGCTGAGCAAAATCAGACGTGTGGAGCGGCCGAGCGCAACTGGCGGAAAATCTCACTCTGGCGCTGCTGCAGGGGCGCCAGCGACACCTCATAATCTGCCACGCGCTGTCGCGGGCCGGTATACAGCCGCCGGTAAGCAGCCACTCGGGAAACTATCATATCCTGCACCAGGTCGCCCATCTGGGAATACAGGCCTTCTCTGAGCGGTTCCGCGCTTGTACGCACCCAGGAGCATATCTTGCGCACCACCAGGACGTGAATGAGCGAGCCAAGCAGCCAGATGAACGCCGCAACGGAGAGCGCGATAAAGGCGATAGTATCCAGCCCCATCAGGCCCAATACCCCTGCGAGAATCACCAGTAGACAGAAACAGGTCACAAAGAAGCGCATCCAGTCCACCTGGCGTTTGAACAGCGTCATGAACGCACTGCGCAGCTTCAGGTAACGGAAGGGGGCATACAGCGTTGACTGGAGGCGCTCCCGAAGCTGGGCGAGCTCGCTTTCCAAATCAGCCGAGGGGAAATCACCGATTTCACATTGCAGTGACTGCTTCATGCGGGGGCGCACGCTGCGCCAGTGACCACCGCAGGAGATGATGAACTGCTTGTCGAGTTCCTCCTGCTGCATCGATATATCGTCCAGCACGAGGCGATAATAGAGGTTCTCGGTAGCCGGGCCGTAGCCCTCCAGGCGGATGAATACCACGGGCGAGAGGAACCATCCCATGCTGCGGCGCAGATGCCGGATAAGGCGGGGCATGGTGCGCTGGGCCGCTGCTGAATAATTGAGGACGCAATTTCTGACACCCTGCATCTGTCTTGCGAGGAAATTGTCAATCTCCTGCTCAATACCGGCCAGGAAACCACTATCCGTGCGAGCCACGGCATCTCGAGCCTTCAGCACACTGCCCTGCTTGTACAGCAGATCAGACCCGCGCTTCATCACCTCGCGGATGGCCGCGCGCAAGCCACCACTGGAGTTTTCCATAGCCTCTACCACCTTGCTGCCGAACTCAGCAGCCACAGTCGCATTCTGCGGGTTTATCTGATACAGCGGGAGTATGCGTCCCAATCGTTCACGGCAAAGCTCCCTGACCCTGTCACCCAGCATGACAGCGTGCTGTGTATCCAGCGCATCCACATGAGTCAGCGCAATCAGACAAGCCGCACCGCCCTCTTCAGGCAGGGGTTGCATGAGAGCCCAAACCGGCGAGTCTTCCACCATCCGGGCATCCACCACGGCCACCACAGCATCCGCATCTGCCAGCAGGGGAGCCACAAGCCCGGCAACCTCGGGAATCCCGCAATCTCCTGCCTCTACCACCTCCAGGCCGTAAAGGTTCGGCTCCGGCAGGAAGCGGCTGTTTTCAACATCCGAGCCGGATTCCATATAGCGCCAGCGCAGGTATGGAGCCTGAATGGCCACCCTGGCCATCACCGGACGCCCTATCATGCCTGCCAGCAAGGTTGACTTGCCACTCCCGGAGGCACCAATCAACACCACCCGGCGCTCCTTCCCCATCTGTTCCTCAGCCTGAAGAACTGCCTCCTTCGGCCCTGTTAGTGATTCATCATCAATATCATCACAGAGCGCAACCGCCTGTTGCGCCCAATAGCGCACCAGACTTTCCTGAGCTCTGTAACAACGCTTCAACATGAGGACACAGCATTATACTCATCACCGCGCATCTTGTCCACCCAAAACATGCGCGCATAATCCGTGCAGACTCAAAAACTCAGTTTTCCGGTGAGGTATAGCTCGGCTCAGGTATATCCTCCAGTGCTGATTTCACTTCGGGTGCAGGAGGCGGTGACGGCATCGGGGCAAGAGGAACAGGCGCGGCTGCGCGCGGAGTGGCGGGAGGCGGTGCGCTGCCCAGGCCCTCAAAGGCTTTCGGGAAGAACGCCTTGGCCCGCTCCCGGGCTTCGGTGATACCCTGTGCTGTCGGTTTCACACCGGGCACGTCATCGAAATTCACGGCGCGGCGGAAGACGCGCGGGTCATTCCCCATCACCATGTACCGATGCACCAGCAGCGGGTCTGCAAGGCTCGTCACCTTTTTCTCAATCACGGTAAATGCGGCACCGATACCATTGGCTCGCAGACATTCCACCATTTGCTCCGTATGATACCCGCCAGGATAACAGTAGGTTGAGCAATTGGTGAATTTCTCTTTCAACTTTGCCACGGAATCGGGGATTTCCCGCTGCAACTGGGCAGCATATTCCGGAGAATCAGCGGCATAGCGCTTCCACTGGCTGGGGTATAAATGCGAGGCCGAATGGCTCCCTACACTTGCACCACATTCCTGCATTTCGCGAATCATTTCAGGAGTCATTGAGCGGCCATGACCGCCCAGGAATCCGGTATAAAGGTACAGCGTAAAGGGAAATCCGTATTCCTTGAGCACCGGGAAAGCATCCGTATACACGCTCTTCCAGCCATCATCTATAGTGATGAGCACGCAGCGCTCCGGCAGGCACCTGTTACCAAGCAGCCATTCCAGGAAATCCTGCATGGTGATGACAGTCAGCCCCGAATCCTTGATGTACTGCATCTGCTGGCAGAATTCCGCCGTGCGCATGCACATATCCGTCACTTTCCGGGTATTGCTGAAATCATGGTAGCCGAGCACGGCTATGCGAGTCTGTTCGCGAGGCACCACAGGGCGAGGAAACTCTCTTGTTACCCAGTCTCCCCCGACCGAGCGACGCACCAGCGGGCCCACAGCCGGCACGCTGCTGACAGGCCGAGGCAGCAGCACGGGATCCTTGATTTCCCCCACCTCCGGCAGCGGGATGGGAGCAGACGAAGACTCTGCTGCGTCTGCCGCCATTCCCATAACGGGGTCTACAACCGGCGGAAGCGGGGGCTGAATTGCAGCCTCTGCTGCAGCATTGCCTACCAAGGTCGGAAAAACGCCCGGGGTTCCATCTGCCGGTTTCACCGCCGCAGGTTCAGGTGCGGGATTATTTCCGGCAGCCACGGAGCGCACCCGCTGAAGCACCAGTTCATCATCACTGGCAGCACCAAAATTCACAGCCCGGGCAAATGCCTGCATGTCGGTCACCATATAACGGTTCAGCGTGAAATCTGCAGCATCCTGCTGCACCTTGCCCTCACGCATTCCGAATGCAACCTTGTAGCCATAAATCGCCAGGTATTCCACCATATTTGCATCAGCATATCCCCGGGGATAGGCAAATGCCTGACATACGCCGAAATTCGATACAATGCGCTGGGCAGAAACGCCCAATTCCCGCTCGGCGGTTTTCTGAGCGGCATCCGGCCCGGCAAGCTCTGCATACTGCCAGTCGCAGGGGAGAAGGCGGTTCAGGCTCCGGCTCCCGATTGCAGCCCCGTGCTGCTGCATCTCATAAAGCTGGGGAAGGCCCAGACTGGATGCCTCGCCCCGGAAATTCCGGCCATCAACAAAAACGACGCAGGGAAAACCAAACTGCCTGAGAACAGGATACGCAACCGCGTAAGCCGCTGCATCTGCTTCATCAAGCGTAATCAGGACACTACGCTCCGGCAAAGACGCCTTCCCTGCTTTCCAGTCAACAAATTGTTGCAGGGAGACGGGTGTAATTCCCTGCTCTTTCAGATATGTCATCTGAGAAAGGAAGGTCGTGGACGTGATACCGGGCTTACCCTCAGTATCAGCAAAGGCACCATACCCCAGCACTGCTACCTGCATGGGGTGAATCTCTTGCGGTGCACCAGCCGGCTGTGTCACTGCCGCCGCAGCCGGCATCTCTGCCAGCGCAGCCATGGGAGCAGCCGTCAGGGCTAATACTGAAAGCCAGAATCTAAAGTGTACCATGCCGACTCCAGCCTACCACAAATGGCGCGTTTTGCAAGGCTTTTCCTCAGCGTCCGGGCACCATTTCAAAACTGAAGCCCTTGAGGTACTCTGTCTCAGGGATATTCAGCAGAATCGGGTGGTCCGGGCTCTGGCCGTGTACATGCGTCTGGCGCAGCGTGCAGTGGCCATCCACAGCAGCATCACAGATTGTCTGCTTGAACAGGTTGGCGCTGATGTGATGCGAGCAGCTGAAGGTGGAAAGCACACCGCCGACAGGCAGCATCTGCATGGCGCGCAGATGAATCTCCTTGTATCCACGAAGCGCGCCGTTCAGACTCTTCTTGTTGCGGGTGAAGCTGGGAGGATCCAGAATGATCAGATCCCACTTCGGGTCGGCCCCATTGCGGACCTTATCACTCTCGCGCTTGAGAAAATCAAAGGCATTCTCAGCAATCGCCTCTACTTCAAGCCCGTTCAGCTCAGCGTTCCGGCGCACAGACGCAATGGCATCTTCCGAGATATCAACAGCCGTCACGCTGGCGGCACCCGCCTTGGCACAGGCCAGAGCAAATCCGCCCTGGTTGCAGAAGCAATCCAGCACGCGGCGGCCACGAGCCAGACGCGCCACTTCCTGATAATTCTGAAGCTGGTCAAGGTAGAGCCCGGTTTTCTGCCCGGTGGCAAGGTCTACCAGGAACTTGATGCCGCGCCCGGTGGCCACGAAGGGCTCAGGCTGCTCACCAGCAGCCACATAGGTTTCCTGTTCGATTCCTTCTGCCACCAGCATGGGAGAATCATTGCGCACAATGATGGCGCGGGGCGAAAACAAATCCCCCAGGATATCCTTGATGAGCCCCAGACGCTGGTACATGGCCATGGTGAGCGTCTGCACCACAAGCACATCCTGATAACGGTCAATAATCAACCCTGGCAAACCATCACTCTCGCTCCATACAAGGCGCATCATCTCCTCCCCCGGCAGCCAGCGCTCACGCAGCATGGCCGCCTGTGAAATACGGCGGGCAAAGAAATCGCGGTCAAGGTCCTGTTTCCGGCGGGAGAAGCGGCGGGCAACAATCTGGGAATGAGGGTTGTACATTGCAGACCCCAGGTAATGATCCCGCTGGTCTTTCAACAACACCACATCCCCCGGCTGGGGATTCCCGAACACCGTGCGTACTTCAGTGCCGTATACCCAGTCGTGACCATGAAAAATACGCGCCTTGGGCGCTACGATGATACCTGCCATAACGCGTGCTACCATAGCGTAATTGACTCATCATGTCAAGATTTTCACTAAAAGTCAACGCAAGAGCAGGAATTTTCTCAGCTTCATTATTTACTTGACATTCCTGCATTAGTCACGTACAATACGCGCGTACAAGTTCCGGTCCGTTACGAGATTGGGGCGGGTCTGGGACCCGCTCTTTTTTTGTACACGGTTCAGCATCAACAAACAGAATCGAAACCACATACAATGGCCACTACAGACATCTCCGCCCTGATTGATTTTTACGTCCGCGAAAAGGACCTGACCCGCGAACGCGTGATTCAGGCACTCGAAGCCTCGTTCATCACCGCGTATTCCAAGATGGTCCCCGGCGCAGACCGCATCAACAACATCCGCGCCGTTGTGAACCCCCAGAAGGGCACAGTCAAGATTAAGGCCGAGATGGTCGTTGTGGAGGACGAACTGCTGACCGATGCTTTCAATGAAGTGAAGCTTTCCGTCGCTCAGGCAGCAGGTGCCAGGAAGGGCAAGGAATACCAGCCCGGCGATACCATCAGCGTCAACATCACCCCCAAGGACTTCGGCCGCATTGCTGTGCAGACTGCCCGCCAGACCATGCAGCAGCGCATCCGCAAGGCTGAGCAGGAGATGCTGGCTGAAGCATTCCGCGAACGCAGCGGCGAGGTGGTAACTGGTACAGTAAAGCGCTACGACAAGGGTGATGTCATCGTCGAGGTCGAGAAGTTCGAAGGCATCGTGCCCCTGCGACAGCGCATTCCCGGTGAAGAGTACAACAGCGGTGACAAAATGCGCTTCTACGTGGTGGAAGTGCGTGATGGCGTGCGCGGCTATGAACTCATCCTTTCCCGTAGCCATCCCAACCTGGTGCGTCGTCTCTTTGAGAACGAAGTCATGGAAATTGCTGAGCGCACGGTGGAGATTCAGAGCATTGTGCGCGAAGCCGGCTACCGCACCAAGATGGTGGTGCGCAGCAATGACCCGAATGTCGACCCCATCGGCGCCTGCGTCGGTATGCGTGGCGCCCGCGTCAAGAACGTGGTAAACGAACTCAACCACGAAAAGGTGGATATCCTGGAATACACGGATGACAAAGCAGCCATGGTGACCGAATCACTGGCTCCGATTGAACCCATCAGGGTGAATGTGGACAAGAAGGCCCGCGTGGTGACCGTGGTGGTGGAAGATGACAAGGCGGCAGCCAAGGCCAAGGGCCGCAAGGGTCAGAACGTGCGCCTCACGGCCCGTCTCATCTCCACGCCGGAGGAACGCTGGGATGTCCGCGTGGAAGCCTACGATGAGAAGGCCCAGGCCGAGAATCTGGCCAGTGAGGGTGCCAGCGAACTGGCCTCCACACTGGGCGTTTCCAACTCCATGGCCGCAGCCATGGTGGCAGCAGGCTTCACGACCGTGGAAGGCATCGCCAACTACGCTGACGAGGAAAGCCTGATGGAAGCCCTTTCCATCACAGAGGAAGACGCCCGCGACATCATGAACAAGGCCAAGGCCTCCTGCTGCTGAACCGAGCACCATAACAGAGAACCCAATTTTCACACTACATGGCTAACGAGAACGACAAGAAAGCCCCCGTGCTGGATCTGATCGGGGGTACCAGGAAGAAGAAAGCGCCTGCCCCCCAGCAGAACGCAACCCCGAAAGAACCCAAGGAGAAGGCCCGGAAAGAAGCTCCCGCCCGGAAAGAGGCTCTCGACTTGCTTTCGCCACGCAAACCTGCCCGCAAGCAGCAGGCAGCCCCTGCCCCGGAGCCCAAAGCTGAACCTAAACCCGCACCTGCTCCGGAACCCAGCCCCGCTTCCCCTGCCCCGGCTCCGGAAAGCGCTGCCGATAGTGGCAAAATCATGAACATTAAAGCGCCCATATCCGTGGCAGACCTGGCCACTCTCATGGGCATGAAACCCTTCAAACTCATCGCAGAACTTCTGCCCATGGGCGTCTTTGCCAACCCCGGCACCACGCTGGACAGCGACCAGGTGGCAGCTCTCTGCGAAAAGCACGGGTTCACCTACGAACGCGTACGCCGCGAAAAGGGAGCCGGGGTCAAGGCACCGGTGGAGGAAATCAAGGAACCCGAAGCCGTGGCAGTCGAGGAAGAACCGGAGGATGCGCTCAAGGTGCGCACCCCGATTATCACCGTGATGGGTCACGTGGACCACGGTAAGACCTCCCTGCTCGACTATATCCGCCGCACCAAGGTGACCGCAGGCGAAGCCGGCGGCATCACCCAGCACATCGGCGCCTACACAGTGAACCACGCAGGCAACACCCTCACCTTCATCGACACCCCCGGTCATGCCATTTTCACCGAAATGCGAGCCCGCGGTGCGGACGTGACCGACATCGTCGTGCTGGTGGTGGCAGCAAACGACGGCATCATGCCCCAGACGAAGGAAGCCATCATGCACGCCAAGGCCGCCGGCAAAACCATCATCGTGGCGGTGAACAAGTGCGACCTGCCTGCAGCAGATCCCATCCGCGTGCGCACCCAGCTCATGGAGAATGACCTCATGCCCACCGACTTCGGCGGTGAGATTGAGTGTGTGGACGTATCGGCCCACACCGGTTCCGGCATAGATGACCTGCTCGACCTGCTCTGCCTGCAGGCCGAAGTGCTGGAACTCAAGGCCAACCCCAAGGCAAACTGCCGCGCCTCCATCATCGAAGCCCGTATGGAACAAGGCAAGGGCAGCTCCGCAACCGTCATCGTCCAGAGCGGCACACTCAAGGTAGGCATGTCCTTCATCTGCGGTCCATACTCCGGCAAAGTGAAAACCATGCTCGATGACAAGGGGCAGCGCATCAAGAAGGCCACCCCCGGTATGCCCGCCGAAGTCTCCGGCTTCCTCGAAACCCCGAACGTGGGTGATGAACTCGTGGAAATGGAAAACGAACGCGCCGCCCGCAAGCTTTCCGACGAGCGTCTGGAAGAGCTGCGCCAGCAGCGACTCACTGCCCCCCGACGCTCCCGCATGGAGGATATTCTGGCCATGATGGGCGACGGTTCTCAAAAAGCCGTGCTGAAGCTCTACCTCAAGGGCGACGTGCAGGGCTCAGTAGAGGCCATCAAGAAGGCCATCCTGGATATCGAGAGCGAGAAGGTGGAGTGCCAGTTCATCGGTGCCGCAGCAGGCCCCATTTCAGAAAGCGACGTACTGCTCGCCTCCTCGTCGGATGCCGTTATCCTCGGCTTCAATGTGAAGGTGGAGAGCAAC
The DNA here is from genome assembly GCA_017504805.1 of Akkermansia sp. Lineage (GTDB taxonomy): Bacteria > Verrucomicrobiota > Verrucomicrobiia > Verrucomicrobiales > Akkermansiaceae > Akkermansia. The sequence goes on along the minus strand of JAFVQN010000122.1, from coordinate 23,371 downwards.
GCGGTGAAGGCAGTGAAGCGCGAAGGCGTGCAGGTGAAGATTTTCTCCATCGTGTACGAGCTGATTGACCAGGTGAAAGACGCCATGCTGGGTCTGCTGGAGCCCGAAACCCGCGAAACAGTGCTGGGTCACGCCGAAATCAAGCAGGTCTTCAAGCTCAACAAAGGCAAAGCCGCCGGTTCCTACGTATCCGATGGCAAGATGCTCCGCACCGCAGAAGCCCGCGTCCTGCGCGACGGTCAGGTGGTATTCGACGGCAAGATGTCCACGCTGCGCCGCTTCCAGGACGAAGTCGAGGAAGTCAAGGCTGGTCTGGAATGCGGTATCCGACTTGCCGACTATAACGACTACGAAGAGGGAGATATCATCGAATGCTACTCCCTGGAGAAAATCAAACAGACATTGTAAACAAGCATGGCTACACGGCGTCTAGACAAAGTGAATGAACTGATGAAACGGGAAATCGGCTCCTTCATCCAGAAGGAGTATGAATGGTCCGGAACCATCGTTTCCATTCTGGATGTCGAAATTACAGAAGACCTCAAGGAAGGTCGTGTGTGGGTGGGCGTGGTTGGCCGCATGGCCCCCGCCCAGGTCATCGACAAGCTTAACCGCAAGCGCGGCGAGATTCAGAAAGCCGTCAGCAAGCGGGTAGTGCTGCGCAACACGCCGCGACTCACCTTCAAGCACGATAACTCAGCCCAGCGCGGAGTCGACCTGGTCAATCTTCTGGATGATATCGAAATGAATCTTCCGAAAGCCCCGCCTCTGCCCGAGGGTGAGTACGACCCGGAAATCTGAAACACAAACCAGACCCGCTACCCCTATGGCAGGCAAACTCACCATCAGACGAGTAGGCAATCTACTTCCAACAATATGTCTGGTGGGGGTGCTTCTGGTCATAGTGATTTTCGTATGGCTGAGCACAGCCGGGCTACCCGGCTGTGCCTTACGCTATCTGGAAACCCAGGCAGCCAGCCACGGGTTCCAGCTCCAGGTCAGTCGCATCAAACTTGCGCCAAGTTCAGGATTTGCCATCAAAGCGCAAGGAATCACGCTGCAATATGAGCAACCGGATGCGCCAGCTGCGGATTTACGCATACGCAAGGCCCAGGTTGAGTTCAGCCTCACCCGCCTGCTGAGTGGCAGCACCATTCCTCTGAATCTGCGCATCAACGACGGCATGCTGATACTGCCGATTGACCTGGATGCCAACCACAACATCAGGCTGGAAGACATCGAAACCTACATCACCTTCCCGGGTACAGGCAGAGGGATTCACGGCACTGTCACAGCGAACATTCAGGGGATTGACATCAAAAGCAAGCTGTTCATAGCCGACCCGTCGGCGTTGAATTCAGCCCAACCTGCACCTGAGGGAGAATCCGGCGTCGGCCTCGGGGAAATTCTGGTTCAGGCGCGGCCATATCTGCTGCAGCTCCAGCAGCAGATTGCCAGACAACAGTGGGAGGATATTGCCCCTCCCTATTTGAATTTCACCATTCAACACAGGGAGCAGTGGAGTGTCGAGACGGAAGGGTCCCTGCCCCGCTTCGATTTCGGGCGTTTCCAGTTCCGCGATGCCACCCTGCGCGCTGATTTCAAGAACAACGAACTCATCCTGCACCATCTCAGCTTCAAAACAGTCAATCCGGACACCAGGGTCACTTTGAAAGCCGGGTATAATCTCGATGAAAGGGCTCTTTCCTTTGAAGCTCGCAGCTCTGCCCCACTCGTGCGCATCCTGCAGGATTATCTGAAGGATGACGCCCCGGAACTTCTGAACAAAATTCAGCCGGAGGACGGCAGCACCCCGTCCATCGACTTATCAGGGCATGCAAACTTTGCGGAAAATTATGCCCTCAACAAGCTTACTCTCCGTGGCATCATCGACCACCACGGGGTCTGGCTCGGCTCCACCCTGATAAATGATGCCCATTTGTCGTTCTACGTCAATGACGGCAACTTCAACATCGACAGACTCGAACTCACCACTGCCGAAGGCTGCATCAAAGCCTCAGCCAGCGCTGCCCATGGTGAAGGCTCTGCCAGGCTGGATATTTCCCTGCCGGATGAAACCCTGCTGGCACTGACCCGGGATTTGAGCGGCGATACAGGAATCAAGCTCGGAGAAGACGTGGCGTTTGATGCAAATCTGGAGCTGCATCTACAGGCCAGCATCACCACGGCAATCTTTGAGGCGGGTCAGACCCGGTTTGAGGATTTGCTGCCCTCGCTGCAAAGTTTCACCATTCAATTCAACACGCCGAATGCCAGTATCGGAGGGGCTGCTATCGTTTCCCCGGCCCTCACAATCAAGGCAAACGGCATCAACCTGAGCAGAGAAGAACTCATCATCTCCGAGTTCAACCTCGGCATTCTTCTGGGCGCAGCTGATTCTGAGAAATACACAGTCAAGGCGGCAGACCTGATTCTGAACGCCGATTTCTGTAATGTCAGCATTAACAATAACTGGAAAAACCTTTCCACCGGAAAGGCAGATTTCCAACTCAGCGCCACAGAAGCTCAGATAAAGGACACCCACGTGGCCTCGCTGCACGCAACCGCAGGAATTTCAGATTTCTCTGCCTCGCTGGATAATCTTGCACACTCTCTGCGCACGAGTGCGATTGCCTCCACCATCTCCCTGGCTGAGTTTTCCCATGCAGACACCTGCATGGCTGAGCTCCACGCAGATTTGGCCATCCCTCAGGGATTCAACGCCGCCGAGGGATGGAAAAACATGCAAAATGATGCCCGGCTGGAAGCTCGTATTGCAGACATCACCAGCCGCGGTGGCTTCTGCGCCTCACCTTCAGAACTGAAGCTTACCTGCACCGGGCATGGCTGCGCCAGTCTTGACTTCCGCAGCATGGTGGCCGGTCAGGTCTTTTCGCTGAGCAGCACCGCAGAACTGACCAATGACGGCATGCTGCAGGTCGATGCCCGGGATATCAAGCTCCCGCTGGCCGCCTTTGTGCCGCTTCTGGGAAGCGAGCCCATATCGGCCATCAGAATTCCGGAAATGGTCGACGTGCAGCTCTCTGCTTCCATCAACACCAACACCGGGCAACTCGAAAAGAGTCATTACAATTTAAGCATTAAGGATTTCATCCGCGTCTGCGAAAACGTACACGTACACAAGGGAATGGAAATTCCTCTGGACCTTGATGTGAAAGGCGACCTGCGCACACTGAACGATGACTCCATGCGCTACGATGCCGACGTCAGCATCCGGCACAAGCGAGGCGAAGCCAATCTCCACATCAGCGGCGACCCGCTGAAATACTGTGCTATCACCGGCACCAACTCAATTCCCGTCGATGTCATCAATGCCCTGATTGACAACGCGGATGCCCACTGGATTATGCGTGATTTCCGCTGCACTCCCGGCCGCACACGCAACATCATGAACAATATCAAGGCCACGGTGCGCTATGAACACGGCATACTCGTAGATGCCCACTGCGATGCCGAGCTCTACAATATAGAATACATCCTGGGTGCCATTTGCGATAAACTTGATGCGAAAGGCAACCCCACGGGCGAAGAATATCAGCGCACTGACCTGGGGCCGAATCCGTACACTCTCATCAAGGAAGGAAAGTGCGGGGTCGATGTGCTGGTACGATACGATTACCTCAATACCGATGGAGCCCCGATGGAAGACACCCTGCGTATTGTGCTCCGCAACCCGGACCTGCTCTACGATAACAAGCCGTGGCTCAAACGCCAGGGATTCAAGACCGGCGCGCTCACCAGCCGCATTCAGGGTGATGCCATCGTCTTCAATCTGGACAACTACACCATCAGCCTGCACAATCTCCGGGGTGTAGCCTATCCGGCCTATTCCATCGGCATGTACTACTCGCCCATTCAGGACTGGATGAGCGACATCATTCTCCGGAATCCGGCCCGCATCGAGACCAAATACTGCGTATTTCCGCTGTCCCGGCGCTGCGAAGTCCCCATGCAGGGGCTCATTCACGCAGAATCTGCCACAGGTGCCGGATTCCGCTTCCTGGGTACCACCATTCCGTTAAAGAATTTCAGCGGGTTCATCAACATCAGCGATTCAGATGTCTACCTCGACCGCATGAATGCCGAAAGCTGGGGTGGTGTGCTCAACGGAGCACTGCGCATCGATTTCTCCGGCGAACACACCACGCTGGATGGCTATTTTGATGCGAAAAACATGGACCTGAAAGCCATTGCCGCGGCATACGGGGCGGAATTCACCTCTGCCAACTGCAACGGATTCATCCGCTTCCAGGCCAGCAAGCCGGAGCTCGATGCCGTGCAGGCATACGGGCACGTAAGGCTCAAGGACGGCGACCTGATGCAGATGAGCCTGTTCCGCCCGATCAAGGCGCTGCTTTCCGACATGCCCGGCAATCTCAGCACCCTGCAGAAAAGCGTTTCACTGAAAGAGGAGGATGCACCGCCATCTTTCGTAGACAAGCTCATCAAGATGATTTTCGACACCGGCAGCGATGCGATTGATGTAATGCAGGACTCAGCCTATAAAGTTCCCTTTGCCAACCATTTCGTGCGTTACGGCATCGACGCAGCCAGCTCAGACTTCGATATCAGGCGCAGTCACCTGATTACGCGCAATATGCGTGCCACGGGATACAACCTTGACATTGCGCTGAAACTCGATTTGGACCTGAATGACCTCACACTGAAAGGCAACCTCTGGCCGCAGATTTCCAGCGTACCCACCACCATCATTGCCCCGCTCACCTTCCTTTCAGACTTCCTCATCGATATCAACCTCTATGGGGATGTGTTGAATCCGCAGTGGGAATTCGGGCTCAGCAAAAAACTCATCGAAGATGTGCAGAGTCTGAACCCGCTTCAGACGGGCAAAGAAAAGACAGCCAAGTGATGATAGAACAAATAGCTGCCGCCTCTCTTTTTCTGATTCACCTGACGGGCTGCGCCATGGCTCTGCACGCTCTGGGGAGGCCCCATTCCCCACAGGGTGCCATCGCCTGGATACTGGGACTCACTCTGTTGCCAGTCCTGACCATTCCTCTCTATATCGTGCTGGGAGCGGGGCGCATTCACCGCCACACCTCAAGCCGCCACAGCCGCGAGCAACTCCAGAAATTTCTCAGGCAGCACAACGCCTGGGCCCCCCCACGGACCCGACTGAGTCAACTGCTGACCCGAGCCACCGGGTATGCGCCCACAGAGGGCAACAACGTGCGCCTGCTCTGCAATGGAAACGATACATACCGCGAGCTCAAACAGGCAATCGACGCCGCCCGGGAATCCATTCTGCTGGAATTCTTCATCATACGGAACGATCTGGTGGGGACCTCCCTGAGGCAGGCCCTCGAGGAGCGCGCCAAGGCAGGCATCGCGGTCTACGTCATTTACGACGAAGTAGGGTGCCACAAGCTACCCGCCGGCTATCTGCGCAGCCTGCGCAACGCCGGGGTCAAGGTCGCGTCATTCAACGGCAAACGTTTCTGGCTCAGTTCCATTCTTCGCATCAACCTCCGGAATCACAGAAAGCTCGTAGTCATTGATTCAAGACTGGCATTCCTGGGGAGTCTCAACATAGGGCTCGAATACACGCAGCGCCCCGGTACCCCGGGGTGGCGAGATACCTTTGTTGCCCTGAGCGGACCAGTTGTCACCCAGTGTTTTCTGAGCTTCATCGATGACTGGCGGAGAGCAACCGGAGGGAATCTGGCCCATCTCAGCAAGACATGCGCACATACCGGGCCTCACCACAGCCAACTCATACCCAGCGGGCCGGATGACGCCCCCATGAATGCCTGGCAGCTCTGTCTCCTCGAACTGGCGGCTCAGGCCAACGAGCGGCTCTGGCTGGCCAGTCCGTATTTTGTACCAACGGAAAGTGTAAGCAGCGCCCTCCAGGCAGCCGCGCTGCGTGGAGTTGATGTCCGCATCATCATCCCGCGCCGCGGAGACAACCTCGCAGCCCGGCTGGCCATGCTCACCTTCATTCCCGGCATGCTGGCCAGCGGGGTGAAGATGCTCGCCTACGAACCGGGTTTCCTACATGAAAAAGTCTGCGTTGCGGATGACTGCACGTGCAGCATAGGCACCGCGAACCTGGACGAGCGCTCCCTCCGGCTCAACTACGAACTCACCCTGCTCACCGACAGTCCTGATGCCTGCGCCCAGGTGAGCCGTATGCTGGAGAACGACATGCAGCAGACAAGCAGCCTCACCCCCGCCCACTGGTACAAGGCTTCCCCGCTGACCCGGCTGCTGGCCAACTGCTGCCGCCTGCTTTCCCCTGCTCTCTGAGGCCGTCTGTGCAGCGCCCGAATCCTGCATCATCGCCGGTCATGTCATCTCACCGGCATACTGAAGAAAAACCTTGACTTATGCACGGTTATAGTGCATTCTGCGCCTGCAATGAAAACTGTACTCATTATCGGAGCCGGTGGTGTGGGGCATGTAGTGGCCCACAAGTGCGCCCAGATGTCGGATGTGTATGAGAGCATCCATCTGGCCTCGCGTACCAAGAGCAAGTGCGATGCCATTGCGGCAGACGTGCTGGCCCGCGAGGGTGTGACGATAACGACCCACGCGGTGGACGCCGATGATGTGGCTGCCACGGTGGCACTTATCAAGGAGGTAAAGGCTGACCTGGTGCTGAATGTTGCGCTTCCCTACCAGGACCTGCCTCTCATGGATGCCTGCCTCGAGGCCGGCGTGAACTACATGGATACCGCCAATTACGAGCCCCGCGATGTGGCCAAGTTCGAGTACAGCTGGCAGTGGGCCTATCAGGACCGCTTCAAGCAGGCCGGTCTGTATGCGCTGCTGGGGTCCGGCTTTGACCCGGGTGTGACCAATGTCTACACAGCCTGGGCTCTCAAGCACCATTTTGATGAAATCGAGTATCTCGACATCATTGACGTGAATGGCGGTGACCACGGCCAGGCCTTTGCCACGAATTTCAACCCGGAAATCAACATACGCGAGGTGAGCGCCCCCTGCCGCCACTGGGAAAACGGTGATTTCCAGGAGACCGGCGCCATGAGCATGCACCAGCCTTTCGCCTGCCCGGAGGGAGTGGGTACTTACGAAATCTACCGCATGTATCACGAGGAAATGGAATCACTGGTCAAGCATATCCCCACCATCAAGCGCGCCCAGTTCTGGATGAGTTTCTCCCCGAACTACATCAATCACCTGACCGTGCTCAAGAATGTTGGCATGACCCGTATCGACCCGGTCATGTACAACGGCGTGGAGATTGTACCGCTGCAGTTCCTGAAGGCCGTGCTGCCCGACCCCGGCGACCTGGGCAAGACCACACACGGCCGCACCTGCATCGGCTGCGTGATTCAGGGCAAGAAGGATGGCCAGTACAAGGCTGTGTACATCTACAACATCTGCGACCATGAGGAATGCTTCAAGGAGGTCGGCTCCCAGGCTATTTCCTACACCACGGGCGTCCCTGCCGCCATCGGTGGCCGCATGATTCTCACCGGTACCTGGAGCGGCGCCGGCGTGTTCAACATGGAGCAGAATGATCCGGATCCCTTCATGGATGCCCTGAATCAGTACGGGCTTCCATGGAACTGCATCGAACTGACCCGCGAACAGGCCGAAAGCCTCACAGTGGTGAAGTAATCGCAAAACCATCTCTTTCAATAAAGAAGCCTGGGTAACCCCAGGCTTCTTTATTACTATGGCATCAGAAATTCACCCGGTAGCCAAGCACGGCGTTCAGCTCGGTCTGCTCTGAGCGGAGTTCGAATCCGGCATCAAGAAACAAGCTGCCGGCATCTACCCCGATGGGAACCGTGATACCAGCTCCGAGTTCCATGCCAACGCGGCCGGTATCAGCAGAGCGCAGGTGACCGCGGCGTGTCGGAGCTGCCAGCAGCTCCACTGAATCCGAGCTGCGACGGTCTCCGGCATCCAGCTTCAATAATGCCCGTGCCTCCAGAAGGCAGGAGCGGTTGTAAGTGCTCTCCAGAGCATAAGTCTGGGCTCGCGCACCCAGACCGATGGTGAGCACATTCATACGCTGACTCCCGACACGCAGGGCAGCATCACTGCCGTGCTCGCGGTAGGAATCAACAGTGGCATGGCGATAGCTCAGATTCGCAATGGGCTGAATGCAGGCCTGGTTATCCTCATCCAGCGGAATCACATAACCAACTTCATAAAGGAGCCCGGCCATGACACCATCCGTTTCACCACGCGTGCGGTATGAACCGCCGGGATAGTACAGATGCCGATTCAGTGAAATATCAGCGAGGCCGGCAGCCGCCACCAGGGTATGAGTCCAACGCCGGGCGGCATAGCGGGCAAACAAGCTCAGGTAGAAGGTGTTTGCATCCCCCTCGGCGTGATCAGGGCTCTCGCCCTGCAAATCACCGTACATGGCGGTCAGGGCAAGCCCCACGGTCCAGCAGGAGGACACATCCGCATCGCACCCGACCGTACCACCCCAGCTGCTGAGGGTATAGCCTGCGGAGCTTCCATCTGCGTCAAGCTCGCTGCGGTCACCTTCGGCGTGAATCCAGGCATTGAGCAGCGGCATTTCATCAGGCACAGTGCCGCTATCCACCCCCATGCTGGTAGTTCTGTTGCGGATAGCCTTGAGCTGGCGCTCAATATCCCCCACCACGGCAGCACCCAGCACAGCAGTGCCAGCCCCCGCCACGGCAGCCAGAAGACGGTCTGCTCCAGTCGTTCTGCCAGAATCGAGCATGGCATTGAGCGCTGCCGTAACCTCCCGCAAATCAGGCGCGGCATTCAGCACCTGATTCGGCAGATGCCAGAGCATTCGCGCCCCGGCCTGTGCATTATGAGAATGGGCCAGGCTGCTGTAGCCATTAACTTCCGAGCGAAGCAGATGCAGCACGAGCCGTCCCTGCTCCACGGTGAGCCAGGCGGACTCAATGCCGCTGAAGGGAGTCGCACCAGCCAGATTCAGCGGGACAAGCGCATCCGCTCCCAGCTGAGCATCTGCCACTCTGCCCAGCACCACTGTACCATCACCGGCCACCTCCAGCCTCTGGTCCCCGGTGGATTGCAGCGTGACCGCCGCGCCATCTTCCACCTGCAGCGACGCAAAATGAAACACCTGCATATCAGCGTCAGTATTCAGCACGATGGTCGTGATGGAACCATCCAGCAGGCGGAGAGAGCCCAGAGTCAGCGCAGAGTTGGCACTTTCACCGCTCTGGTCCAGCACCAGCGCACCCTGATTCTGCAGTGACCAGGCACTACTGGCTTGAACATGCCGCATGGTAAAGGAACCGGCGCCGGCATCAACTTGCAGCAATCCGGGAGCCCGCCCCGGGAGCAGACTCCCGGAAAAGGTGCCGTTCCGGACATTCAGGACCTCAAATGTTGCACCATCCGCAAGCAGGCCGCCACTTCCGTTCAGGGAGCCCACGATGCCAGCACCGCGGAGCTCACCATTCAGCACCAAAGTGCCGGAGCCGCTCAGTTCACCGGTGTACCCGAGTGAATCGGCATTGATTTCAAGGCTGCTGCCGGCTTCCAGCTGCAAAGCACCCATGCCGTGCAAGGTATTAACGCGACTCCCGGAGCCCAGAAGGCGGACTGTGCCTTCATCTATTTCAAACCAGTCTGCTGCCAACTGACCGCCGAGAGAGAATGTTCCGCTACCGGTCTTGACCAGCTGCACTCCCGGCCCGGCAGTGATGTTGCCTTGCAATTCCGTGTTGGCCGTGTTAATCTGCATCTCATCCCCGGGTGTAAGGTCACCATCCACAGCGCCCAGCACCGCGTTGTTGAGCAATACACGCACGACTCCGGAAGCCGGCTCTGAATTCACCACCGAAAAATCACCGGCACCCAGCAGATTATTGACCCAGGCCTGCTGTGCATTATTTCCCGGGAGTTGCAGCGAAAGCTCGTACCCGGCATCCACAAAAGTCGCCAGATACGGTTGCAGGCGGTCGTATGTGGTAACCGTGGGATAGTCGCCATTCTCCGTAACCATGTAAACATCCCGCACGGCGCCCTCCAGAACGATGTTGCCACCTTCCACGCCCAGCACCACCAGACCGAGTGCCGCGGGGGTAGTGGCGCTATTGCTAAACAAATCATCTGCCGTTATACCATTCAACAGAGAAATACTGCCGCTGGTGATATGGATGTATACAGCCTGCCGTTTTCCCTGGATGAGGGATTTTATCGTCTCCATATCCAGTGTCACCGTGGCACTATCATGAATCTGCAACTGGCCGGCACCCTGTTCAATCATATACTGAGCACCGTCCGCCGGTATGGGGGTTGCCCCCACATTGGCAGAGCCGGGCGTCAGCTCGAGGCTGGCTACTCCAGCACCGGAGCCTATGTTCAAATCCCCCGCCAGTCCGGAAAGCTGCCCACCGGCGCCGATGGTAATACGTTGAAGCGCATCTCCACTCATCCCGCCCATGTCTACCTGCGCACCCGCCGCGACCTCAGCAAGTAAGGTGCCGGATATCGAGGTGAGCGGCGTTGCCAGAGCTCCGTTGACCAGCGTAAAGGTACCATTCCCGCTCAGAGTATTGCCAGACCAGAGCCCCGCCTGAGTGGCTGACCCCAGTTGCACCGCGCATGATTCGTCTATCTGAAGAGCGCCGGTGGTAGTATTCTCGCCCGTCAGGATGAGAGTCCCGCTTCCTCGCTGGCGCAGTCCGGCCTGCCCGGTTACCGCTCCGCTGAAGATGGTTTCCCCGCTGTACCAGATGGCATACGTGATGCCGCTGCCTGCACCATTGAGTTCACATTGCAGGATTCCGTTGCCGGCCACATTCGCACCGCCCAGCAGCCACCCCACAGTCGTGCTGCCGGGATGCCGGAACGTCCCGGTGAAATCACTGAGATTTCCCGGCATTTCGATGTGACTCGACGGATTGAGCGACAATTCACCGCCGCCACTCACGCTTCCGGCAAAGACGTAGCGGCCCCCGGTGCTGCCATCCAGAATGGTTGAATATCCTCTGACAATCTCCAGATTGGCCAGCGTGCTAGTATTGGAACCGAACCAGAAACGCTGCCCCATGACACGAACCAGAGTGCTGCTACCGCCAAGGGCATCACCCGTTGCAAAAGATACACTGCCGCCCGTGGAACTGCCGTCGCCCGTGAGTTCGATGGTACCGCCAAAGCCGGTATTATCGCCACGCACCGTTAATTGGCCTGAGGGGCTGTTCAGCGAGAGTGTTCCCGTGCCGGAGAAACTCCCGATCAGTATTCCCTGACCACTTGTCTTGCTGAGGCTCAAAGTTCCTTCCTTGATATTCAGGTCTGATGTAATCGTCTCACCAGCTGCGACCCAGGATAAAGCAAGCTCACCGGCACCCTGCTTTTCAACCCCCGAACGCAGAGCCTGCATCACTCCGGCGGTTGAACTCCAGCTGACATTGTTACCGTTCGTATCGACACGCACGGTAGAAGTTGATGCCGGGCTCACCGCTGTGCTCATGTCCTGAGTCACCCCCGGGGCGTAACGCAACAACCCACCATTGAAATGCAACGCAGATTCCCCCAGCGCTGCGGCATCCCCCAGCACCAGTGTTCCTCCCTGCAGATAGGTCGCCCCCGTCAATTGTGGATTTGCGAGATTCAGATTCAGCACAGTATCCTGACCGCTGATGGTCAGATTTCCTGAACTTACCACACCGACAGCGTCCTGACCGGTGCTGACAAATGTATACACACCTCCTATCACCTCCACGGCCGTCGGCGTAACGCGGTTAATCGACACAGTGCCGGCATCGCGGAGGCTGAACGTCACGCTCTGACCTGCAGGTCCGCTGGCTGATGCATTACTCCACCCGGCAGATGAATCATCACTCCAGGTCGCAGAACCTCCACTCCACAACCATGGCACGTCATTCAGGCTCTTCACCTGAAGCTGCAAGGCGTTCTCCTGCACAGTAAGACTGTAGACCAGAGAATCGGAGGCACTCACTCCGGACAGAGAAAATGCCGCACCCCCGGCGCTGGAGCTACCGCTCCAATGCATCAACGGATAGCTTCCCACGCCCAGGTTTTCATACCCTCGCAACTGCACCGGACATGCTGCTGCCGCTAACTGGAAATCACCGCCGATTTCCACACTGGCTCCGGTCGTATTCTCCAGATTGAACGATAATCCGGCTCCGGATTGCAACGAGAGATTACCGGCAGTCTGCAATAACCCACCATTACCTGCCATGTCTATGGAAGCAAGCGCAGCATCGCCACTGTACCGTAAGCTGCCTCCGTTCACTGTGGTGGTACCGGTATATGAACATGAAGGGCCGGACAACAATAACTCCCCGTTCCCCTCTTTCAATATACCAAGACTCAACCCTGCAGTCGGGGTGCCAGCATCGCGGATGATTCCGGAGTAATCGCCAGAGGCTACCGACAGCGTCCAGGCGCCGGTGCCTTCTGCCTGCACCACACCCTGCGTCCCATTCAGCGCCTGTATGGCGGCATCCGATGCCATCAACACGAGGCGGGCATTCGCACTCTGCAATTCCACACTGGAGGCGCTGGCCGCATCGGCTGATGCGAGTGCCAGGGTCGACAGATGGTTACCGGCGACCTGATAGGTTCCGCTGAAAGTGTTGGCTGAGTTGGTCAGGACCAGCCGGTGGTCTGTGGATGAATCAGGCACCCCCGCGGTCAGCCGCAAGGTGCCTTCCCCCCGTACAACGCCGTCCCATACGACGTACTTACCATAATACAGTGACATTTCTGTCTCAGCCGCCGACTGATACACCGGGGTCTGAGCCGTCACGTCAGCCATATTCAGATACACGTCTCCAGTCCAGTTGATGTGGCCATCGCGATTTCCTATCACGCTGCCATTCTCCGTACGGATATCGGAAATCAGAGCATTACCAGTGCTCAGCGCCGCTGTACCTCCGGAATAGGAGGTCACCAATCGCCCATCCGAGCCTACCTCTATACACTCTGCGTTAATTTGCACAGTGCGTCCTGCACCGCTATGGTTCGGAAGTCGGCCCAATCCGATACTCCCTTGTTCAACATATAAAACGCCGGTAAAGCCTGACCAGCTATTCCCCTGAACAGATGCCTGAGTACCCTCGTTCAGGAACGAAACCTCCACAGTCCCCGCTCCGGATATGCTGCCCAGGGCACGTTCTGAAGTCGACGCCGTACCCACGCTGTCATAAAGCGCCAGACGCAGTGAAGCCCCTTCCTCAACCTGCGTCCCACCGGTGAAGGAATTGGAAATAGATATCAGAAGACTCCCTCCCTGCTGTATACTCAACGCCCCACTGCCGGTGATTGTTCCTGAACCAGTAAATTGATACCCGGGGGCGCTGACCAGAATGCTTCCTGGTTCCACCGCTTCAGTTATCGTTACCATCTTTTCGGTTGCAGTCGCGGTAAACTCGACCGAGTCACCCCGGCTGAACACCATCGATTCGCCGGAATCCAGCCATGAGCTTTCCGTGTAATTCCAGTCGCCCCCACTCCATGTCAACGCGGCGGTGGCTGGAAAAGCTTGTGAAAACAGAAGACATAGACGCAAAACGATGGGCAGACGCAATTTCATACTCCGCACTTTAGCATAGAAACACCCTTCTTCAAGATGTTTGAACTAGCTATTAGGAAACCATGCAAAACGCGCATCCTGTTGGGGGATGCGCGCTGAAAAAACACCGGTAAATAACTGCGTTTAAATATCCCAGTTATCCAGCCACTTGAAGGAGACAATGCGGAACTGGCGTCCCATCACCTGATTCGTCTTGCTCAGGCCCTTGCCCCGAGTGCCGTCCGGGTTGTACTCCACGTCCTGCGGGTTATCGGTCGGGTCTACGTAGTTCATGGTTCGCTGCACCACAGCCTCGCACCAGGCCTGTGCCAGAATCGCCTTGTTCGGGTTACGCACGCAACCATAGGAACGCACCGTGAACGTATCATCACGCACTGTCAGGATATTGCCCAGCGAGGCAAGCACGTCACTCTGAATGAGGTAACCGGGGGCTGCTGTGTGCACATATCCTTCTGCAGCATCACGATTCTGATACAGAGAACCATCCTGCTGAGGCGTTACCTTCACTTCGCAGAAATCACGGTTGATATCAGTAGCATCAATGGCGGCCTGAAGGGCGCCTTTAAGGCCGTTTTCTCCCTGCTCCAGACGACGATTGACAAAATCAGACATACTCAGGAAGGGGCCACGCTTGCGGACCTGCTTAACCATTTCCTCTGCCAGCTTGCGAATGGACTCAGCTTCAAGCATGCGGACTTCACCCCATGCGGAAGCCATACCGCCGTCGCGGAACGCGGAAGAGCCCTGCATCATGCTGTAACCGCCCAGACCATCCACACTCTTATCCGTAGTGGAAAGCATGAATCGGGAGAACAACACCTGCCGGTCAGTCTTGCCATCTTCCACGAACTCCAGACGATTGTTTTTGCTTGTAACAAGCTTACGCTTGGCCAGACCCTGCAACACAGCGGCCCATGCCTCAACAGATGTGGAGTTCACATTGAAGCCACCGTCAATCATGAGATACTGGGCAATATATTTCCAGCCGTTTCCTCCCATGATGCGCTTGATAAGCTGCTCATCGTTGTAAGGCGTATTGACACGCTTGTAGCGCGAGACGGGGAGCTCCTCCTCGCCTTTGAGGAACTTGGTAAGCACCTCTTCTGCAGAAATCTTACCCTTCTTATCCGGCATATCCGAAATCGAAGAGCAGAACCAGCGGTCCCACAACGCATCGTTAATCAGCAGGCCGTGGTCAAAGAAGTCACCAAACAATCTGGAGTTAGACGAAAGATTGGAAAACTCAGACTTATTCTGGTAGTATACATACACATCATCTGCCGGAAGGCAGGGGTCGGCGAAAGCATTGCCAATGCCAACGCCGGGAACACCGGCCTGATACTGCATACGGCGAGCAGCACTTACTGCTGAAAACTCACCAGACTTGCCAGACTGGTACCAACCGGGTTGCAATCGCATACCGGCAAAACCGGCAAGAGAGAACGGAGGATGCACCGGAAGCTCGAGCACAGATGCAAAGGATACCTGCTCACCATCGCTTGTAATCCCCAGTACACCGTTTCGGCCTATGCTGTCCATAGGGCAGGAGTTCATACCGGTGCCTACATCCAGTGCGGCCAGCTGGTACGGGTGGTACTGGCGAAGCTGATCGTCAGGGTCTGTAAGCATGCTGCCCCAGAACGCAGGGCTGGAATGTTGCCAAACCTTTGTGCGGTAATCACGCCCGGCAAAGAGTCGAGAGTCAAGCGCGTTATTGGCAGACTTGGGAACAATGCCCAGAGAGGCTACGAAATACGGCACGGTGTCATCGCTCTGACTGCCATCGACTTTCCAGTAGGCGTCGTCCTTCTGATGATCACAGAATACGGTATTGACGCTGCTGTCATCAGGATTATACCAGCCAAGCAACCCGCGATGCGGACTCTGGGCGCGCTTCCCCTCGGCAATATCATCATCATTGATGGAATCAGGCACTGGCGAGACCCGCTCCATACCGTTGAAACCATTGAGTACCGTTATGGCGTCAAGTCGCTTGGGTCCGTATCGGTAACCATCGGGACCGATATACCCGGAGTTACCGCTCTGATCAACCACGGCATCTCTTTCCGGGTTATCGACGTCGGCACCTTCATAACCGGGAGGAATGGGAGTATTCTTCAATCCCAGTCGCATATCCACATAAAAATGGCCGTCCTCGATATTCGTCCTGGATGCTATACCGTAATCGTTGCTGCTGGCATTTGAATCGTGATAATACACAGTAGCCTTGTAACCGGAAACTGCGCTTGCATTATAGCCCAGCACCCAGGGATTCTCGTGAATCTTGTCTACAGACTTATCGCGGGGATTTGCCGGTGAGAAGAACAGAATTTCACCAGGCTGGAACACGATATCACCCGTGGTGTCCCCCTGCGTATTCTGGAAGTATTCGCCATAATCCTTACCCAGCGTTTCCCTGGTCTTGGTATCGTTCTTATTGGAGCGATAGATACCACGGTACCACCAGATGCGGTCGTCCCAGTTCATCACCCTCTTTTTCTGAGAGAATGTTCTGGTCTGAATCCAGGCAGTTTTGGACGGCAGAGCGCGAGCCCACAGCTGACGGCCCCGGATGCGCATCGGTACATTGTACGGGTTCCACCAAAGGAACATCGGAGCAAACGAGATACTCAGATTGTACAAAGGATCTCTCGTGGGGCCACCCTGGGTCGACGGTGAGGTAACGGGGGCTGTAGCCGTGGACTGCTCGACGGTGAGACCAAAGTTTGCGAGGTACGCCAGCATGATCGGGGTGCGGGCATAGCCAGACGACTTGCTGCCACTTTCCAGCATTGCCCTTGTATCGAAATACGTTCTTCCCTTCTCGGAACCTCTTGCATTGTCAGGGTCTCCGCTATAGGACAAATTATCATCGAAGGTAGAACCGCTCATGCGGGTGTAGAAATTGTCAAGCTGACCGATGAGACGTGAAGAGAAATTCTCAGAAGCGTTAGCCGTGCCATCAGGCCAGCAATTGTAATAGGCGTGCAGATTCTGCCAGGAACCGATGGGCATGTCCTGCTCAGTTCCCTTGGGGACATCCTGATTTTCCACCAGGGGGCAATCCTGATTGCTGCGTGCGGCAAACTCTGTATCCTTAAGACTCTCCTTATTGAGCAGCAGGCAGAGGTCCTGCTTGAAGCCACCCATGCTCACGTTAATCGGAAGCGTGTAGGACGTCGTGGTGACATCATAGAAATAAGGAGCTCCGGCAGACTGAGACGAAGAGCCAAGAAGCGGCAACGAGCCGAGCGTCACCAGACGGGCGGGTTCCTCAATCTCACCCGGCAGGAAGTCAAGGTCGCGGTTATCAACAAAACGGGGAGCCGGGGTATCCCAGGTGCGGTGCAGCGCTTCATAGGCATCTGTCGTTTCCTTGGGCATCTGCACAGAAACCTTGGCTTTCTGGTTTTCTCCGCCGACCCACCAGGCAAAGCATGCCTCATTCTTACCTGTGGCGGGCATACTCAGCAGGTCGGCATACACATAGTGCTGAGGCGAAAGGGATTTTCCCAGAGTACCTTCGCCGACCATGCAAATGCGACGACCAGGCTCGCGGGAGCAAAGCTGGCTGGCAGCATTCATGGTGCGCGTTCTGTTACGGTCACGGCTGGAAATCAGCCATCGGCGGAACATCTGCGAGCGGCCCTTGGAGTATGTACTGGTAATCTTGCTCCCCTGCCCGGAGACACTCCTGCCGTAAATGGGGCCATCCCAGCTGTTCCAGACACCCAGCAAGTGCTGCGCTACGCTGCCACCGTTCTCATCAAGAATGCCGGATGAAGCCGTAACGCGGCGATCCGGTCCAAGCTCCACCTGCAACTCTCCAATGGCGGCATCAAGACCGACCAGCGCCTGCTGGCGAGCCTCTGCCTGCAACATGGTCTGCAGCGCGATGCGGTTCTGCGAAGCTGCTGTGGCCATCACAGCCACTGCCAGCATGGCGAGCAACATCATAAGTGTAAGAGTTGCAATAAGCGCAAATCCTTTTTTCGGAGATTTGCGGGGAGAGGAGAGGGAGGAACGAGTGTGTCTGAATTTCATAACACGAATGCGAGTACTCTGTTACTATACACGACAGGCGCCGTGCGTCAAGCAAAAACGGCTGAATTCAGCCAGCAAAACAAGCTTTGACGCAGCATGCCCAAAAACAGGATTGAATGCCCTCACACTCTGTGATAGAATAGCCGCACGGGTATGACTTTAGAAGAGCTGAGAGACGAAATCGACCGCATCGATGCGCAACTGGTAGAACTGCTCAAGCAGCGCGCAGCCTGCGTCCACCAGGTGGGCGAAACCAAGCGAGCGAACAATGCCCCCGTCTTTGTACCCGAGCGGGAAAGCGCCTTGATTGCCAAGCTACTCAAACTCAACGACGGGATTCTGCCGGAGAAAAGCCTGCTGAGCATCTGGCGGCAGATTGTCAGCTGTTCGTTCATGCTGGAAGGGAACATGCGCATCGGCTATCTGGGACCGGAAGGCACCTGGAGCCACCAGGCGGCCCTCAGCCG
Source organism: Akkermansia sp. (assembly GCA_017504805.1). Lineage (GTDB taxonomy): Bacteria > Verrucomicrobiota > Verrucomicrobiia > Verrucomicrobiales > Akkermansiaceae > Akkermansia. The sequence continues at coordinate 5,314 of JAFVQN010000122.1, read as the reverse complement.
ATTTGGCGACAGCGTGGAACTGGTTCCCTACTCTTCCTTTGCCCATATCTTTGCGGCGGTGGAGCGCAATGAAGTCAACTACGGCGTGATACCGCTGGAAAACAGCACGCACGGCAACGTGGTGCAAGCCATGGATTTCTTTGCCCACACACACCTGCGCATCTGTGCCCAGGTACACCAGAGCGTGCAGAACTGCCTCATGGCCAATATACCAGCCAAGGACATCCGCACTATCTACTCCCACCCCCAGGTGCTTGGGCAATGCGGCATCTGGCTGCAGCAGAACTACCCGCATGCCGACCAGATTCCCACAGCCAGCAGCACCGCAGCAGCCCGTATGGCCGTTGAAAAAGCTGGTGAGGGGGCTGCCGCACTGGGAAGCCCGCTGGCAGCCCGACTGCACGGCCTAAACATCCTGGCAGAACAGGTCCAGGATATCGCCACCAATACCACGCGTTTCGTAGTCATCGGCACGCAGAGCACACGGCCCAGCGGCCAGGACCGCACCACTATCTGCTTCACCGTGCCGCACAAGGCTGGCGGACTGGTCGATGTGCTGGAGCACTTCCGTGCCCACGGCATCAACATTTTCTGCCTCGATTCACGTCCGACTCGCGACACGGCCTGGGAGTATCTCTTCTACCTCGATGTTGACGGGCATGAGGAGCAGGAACCGCTCCGCAGCTGCCTCGCCGAACTGAAAGCCGAATGCCCCGTTTTCAAAGTGCTGGGTTCGTACCCGGAAAAATAATCCCGCAGCAACATGTCATTCACCCAGCCCCAGGCACAGCAACTTCTTCTGCACGCCCGCCGCAGCGGGCGCCTGCCGCACGCCCTGCTGCTCACCGGCACCCCGTCAGCCGGCACGCATCAGCTGGCACTGGCGCTGGCTGCTGAGCTCAATGGAGCACGAGCAACCGCGCTTGATTCCCTGCGTCACCCCATGTGTCGCGTCTTGCGTCCCGGCTCGAAAAGCCGCAAGATTCTCATCGAGGACATCCGCGGGGTGGAGCCATTCCTGGCGCTGCGCGCAGATGAAGGCGAGACCAAGCTGGTCATCATCGTCGAGGCAGACCGCATGATGGAAGAAGCGGCCAATGCCTTTCTCAAGACACTGGAGGAGCCCCCGCCGCAGACCGTCATCATCCTGATAACGGAGCAACCCAGCCGGTTGCTCACTACCATTCTCTCACGCTGCGTGCGCGTACCCCTGCGCGAGACGAGCAACACCCTCCATCTTTCCGAAGCCCAGCAGGCCTTTCTACCGGCAGTAGCAGCGGCGCTTCCCCTCATCGGCTCAGATGTAGCCGCGCTCGCGCTGCGTGCGGATTTCCAGGCGCTGCTCGCAGAACGCAAGGAACAGATTACCAAACGACTCACCGCCGCCATCAAGGCTGAGGCCAAAGCTATAGCAGAAGGCACCGACATCCGCGACTGGGAGGCCCGGCAGAAGGATGCCACCACCGCATTGATTGAAACTGAGTACCTGGCCGAACGCGAACAGATGCTGGAGCTGCTCTCACTCTGTCTGGGACAGGCGGTGCTGCTGGCATCACACGCGCCGGATGTGCGGCCGCTCACTCCCGAAATCAGCGCAGTGGCGGCGAAACACCCGGTAGCAGAACTGCTGAGGCGCATGCGGGCGCTGGAGGCTCTGCGCACAGACCTCAACTTCAACGTCAACGAGGCTCTGACCCTCGATTCTCACCTCCTCAACATCATCGGCAATATCACGTTATGAACAGCATGACCGGATTCGGGGCAGCCACTGCCCCCCTGGGTGGGTCCTCCATCCGGGTCGAAATCAGCGGAGTCAACCGCAAACAGGCAGAAATCGCAGTTGCCCTGCCCCGCGCCTGGGCTGCGCTGGAAACCAGCATCCGAGACACGGTGACCGCAGCCGTTTCCCGCGGCAGAGTTAATGTCTCCCTCTCCCTGCAGCAGGCGCCTGGCGGCAGCGGCTCACTCACCCTTAACCGAGACAAGCTGACCGCTCTCACCAACACCCTTGCCGAAGCCGAATCCTCACTGGGGCGCAGCATTGAAACCTCGCTCGATGCACTGCTGCGCCTCGGTATCATTACCGAAGAAACCGAAACAGACATACCGCTGGAGGAGGTGCAGACCGCAGCAGATCCCGCCGTACGCGAGGCGCTGCAGGCCTTCATCGCCCTGCGCGCGCAGGAAGGCGCCAATATGAAGCGCGACCTGCTGGGTCGCATCGGCACCCTGCGCCAGTTCCGCTGCCAGCTCATGGAGCGGGCAGCCGGGGTGGCCGCCCGCCACAAGGACGTGCTGCTGAAGCGGCTGGCAGAAGCCGGGCTGCCGCTTCCTGCGGATGATGAACGCATCATCAAGGAAATTGCCCTCTTTGCCGACCGCTGCGACGTTTCCGAGGAAATGACCCGGCTCGAATCCCACCTCAATCAGTTTGAAGCCATCTGCGACAAGGCAGAGCCCGTCGGACGCACACTGGATTTCCTCTGCCAGGAAATTTTCCGTGAGCTGAACACCACCGGTTCCAAGGCCAATGACGCGGAGCTGGCACAGCTGGTCGTCAATGCCAAAACGGAACTCGAAAAAATCCGCGAACAAGTCCAGAACATCGAATAACCCCTCTTCCTCCTCCCCATGCTTGGCACACTTCTCATCGTATCCGGTCCTTCAGGCAGCGGCAAGACAACCCTCTGCCGCCGCGCCGAAAAGGATGGTCTCACCTGCTACTCCATCTCCTGCACCACCCGCCAGCCCCGCCCCGGCGAGCAGGACGGCGTGGACTACCACTTTCTCACTCAGGAGGATTTTGCCGCTAAAGTTGCAGCCGGTGAATTCCTCGAGCACGCCACCGTTCACGGCAACAGCTACGGCACCTTGAAAAGCGATATCATCGACCTCCTGCAGGCTGGCAGAAATGTAGTCATGGATATCGATGTGCAGGGCGCGGCCAGCATCCGCCGTTGCGAGGATGCCATCATCCGCCGCGCATACGCCGACGTGTACATCCATGTTCCCTCTGCCGAACTGGAAGCCCGTCTCCGCGGGCGCCAGACCGATGCGGAGGAAGTCATTCAGCTGCGACTCCGCAACGCTGCTGAGGAAGACGCCCGCCAGGGGGAATACCAGTATGCACTCGTCTCCGCCGACCGAGAGAGCGATTACACGCGTTTCACCGCCCTGCTGCGCACACTTGGCATGCGCACCAGCCTGAGTTGAGGGCGCACTTGCAGAAATACGGGGCTCGATGCAATGAATCATGCATCAAAAAGCCGCCATTGCAATCCCGGCAAATCTCCGTTTGCCGGGATGTTTTTTCCGGCTGAATCACCAACATTCAAGCTTGACACCCAGCGGTCAGGGGAGTACCATGCCCACATGCCGCACCACGCAGAAAACCAGGCTGCATACTACCTGCTGCTCACAGATGGGGAACAGGAAGGGCCTTACAGCATCAAAGAGCTTCGCGAAATGCTGCAACGTGATTTGATTGCAGCCGATGCAGAAGTGTGGGCTGAAAGCACCGACTCCACTATTCATCTGGATGAGCTTCTGCACCGTGGGCAGACAGGTGCTCTGGACGATTTCACCGGGCTGAAAGGCCTGGGGGCCTTCTCCATCTGGCATTTTTTTGCGGATGTGTTCCGCAGCCACAGCCGGGAAGAAGCGCTGGAAATCTTCTGCTGCGGCACCCCTGGCACCACCCCTCCCTTGCACGCAGTGAGCAGCGCCTGGCCCAGCCCCTGGATTTTCGCCCGCATGCTGCTGGCCTGCCTCCTGCTTTATTTTGGGTTCAACTGGGCAAGCAACACGTTTCATAACCCGAATCTGGTGCCCGGGCTCATGTTTGTGGGGAACTTTGCTATTCCCTTCTGCGTGGCGGTCCTGTTCTTCGAGCTGAACGTGCGGCGGGAGGTTCCGTTCCTGGATGTGATGAGGGCCATGTTCTACGGCGGGTTGATATCGCTCATCATCGCGCTGGCGCTCATGGAGGTAAGCCCGAATCTGCTTTCCTGGATTGCCGGACCCATCGAAGAACCGGCCAAATTGCTGGCAGCCATCTTCATTGCAGGTAGCCGCCGCAACGGGCGTATCCTCACCGGGCTGCTGCTGGGGGCAGGCGTTGGAGCCGGTTTTGCAGCATTTGAAAGCTCCGGGTACACCTTCACGGAAATTGCCAGGCTCATCACCAGCTCCACCGCAGTGGAAGTCATCAGCTCCATCAACCCGGTTCAGGGCTATGCCCTGGCGCAGAATGCCAGCCACATCAACCCTGATGCCGTCATGCAGGTGCGCGCTCTCATCACGCCTTTCGGGCATATCGTCTGGACAGCCATAACCGCAGGTGCCTACTGGCTGGTTCTCAAGCAGAGAATTGCTGAGGGCCAGCGCAGCCTGAGTAATACAAGCATCGACTGGAGAGCCCTGGCTGATATCCGATTCCTGCGCATTGCCTGCATTCCCGTGGTGCTTCACCTGGTGTGGAATACAACCTGGCTTGCCGAGTTCGGCTTGCTGAGGTTTCTGATTCTGGGCGTTATCGCCTGGGCCGTGGCCCTGCGACTGGTGCATGCCGGCTTGCAGCAAATCCGCGAGGAGAAACGAATGAAAGGCCTGCCGCTCTGAAAACGGCAGGCCCGGAGATAGAGATTTGCAGAGCAGCAGGAATCACCACTGGTTGTTGAGACTCTTCGTCTGCTTGTGTACCTCCATGTTACGTTCCGTCTTGCCTGAGATGGCAGGGGGAGTCTCCGTGGTCATGAACAGGTCCAGCACCTCGATGATGTTCCTGCCATTTTTCAGAAACTCGCCGGGGCAGTAAAGTCGCTCCTGCGGACCTATATTCCAGTAGCGTCCCAGCAGCTGCCCGTTCACCCACACGTAGCCTTTCTGCCAGTCCTTCATGTCCAGGAAGGTATCGATGGGATTCTGCAGCTCCACCTCGGCGCGGTAGTAGGCACCTTTCTCTGCCCCCCGGGCACGCGCAGCCAGGCTGGGGCTGTGTTTTTCCAGATTCATCGTGGCTACTCGCCAGCCCGTCAGCGGTTTGTCTCCCAACGTCACTTTGCCAATAAGGCCCTTGCGGTCTTTCTCCATATACCGGGAGAAATTGACGTGGCCAAAGGTATCCACCACAATCTTGAGCACTGCATCCTTCTGGCGTTCTGGCAATTCCATACAGCGCTGGTTCAAGCGGCGGTCCATGGTACCGATAAACTGGTCATCCACATAGACCAGGGCAAAGTCCTGCGGGGTGCAGTGCAGCGTAGCGGCAGGCCCTGCGGGCAACTGCGCATTGTAAATGACAATACCCTGATTC
>JAFVQN010000121.1 GCA_017504805.1 Akkermansia sp. | reverse complement strand
TGTGGTGGAGGCAATGTAGGAATTATACGCCACGGTGTAGCGGGCTTCGGGGTCGATGGGCGAGCCATCCGCCAGTTTAGCCTCGGTAATGCGCATGGGTTTGAGCTCCGCTGCGGGCTTGATAGCCTTGTAGGTCATGCCAGACACGCAGGGCGCCCCGTGGTGGTCGCTGCCGGGAATGCTCTCCAGCAGAGCAATGAGTTCCTTGCCGGTCATGGTGGTGCGGATGATGGCATTGCCGAAGGGATCCATGCGATACACATCCGCCACGGTGAGCGGCCCGGCAGGGAAGTCATCCAGACGCACGCCGCCGTAGTTCACGATGGCAATATCCGTAACGGCACGGACGCAGAGCGCATCGGCCATCATGCAGCCCAGGCCTTCGCGGCGGGTGATATTGCGCTTGACCGTGGTGAGCTGGCGCTTGAAGAAAGGCAGACTCTTGGTTTTCTCCACCAGGTCGGCCGCAGCCTTATCGGCGGGTAAATCTGCCAAGGGCAGCAGCTCGGATTTCTTGCTTATCACCTTGCCGTCCTGCACATCAAACGTCAGCTTGGTAAGGTATTTGAGCTTGTTTTCAGCTTGGGTGATGAGCACGCCGTTTTCCACGTGCCCTTTTTCCACGCGTGTGTGGGAGTGCCCCCCCACAATCGCGTCTGCTTCGGGGAACATTTGAGCCAGTTTGATGTCGTCCTCAAAGCCCAAGTGGGTGAGCAGAATGAGCACATCGCAATGAGCTCGCAGGTGCTTGTAGCAGGCAGCGGTATCAAAGGGAGAGGCAAATTGTAAGCCCGCGCATTTATCCGGGTGGGCATCGGGTATGCCGGTCTCGCCGACCTGAACCAGCCCCAGCACGCCGATGCGAACGCCGTTGCGTTCAAAAATCTTGTAGGGCTTGACATTGATGCCCTGCGTATCGGTGGTGAACACATTGGCGCAGATGAAATCAAATTCAGCAGTGTTCACATAGTCACGGAGTGCTGCGGTGCCGGAGTCGAACTCGTGGTTGCCGAAGGTGGAAAGGTCGAAGCCTACATGGTTCATCAGGGTAACCATGGGGATACCGGGGCGGTTGCCGTTGTCCACATAAGGATTGCCGGTGCGGCTGTCGCCCGCAGCCATGAGCAATAAGCCGGGGTCATTCAGGCGCTCCTGCTTCACGCAGGTGGCCAGCTGGGGCATGCCGTCGATATTGGCGTGCATGTCGTTGATACCCAGAATGGTGACTTGCTCGCCAAAGGCTGAGCCCAACAGGGCAAGGATAGAAAGTAAACAGCTCTTTTTCATAAGTCCGATTGTTTGTAGTTGTGAGAATTAACGGGGAGATTTGGTAAAGATGTGGCGGCCGTCGCACATGGGGCTGTCAGAGGCAATCACATTGCCCCAGGCATCGTAGAACGGCCCTTCGCAGAGCGGAAGCCCGGCATCGGTACAGTAGCGGCGCACGGCATCAACCGCAGTGGCGCCCATGAAGATGCGGACGGTGATGTTGTTGACGTAGACAATCATGGTGCGGGGACTAGCTTGACGGTTGCCGTGTGGGGTGTGGCTTCGAACTTTGCATCGCCCTCGAAGCCGAGCATCTCGCCGCTCAATTGGAAAAAGTAACTGTCAGCGGAGCAGGAAACAAGCTCCATGCGGCCATTGAAGTGAACCGCCTTGCCATCGCCCACGCCATCGAATGAAATCTCAGCCTGGCGGCCCATGGGTTTGTAGGCAAATATCCTGAGTTTGGGCATAGGGGCATGTTCGCCCATTGTGTATGTTACCGGGCTGGTCTGCCCGGCTTTGGTGCCTGTCAGGCTGATGGTGCAGTAATCCAGCGCAGCAGGCACCACCAATGACTGCTTTTCTGCTGCCACATGGGAACATGCGGTGCAGACCAGGCCCGCACAGGCAATGCCCGGAAGGAGTAATGTGGGGAAAGCAGCCATGGTAGTAAATCTTTGTATCAGGTTTCAAAAGTGCGGGGTGCCGGAGCACCCCGCCGAATGATGTTAATCCTGCATCTTACTCAGCAGATTTGGGCGCTTCCTCTGCGGGGGCAGATTCCTCCGCGGGAGCGGGTTCTTCTGCGGGGACGGGCGCAGCCGGAGCTTCCTTCTCTGCCTCAGCCTTGGCAGCCTTGGCGGCAGCACGCTTCTTGATGAGCAGGAAGATAAGCCCCCCTGCAGCTGCCAGCAGCACAATGCCGAGAAGCGGACGGTAGAACAGCCAGGCAATGCTGATGGTGATGAGGGCAACGGGGGTGGCGATAAGGAAGGCAATGATGCCGGTGCCGATGCCGATGAGGTCGCCCAGAATGGGCAGCACATCGCCCAGAACCTCAAGCGGCTTGAGAATCATCTTAAGGCCCATGTACATCATCAGCCAGCCCACAACGCGGAGAATCCAGGTCATCATGGTGTTGGCGTTCTCGGCATTCTGGAACATTTCTTCCTTGGTCTTGGTGCCGGTTTCAAGCAGGTCTACGGTGTAGCCGCCGGCGGCAGAATCCTTGGCCACATAGGGAGCGAAGGTGGTGCCGGTCTGCACAGCCACAATGCTCACGGGCATTTCGGCGGGAACCATGGTCCAGGAGATACGCACATCACCCACCTGCGGGTTGGCGGGGTTGGCCGTTCCCTGCATTGTGCCGCTTGCCACAGTAGTGGCGGGCTGCACCATACCGGGCTGCACCATGCCGGGCTGCACCATACCGGGCTGAGCCACGGCGGGCTGCACGGCGGGAGCCGTGTTGTAGGCCGGAGCGGGCGAGGTTGCAGTGGTGCTCACGGTTACGACAATGGGGGTGCCATTTACGATAATCTGGCCGGCGGTAGCGGTCTGGCGGATGTAGGGAGCCAGAGCACCGGTAGCCAGACGCACATAGCTCTTATTCTCGATGGTGAACAGAGGCAGAGAGCCATAACCGGGGATGTCAGCATACTGCACCACGGCAGGGGCGGGCCATACAAAACCATTACCGGGGACAGTGGCGGTAATGGCATGCAGGTTGCCTGCGTAATAAATGCCGTTGGGCATCACCGGAGTGGGCGTACCATCGGGCGTAATGACAAAGGGCACGCCGTCCACGTTCGTCACAGACATACGGTTGGGCTGGATGGAGGGCACCGTCACAAAACCACCCATGGTGGTCTGCGGCACGGCACCGATATTCTCAACAGGAACCGGCTGCGTGGCTACAGTCTGAACCATGCCGGGCGGCACCACCCCGGGCTGCATACCGGGAGCAGGAGTCATTCTATTCATCATGCCAGGCTGCATCATGCCAGGCTGCATCATGCCCCCTACCGGGAAGCCCACATAAGCATAGTTGCCGGAGATGGTCACGCGCCCCTTGAGTCCATCAGGAATATACTCGGGCTTCAGCTCCACAGCCTTGTCACCAACAATGCGGTTAATCTGGTTCTTGGTCAGCTCGAATGCGCCATAACGGGCGTTCTCGGCAACAAGGGTTCTGGCCGTGGCCTCAGGCATGAACACCTGATTGTCGTGACCGGCCTCGCGGAAGGAAGACGAATCCACCGGTTTGCTCACCCACTTTCTGGCGTAGGTGTAGGTGGTGACGGTGGTCTCAGAACCACCCACGTTCTTTTTCTTTTCTTTCCGCTCATTCTCAACCCACTGGTAGAACTCTACCTTGCGGGTCAGGCGCATGGCCTTGGGTGCCAGAGCAGGGAAAAGGTCATCGGTAAGCACATCATCAGTAACAGCCGTGCCGGTGACATGCACCAGCTTGCCGTCCATGGTGGCGTCTATCGTGTCGGCGTTGGGGAGCTGCACGCATACAGATGCGCCCTCTTCCAATGCCTTGGCGGTCTTTACCGCGCGTCCTTCATTCCAGAAAAGCAGAGGGATACCCGCAATGAAGAGAGCACCACCGATAGCAACTCCTTTAATGGAGCCCCCGAGGCGACTCCCCCAGCTTTCCGTTGTTGTTTCTGTAACTGCCATAATCGTATGATATTGGTATGTGGTTTCAGTTGGTTCCGGGAAACGGTTCAGTCATGTTTCAGCGTAAATGTACCTTCATAATGAATGGACTGCGCCCCGATGGTTGTGGGTTTTCCTGTAACGGTACAGGAGGCCTTCCCCTCGGTGGGAGAGGTGAAGATGAGCTTGTACGAGCGCTTGTACCACCCGTTGCCGGAATCGGAGGATACAGACTCGAACTCCGTCACAACGGTGGCGGTATTCTTGTTGATTTTCTGGTATGTGTTGGAAAGCCGCACGCCGTTGACACCATCTATCCTGCTGTCAGACTCAAACTTGTTGCTGCCATTGGGCCATTGTGCAAGGTAGTATACCCCGCTGTCCTCAGGGTCAAGGATGTTGTATTGCTCAGGATTGGGAAGCGGTGCTTCCACGCGGGACTCCTCGCAGCGGAACTGGAACACCTTGCCGCCTGCCTGTTCGGGAGCCATATCGGGCACGAGTTTTGCAGCTGCTTCATCTCCCGCCGCAGCGGCCAGACTGAAGAAATAATCAGCCATGGCCTTATCTTTGGGGACTCCACGTCCCTGGCGATAGCGCCAGCCCATCCAGCGGGCTGCGGTGGCATCCCCACGCTCCGCCGCTTCTTCGTACAATACAATGGCGCGAGCCACATCCACCGCCTTGCCGTTCGTACCCTCGGCATAGCAAACGCCCAGCTCGCGGATTTCCACCGCGCTCAGGCCGAGGATTTCATCGGCAGCGGAATCATCACCACCCTGCCCTTCCGTGGCAATTCCCTCCGCCTCGGGCACCACGGGCAGATTTCCCAGGTTGTCCTCCAGCCGGGGATCAGCGCCTTTCTGCAGAAGCACATGCTGAGCCAGAGAATGTCCGGTCAGGTGCAGAGGGGTACGCCCCTGAGCATCGCGAGCATTCGGGTCGGCGCCGTTATCCAGCAGTGCCTCCATAGCCTCCGCCTGGTTGTAGGGCAAATCCAGCCCCTTGTATTCATCCGAGTAGCCATACACGGCATCATCGGCCAGCGCGCAGATGAGAGGTGCCGGTTCCTTGCCCGGCAACAGAGTGACCTTGTAATTGACCTCCGGCCCTTCATCAAACAAAGCTACAATCTGTTCAAGCGTATCGCCCCGCTTAATGGCCTGTTCCAGTTCGGCTGCAGTTGTGGCGGCTTCCACCGTCCCTGCAAAACAGCAGGCCATTACTACCATCTGTTGAAATATCGCTTTCATAAATCTGAAGGAGGAAGACGATTTCACGTTCAGAGACGAGAGATACTTCACACAGGCAACCGCCCGGGGGGGCCTGTTCATCGGAGCGCTGCCCTCCTTCCCATGTGCGGGTTCGTGTGTTATACCTGCTTGTTTCATCTCTATGGTTCTCGGAGACAAATGACTGTTGCCACGTCTCACATGAAATATCATACCGCATTTCCTATGCGATGTACAGGAAAAAAAATGTTATCCTATTCATTTTTAGGAGATTGCCAGCACCGTTTTTCTTTCAAGCTCAGCACAGAACGCTGCAAATATATCCGTAACGCATTGAAAAAAGCACACCTTCTGCCCCATGGTTCACCTGCCACTGCACAAGCCCCACATGGTAGGACTCAATTTCTGCCAGAATAGCCCCCAGGCCGTCATTCAGTCATTCCGGTTCGACATCGGGCTGGGGAGCAGAGGGCAGCTGGATGGCGGGGTCATTGGGGCGTTCATCACGCAGCATGAAAGTTGCGTTGCGCATGTGGCGGGTTTCGCCGTCCTCATGCCAGTAGATGTAGGCTGGGCCGCCGGTCGGAGAGTTGAAGGAGAGCACCACCAAAGCCTGGAAATTCTTATTCTCGAGCTTGATATAGGCCACTTCCCCGGCAGAAGCACTGTAGCTCACCGTGATATCGGGATAGGGTGTTTCTGCAGAGCTGTCGGGGTGCGGCGCAATGTAGCTGTTGCCTCCGGAGGCAGAGAAGCGCAACAGCAGCGGCACATCGAACAGGAACTCGTACCAATACCTGTCATCTGGTTCACCGTATAGCTCAGAAGTTGCCATTTCCACATTGTTCATCAGAACCACCACTGTCTTGCCAGCGGCAGTGGCAGGCGGCTGCACCGCTGCACTCACGAGGGTGGCTGTACATGCTAGAAAAGCTGTGATTGCGAGTGTCGTTTTCATCATGGTTTACCTGGAGTTTCGAGCTTTGCGAAGAATAGAGCGTATGGACCTGGCATTCGGGCCGCCGATGCAGTCTTCCACACTGGCACCCCTGGCGGTTCTGGCATTGAGGTCAGCGCCGTGCTCCACGAGCCACTGCACAATCTCCACATGGCTGAGGCCACATGCATTGTGCAGCGCGGTCGTGCCATTGGCGTTGGCCAGCACGGTATCAACAGGAGCCCCCTGCACTATCTGCGGCAGTAGGGTCAGCAGGCGCTTCTGGTATAGCCGCTCCACAGCGGTCTTGTATTCCGCTTTTTCCAGAGAAGCAATCAATTGCTGAAGGTGCTCGTCTTCATGGCGGATAAAGAAACGAGCCGAACACACCACTCGGACCGCATCATCTTTTTCCCACTCGACTCGGGCCAGCCCGGAGTCGGCAGCAGCAAAATCGAGAGTTATCTGGCCGCTGAGGCCCTGACCTTTCAGCGACACCATGGCACCGCAGCCCATGGGTTCGTAGTCGGCCGTCACAATAGCCTTCTCGCCGGGCAGCTCAGCCACGCCTCCCTGCCCCGTCGGGAGGAACCGCACTACCCACGGAGCAGAGTTCCACTCACGGTAGTCTACCTCCTGCGTCGCAGGATTGAATCTGCCGCCGAAAGCCCCGCTGAAATCAAGCTCCAGTACCTTGCCGGCCAGCGTGGGGGGCATCACATCGCCCACCGGGTCGCCCATGCGACAGAGATAATCCCTGCGGTCTTCATCGTCCGAAAATCGGAAAGCAAGGTCATAGTAATCCACCCCGTTCCACTTCATGTGGGCAATGCCACTCACTTCCGTGATAAAACACATGCAGATGGTGGCATTATCGCCCTTCCCGCTCACGCTCAGCCGGGCTTTACCCGGTGCAACACCGGGCGAGTAGATTACGTCGCAGATGCGGTCTTCCCCCTGCACCGTGTACGTATCAGGCTTGCCAGGCTCTGCCTCGCCGAAATGAATGAGCAGCGGGGTGAACTTCCACGAAGTCGGGTAACTGAACTGAATCTTGCGACCGTTCAAATCCGACGGCACTGCCGGGGCGGCAAATACAGCACCGGAAAGCACCGGCAGGGCGAGTATAGAGAGCGTTTTGAGCATGAGTCTAATCGTGCATTTGCAGGGCTTCCTCGATTTCCTCTGCATTCGGTGTATCTTCCGGAAGGGGTACCTCGTTACCCTCCGCATCCCGCAGGCTGCGGTCGGCACCATAGCCGATAAGCCAGCGAAGCAGCTCCACGTTGCCCTCACAAGCCGCGCGGTAAACAGCAGTGGCGCCATCGAATGGCATGCCCTCTTTCTCTCGGGTGAGAATCATGTGAGGCAGCAGAGCAAGCGACTTGCCGGCCTTCTGAAGCTGGTGAAGATTGTAGGAACGAATCTGGTAGAGCTCTTTCTGCAAGGCCTCGGTGAACATACCGCGGTGCACATTGGCATCGCGCAGCCAGGTGAGCAGATTACCCAGCGGCTCCGTC
>JAFVQN010000120.1 GCA_017504805.1 Akkermansia sp. | reverse complement strand
TGGCCCTGTCCATCATCATGTTCCCGGTCGTCCTGCGCACCACGGAGGACATGCTGCTCATGGTGCCCGATACGCTGCGCGAATCGGCCCTGGCGCTGGGCATGAGCCGCATGCGTGCCACGCTCTGCATCGTGGCACGCAGCGCACGCAACGGCCTGGCTACGGGCATACTGCTCTCGCTGGCACGCGTGAGCGGCGAGACTGCCCCGCTGCTCTTCACCGCCCTCTTTGCCGATACCTGGCCGGAGGATTTCTTCACCGGCCCCACCGCCAGTGCGCCGGTACTCATCACCGAATACACCACGAATTCCCCCTTTGAAAGCATGCACGCCATGGGCTGGGGTGCCGCCCTGGTCATGGCCGCCTTCATCCTCATCATCAACATAGCAACCCGCTGTATTTTCCATGAAAACAAACATTAAGATATCCGCCCGCAATCTGAACTTCTATTACGGGAACCACCAGGCCCTCTTTGAGAACAACCTGGATATCCACGCCAACCGCATCACCGCCGTCATCGGCCCCAGCGGCTGCGGCAAATCCACCCACCTGCGCATCTACAACCGCATCTTCGAGCTTTACCGCAACCAGAAAGCCACCGGCGAACTCCTGCTGGATGGTCAGAACATCCTGGCCCCCGGGGTTGACCTGCTGCAACTGCGGCACCGCGTGGGCATGATTTTCCAGAAACCCACCCCTTTCCCCATGAGCATCGCAGACAACGTGGCCTACCCGCTGCGCCTGCACTACAAGCTCAGCCGCAGTGAAATGGCCGACCGCGTGGAGCAGGCCTTGCGCGGAGCCTCACTCTGGGACGAGGTGAAAGACAAGCTGCACTCCAGCGGCATGGCGCTTTCCGGCGGCCAGCAGCAGCGGCTCTGCATAGCCCGCGCCCTGGCGGCGGAGCCGGAGGTGCTGCTCATGGATGAACCCACCAGCGCCATCGACCCCGTGGCGACCCTGCGCATCGAGGAGCTGGTGCTGGAGCTCAAAAAGCAATACACCATCGTCATCGTCACCCACAACATGCAGCAGGCCGCCCGCATCTCCGACCGCACCGCCTTCTTCTACAAAGGCCGCATCGTCGAAGAGGGCGAAACCTCCCGCATCTTCACCAACCCCACCCACAAACAGACCGAGGACTACATCACCGGCCGCTTCGGTTAACCCTTACACTCCCCCCATCATGAAACAGCACTTCATCAACGAACTCGATTCCCTGCGCTCCCAGATTTCCGCCCAGGGCGAACTGGCCGAACGCGCCATCCACAACGCCATCCACGCCTTCAGCTCCGGCGATACCGAGCTGGCCCACCGCGTCATGGCACACGATGAAATCATCGACCGCGAGGAAATCCGCATCGAGGAGGAATGCCTGAAACTCCTGGCCCTCTACCAGCCCGTAGCGGGTGATCTGCGCACCGTCATCTCCTGCATCAAAATCAACACCGCCATGGAGCGCATGGCCGACTTCGGCTGCCACATTGCCGAGCGCGCCATTCTGGTGGCCGGGCTGCCCACTCTGCCCGGGCAGGAAATGTTTGACTTTGAGCCCATGGAGCTGCTCACCACGGGCATGCTGCGCGATACCCTGCTGGCTATCCGGCATGATGACCTCCTCCTGGCTCACAAGGTCATCGACCGCGATGACGCGGTGGATGCCATGCGCAGCGAGCACCGCACCCACGCCCGCGCCGCCATCCTCCACTGCCCCGCCGCCGTGGAATACTACGTCTCCTGCATCGGCCTCGCCCGCGACCTGGAGCGCATCGCCGACCTCGCCACCGATATCTGCCGCCAGCTCATCTACCTCCGCACCGGCTGCATCACCCGCCACAAGTCTGATTGAATTGACGATTGGCTATTGACAATTAGAGGAATCCGTGGTGAGCAGATGCGAAAAATGCCGGTTAAACTCAGAAGCCAGGCAAGCGGGGTAGATGTGCAGCGTGCCCTCGTTCCAAAAGACGATACCGCTGGCAGAGCGGCCCTGCCACTCCGAAGGCAGCGGGCATTTCTCCCTCAGAGACAAGACCCAGAGCTCCAGCTCCTCCAGACGCGCCTGGTGCCCGGGAAGAGAAAACAACCCCAGCCAGGAATCAACCCCCAGCCGGGCGCAGAACTCATGCCGCTGAGCATCGCACCACCGGAATTCGCCACCCAGCATGCAGTCGCCCGGCAGCGTCTTCCAATACCGGCACAACTCGCCGGGACCGGTGCCGAGAGGCTGCTGAGCAGGGTGCAGCAGGCAGCGGTGCAGTTCATCCCGTCGCTCCCAGCTTCTGCGGCAGGCCGGCGCCAGGCTCAGAAGCGCAGATACCCCCAGTATCAGGCCAATCGGCCACCAGGATTCGTGTGGAATATAGATAGCCAGCGGGCAGAGAATGGCAGCAGAAAGAAATAACAGACCGACAGTCGGAAAGAAATGTATTTTCATCGTTTTGGTGGTTATATGCCGCGGGAAGCATCT
>JAFVQN010000119.1 GCA_017504805.1 Akkermansia sp. | reverse complement strand
TGCGCCCGCAAGTCAACAATTCGCAATTATGCCTAGAGATATTATCATTCTGGAATGCACGGAGGCCAAGGCCGAGGGTAAGACCCCTTCCCGTTACGTGACCACCCGCAACAAGAAGAGCCAGCGCACGCCCGGCCGTCTTGAGAAGGTCAAGTTCAACCCCTACCTGAAGCGCCGCACTCTGCACCGCGAGATGCGCTAAACCTCCCAAGCACTCTTATACGATTATGATGACCGAATTCAAGAGCGTCGAACGCCGTATCCGTTTCCGCACCTGCAACAAGACCATGCCCCGCCGCCGCATCGACATCCCGGCTGGCGCAGTGGATATGTGCAACCCGGAATTCCTTTCCAAGTTCACGTCTGAGACTGGCAAGATTCTGCCCCGTCGTGTCACGGGCGTTTCCGCCAAGATGCACCGCAAGATCACGCGCGAAATCCGCCGTGCTCGTGCCGTGAACCTGCTCCCCTGATTCCTGTGATGGAGGAGTTCTCGACGGCAGGTTGTCGTTGATTACAAGGAGGCTTGTACGCTTCGGCCTGCAAGCCTCCTCGGTCTTTTTACCAGAAACAAGCCCCGCCATTCGCGCCATGCAAGAGCTCAAAGATACCCAGAACGAGCTGGACACACGCCAGATTTCCATCGACCGTGTGGGCGTGAGGGGTGTGCGCTTCCCCATCATTGTCAGTGATAAGGAGCAGCGCACCCAGTCCACCGTGGCAACGGTGGCGCTCATGGTTGATTTGCCCGAAAAATACAAAGGCACGCACATGAGCCGGTTTGTGGAGGCCCTGCACGAACACAAGCGCTATCTGGACGTACGCACAGCCGTGCGTCTGCCTAACCGTTTGCTGGCAAAACTGCATGCCCAGCGCGCCCGGGTGGAAGTTGACTTTCCGTTTTTCCGGCTGAAGAAAGCGCCGGTTTCCGGCATGGAAGGGATGATGGACTATGAAGTTCGTTTTGAGATTGATGCCGAGGTGGGCAAAGCTGGCCAGTTCACACTGACGGTCAAGGTACCGGTGACCACACTATGCCCCTGCTCGAAGGCAATGAGCTCCCATGGAGCACACAATCAGCGTGGCATTGTGACCTATTCTGTCCGTTTTTCCGGACAGGCAGTGTGGATTGAGGATCTGATTGATATGATAGAGGATTGCGCCAGCTGCCAGCTGTACAGCATCCTGAAGCGCCCCGATGAAAAATACGTGACGGACCATGCCTACGAAAACCCGGTCTTTGTGGAAGACCTGGTGCGCAACGTAGCCGTAGCCACGGAACGCTACAATGCCTTCAGCTGGTACCGGGTGGAGGCAGAAAACTTTGAATCCATACACAACCACAGCGCATACGCCATGGTTGAGCGTACACTCAGCTGAGGCGCAGGTGCTGGTTCTCTCCCCCCCCCCTGCACACAAACTCTCATGAACAAGATTCTCACACTTGCTGCCACAGCTTTTCTGTTGACCAATTGCCAGCAGCAACCCCAGCCGGGCAACCCGCAATTTGCCCAGTTTGCCCAGGATGACCTGGCCCTGCTCCAACTTGGCGCCCGCACCGCCTCGGCAGCCGAGGTTTACAGCCGCATTGAAACCCAGGTTTCAGGGGAGGAGAGCATCAAGCGCTACCCGCTCAGCCAGCCTGAGCTCCAGTTGCTCAAAACAGCTCTTTCCAAAGCCATGCCGGCACCACATTCCACACAGGAGGCCCTGCAAGCCCGCTGGAAGTCAGCCGGCGCCGAAATCCGACTCATGACGGTGGATGGCAGCACTATTTGTGCCGTAAGCGACAACACCATCTGCAGCTACTCAGATTCGCTGACCCACGGCAAGACCCTGCTCTGCCTGCCGGATGCCGAAATGGCTATCCTGAATTCTCTGCCCACTCTCCGCCAGGCCAGGGCCTACAAGGAAGCCGAGGACAGCTACGCCCTGCACTGCCGCTTACGTGCAGAGAAAGCCGGCGAAATCCGCAAAGCTGCTGAGCGCGCCAATGCTGCCCGCGTATGTCTTCAGACAGAGGACGACACGGAATACATTTACTTATCAGACCTCGAGCTGGCCCAGCTCAAACGTATCTTTGCGAATCTGGAATCGCTGCCGGCGATGACCCGTGAAGCGTGGAACACGCCCACGACCCACTGCATGCCCCTGCCTCCGCAGCGCGTCTACATAAATCTTGAACTGTTGATTCTCAAGCAAGTGGTCATCTGTACCATACCGATGAACTACCGCTACCTGGCAGCCAGTTCAGAGGCCGACGTCTTCCGCCACCATGAAGGCGAAGGCCAGGTGGCAGCGCTACCGGATGACCAGCTGGCCGTATTTGCGTCCATGCCCTTCTGGGCCAAGGCCCGCGAAGAGCAGCTGGACATGTGCGATTAGTCAGTTGCGGGAGCCGCAGTGCGGGCAGAGCCCCTCTGCGTCCCGACGCAGGAAACGGAACCCGCATATACGGCAGGTCAGGTGCGTACGAGAGCGCCGCACCCGGCGCCATTTCGACACCAGCTTCACTGGCACAAAGATACAGATAGTCAGCAGGATGCCGGCATAGACCAGCACCGTAAAGAATTCGGATGGAAGCATCGGCTCAACACTCACGGCTGCACCTCCTCTCCTTCATTATCCAATTCAGCCTCCACACCCGGGTGGAATTCCGGTAGCACGGCAGGCTTCAACGCTTCCCGAGCAGGAGCCGGAGCATCCTGCAGCCTGGCGCCCGGTTCTTCTACCGGTTCAGGCGCCTCCACGCCGGGCAGCGCAAGCAGGGCTGCCGGATCCAGCACGGCAGAATCCGCAGCCGGCGCAAAGATATCATAAGGTGGAGCCGGCACCAGACTGACCGGCCTCACCAGTGGCATAGACGCCGCCGCCGCATCTTCCTGGTATTCCGGGTCTGCATGCTGAGGCAGCTGCAGCGGCAAGGGGCTCTGGCGGCGCAGCATGAAATCGGTAAAACGGTCCTTCTTGATGTAGACCCTGCCAGGACCCCTGGGCGCGACCCGCTCAGGCATTTTCACCGGTACCAGCCACATGGCCCCTGCCGTCACCGCAAGAGCCAGAATGAAAAACAAAGGCAGGCACCCCGGCATGGGGCGGCTGTGCATGGTGTGGTATAACAGGCTTTGTTCCTTGTCCTTCATTTATTCCAAAGCCGGTACACCGGCGTAGCTGCATGTATAACCGTGCGATAAGACCATATCGGTCAGGCGGTGCACCACACCGGCCGGAACGGCCTTGTCAAGCACCAGAATCACTGAAACCCGGGAAGGATTGGGCACGGACCACGATTTCAACTGCTGCTCAAAACCGGGAAGCCCACCACGCACCAACTCCGACCCCACGTACAAACGGGGTTCCGCTCCCGGAGCCACTGAAACGATATGGGTGAGGTCCCGGTTATAGGATTCGATAGCAAAATGCGTTTCCTGAGGCTGCACCGTAAATCCG
This sequence comes from Akkermansia sp., assembly GCA_017504805.1. GTDB lineage: Bacteria > Verrucomicrobiota > Verrucomicrobiia > Verrucomicrobiales > Akkermansiaceae > Akkermansia. The sequence goes on along the minus strand of JAFVQN010000119.1, from coordinate 4,325 downwards.
AATCGGGGCATCAGGTGGTTGGAAAGCAGCACGCAGACACAAAGCACCAGAAAGAGATTCACCCCGGCCACCACTATGATGGGGAAGCCTCCTTCTTTAAGAGTGGAACGAACGCGGCGCATGGCTCGGCAGATGATAAATGGGGGGGGTTATGCTTCTCCGTCCGGGCTTTCTGCAGCAGCCTCCTGGGTCTTGCAGCAGCAGCAGCGGGCCGGCTCTTCCTCAGCCGGACCTGCCAACGCTATCTCACGAGCATCGGCAATGATATGGACGCATTCCAGACCAGCGCGTTCGACCTGGTTAATCAGCTTGCGGGCACGGGATGCCAGGTACATGTAGAAGAGGTAGGCGGGTATGGCCAGGGCTATGCCCGAGGCTGAAAGCAGCAGTGCCTGCTGCAGAGTAGCCGCAACGATGGGTGACGCCGCCGCTCCGGAGGTCACACCCGGCTGCTCATAAAACTGCACCAGAGAAAGCAAGGTTCCCAGCACGCCCAGCAGCGGCATCACCGTGGCACACACCAGCAGCGTGCGTACATTGCGCTCAATGCGGTAAACCTCCACCTCACTGGCTTCCAGCGCAATCTCGCGCAGCTCGTGGCGCGGCAGGCGCGGGCGGCTCAGTACGGCCTCCACCACGCGGGCCATCGGTCCCGGCAGCTGGCGGGCCTCGTGCAGACACTCATCGTACTGTCCGGAACGCAGCAGGGCGGAAAGGCCTCGCAGGAACTCACCGGAATTGATATTGATACGGTGGAAATAGAACAGACGCTCAGCCAGCACAGCCAGCGCCAGCACGGCAAAAAAGAGAATGAGCCAGAACATAGGGCCCATGACGGTTAACATTTCACGCATAAGTCGATTTCAGGTGGTAAGTGGTGGAGGGAAATGCAAGCGGTATCCCCCGGTCCGGAGCAACCGGGCCGGGGGACAGTTGAAATCAGGATTGGGGAGTAATGCTCTCTGCGCCGAAATAGGGAACCAGCGCGGCGGGAATCTTCACCGAGCCGTCCGGCTGCTGGCACTGCTCCAGCAGAGCCACGTAGAGACGCGGCAGAGCGGTGCCGGAGCCATTCAGCGTGTACGGTGTGCGAATCTTGCCGTCGGCATCCTTGTAGCGCAGCTTCATGCGGCGGGCCTGGTAGTCCGTGAAGCAGGAGCAGCTGGAAACCTCCAGGTACTTGCCCTGCCCCGGCGCCCACACCTCGATATCGTAGGTCTTGGCAGAGGAGAAGCCCACATCACCCGTGCAGAGCTCAATGACGCGGTAGTGCAGCCCCAGCTTCTGCAGAATGGACTCAGCGTGGCTGGTGAGTTTCTCCAGCTCGGCAAAGCCTTCCTCCGGGCGGCAGATTTCCACCAGCTCCACCTTGTCGAACTGGTGCACACGAATCATGCCCTTGTTCTCGCGGCCGGCGGAACCGGCCTCACGGCGGAAGCAGGGGGTGTAGGCCGTCATCTTGATAGGCAGGTCGGCATCCTTGAAAATCTGGTCACGGCAGAGGTTGGTGACAGGCACCTCAGCAGTGGGGACCAGGAACATGCTGTTCTCCTCCAGACCGTACATATCCTCCTCGAACTTGGGAAGCTGGCCGGTGCCGTACATGCACTCACGCTTCACGATGAAAGGCACGCCCACTTCCTGATAACCGTTCTCCCGAGTCTGCGTATCCAGCAGGAAATTGATGAGAGCACGCTCCAGGCGGGCGCCCAGACCGCGGTACACGATGAAACCGGAGCCGGAAATGCGGGCGGAGTCCTCGAAGTTCAGCAGGCCCAGGCTGGTACCCAGCTCCACGTGGTCCTTCGGCTCGGCGATTTCGGGCTTGGTGCCCCACACGCGCAGCTCGGGGTTGGCGGATTCGTCCTCACCCACCGGGGCGGCATCGTGCGGCATGTTGGGAATGGAAAGCAGCAGGGCTTCCTGCTCCTCAGCGGCAGCAGAGGCCACGGCGTCCAGCTCCTTGATGCGGTCGCCCACCTCGCTCATGCGCTTCTTGAGCTCCTCGGCCTCCTCGCGGCGGCCTTCCTTCATCATCTGCCCAATCAGCTTGGATGAACTGTTACGCTCCTGGGAAAGGGCCTGCTTCTCCGTCTCGGCACTACGGCGCTTCACATCACACTCAAGCACCTTATCCACAAGCATCCAGTGGTCTCCACCACGCAGACGCACTCGTTCCTTCACATATTCGGGATTCTCCCTGACAATACGAATATCTAGCATAACACGCTTATTCTATACCAATGCACCGCAGATTCAAGCCAAAACTGTGTGTTTCCCCGCCAATTTCTCGTCGCCAGGAGACATTCGTCAGCCATGCAGCTTGTCCCACACCAGACAGCCGCGCGGCGTGAGGCGGTATTTCTGCTTCGGGTGGCGGGGGCTGTCCGGGTACAGAAGACACAGATACCCACCCTCCAGAGCCGGGGTCAGGTACTTGTTCAGGAAATTGTCGCGTCCTTTCAGTCCCACTCCCGTCATCAGCTCGCGCACCGACATCTGCCCGGAGCCCAGCACCCGCACCAGCCGGCAGATGTTCTCCCCTGGGAGCCGAACTTGTCCTGCAACTTCACCTGTCTCTTGTCCTATCACTTGTCCTGTTTCAATTTCTTTGCGTTCGCAGTGGATATGCAGGTAACGGCTTTTCAGGGTGTGGCTTTCATCAAAAAGCAGATTCCGGAAAAACTTGATGAGAAATGAGTAATCCACCCCGACCCCGGCAGGCGCATTCGTGTAATTGGCCCGTACCAGGGCATTGCGGAAGTAGCGGGAGTGCCGGGCAAAGGGCACATTGTTCACATGATACCCCAGATAGCGCAGATACTTGATACAGAATACCGCCGTGGTGCGGGTGTTACCTTCCGGGAATGGATGCACCTGCCAGATATCGGCAATGAAATGCGCGATATGCTCCACCTGCTTGTCCTGCGACAAGGCGGCAAAGGAAAAGCGTTTCTCGCGCTGCATATCATAATCCAGCGCCATAATGATATCAGACACGTGGGCATACTGCACCGTATCGCCATTCAGCACCCACTCGCGCTTGGTGATGTTGTACTCGCGCATTTTTCCCGCGAACTTGAACACATTGTGGAAAAGGCGCTTATGAATCGCCGCAAAACCCGCCGGACTGAAATGGAAAGCCGTTTCATTCAGCAACTCCGCTATGTTGGCAGCCACCTTATCCGCCTCATCACTCATGCGGCAACCGACGCCCTGCTCCGAGTAATAAGAATCCAGTCGCCGGTGCACCTCATCGAAGGAAATAAGACCTTCAATCTGGTCACCGGCCACCTCGCGCAGGTATTCAGAAACCTCCAGGCCATCCACCGCCTGCAAGCCCATGGCCACATCCCAGGCAGAAGCGCGTTCCCCTAACTGAGGTTCGGTGGCATATAAATACTGTTCGGTCAATAAAGGATACTCGTACATAGCAGGGCAAGTTGATTCTTCTTACAACATGGCGATAATACAACCTTTCTCCCTATTTGTCAAGGAAAAAGACCCATTCGCAGGATAAGCATCTTACTTATCCTGCACTTATCCAAAAAAATATCCTCTCCGCTGACGATGGAGCCACCAGAAAGAACAAAAAGCGTCCCTTCATTTACCTGCTGCGTGGATTCACACAATAATGGTCAAGCAACTGCCGCATGCGTTCCGAATCTGCCCGTTGCATGGGAGTCCGGCCGCAGATATCTTCGTGCTCCGGATTCGCACCGGCGTCCAGCAGCAGTTTCGCGCATTCCATCGAATCATGAGCCGCCGCATGGTCCAGCGGGGTCCAGTCATCGTATTCCAACTCGGTATCCGCGCCGCATTCCTGCAGCAGATAGCGGGCAGATTCCACTTTATTGGCCGCGCATGCCATACAGAGCGCCTTGCCGTCATCCGCCAGCAAATCGGCCCCGGCAGCCCGCAACTCGCGCAGACACTCCACCTGCCCCGTTTCCGCAGCCCACACGGCAAGTGAATCATATCCATCCGAAAAATCAGGCGAGACACCGGGCATCTGCAACACACGGCGCAAGAGTTCCGCCTCGCCCATGCAGCAGAGCTGGATAAGCAAGCGGCCATCCTCGACCATCGGATCGGCCCCGGAATCCAGCAGAAGCTCCGTGGCCTCCGGCCAGCCGCTCAGCACAGCGTCTGCCGCCAGGGTGTCGCCCTCCCAGGTGAGTCGCAAATCAGGGTCGGCGCCTTTTTCGAGCGCACGTCTCATGGCTTCGGCATCACGCGCATCGTATGCAGCCAACAGGTGCTGATTCTCCGGCTCCAGACTATCCAGGTATGCCTGGTCCTCTACCGCACAGCTCGTGCCGAAC
>JAFVQN010000118.1 GCA_017504805.1 Akkermansia sp. | reverse complement strand
GGTTTCATTGTGCGCCATATTGATGACAATGGCTTTATCCGCATTCTGCCCCTGGGCGGTTTTGATGCCAAGACCCTGACCGCGCAGCGCGTGGTGGTGCATGGCACCAAGGACCTGCCCGGCTGCATGGGGGTGAAGCCTATTCATGTGATGAGCCCTGAGGAGCGCACCAAGATGCCCCAGGTGACCGATTATGTGGTAGACCTCGGCATGAGCAAGGAAGAGGTGGAGAAGTATGTTTCCATTGGTGATTCCATTACCCGCATCGGTGACCTGGTGGAGATGGGCGATTGCCTGAATGTGAAGAGTATCGACAACCGTGGCGGCTGCTACATGTTGATTGAGGCAGTGCGCGCTATCAAGGCTGCTGGTGACCTGCCTGAGTACGACTTGTACGCCGTGTTCACGGTGCAGGAGGAAGTGGGCCTGCGCGGCGCCCACGCCGCCACCCTCGCCATCAACCCCGATTTTGCTTTTGCGCTGGATGTGACCATCGCGTTCGATACCCCCGGCAGCGGCGCTCACGATAAGTGCACAGTGCTGGGCAAGGGCACGGCGGTGAAGGTGTATGATGGCACCCTCATCACTGACCCGCGCATGGTGAAGTTCATGACCGCCCTCTGCGAGGAAGGCGGATTCCCCTACCAGCTGGAGCTCCTGGCTGCCGGCGGAACGGACGCCGGCGCCATGCAGAAGTTCACCGCCGGCGGTGCCGTCACCGGTGCCATTTCTATCCCGGTGCGCAACGTACACCAGAGCATTGAAATGGCCCACAAGGTGGATATCGATGCCAGCGTGAACCTGCTTACCGCCTGTTTCACCTCTCTGAGCCGCTGGGACTGGAGCTGGAAGCAGATGAACCGTACTCTGGCCCCCAAGGCCGATTGTGCCGCAGCCCCCGGAAAAAAGGGCTGCTGCCGCAGGAAGAAGTAAAGGCTTCCGTTTAACTTGAGGAGCGTGCATGGGACGGTGTTTCTCATGCACGCTTTTTCTGCCCTGTAAGCGCATAGAAGCCATGGCGATAGCGTGCGGCACCTCTGATGAGGCGGTGGAGAATGCTCTGGTTCGGCTTAACCCGGCCATCCTCGAGGTGGGTTAAACAAAAATCCAGCCCTTTTCGGGGGCTGGATGAAATCGGGTGCGAACCGGGGGGCTTATTCAGCAATGGGCAGGGCCTCCTGGGGTGCCTGCCAGGAGCCGTCGTCCTCCGGCATGAGGCCGGAGTCCGCCGGGGGCGCCTGAGTATTCACCACCGGGGCCGCCGGAGCGGGTTCGTAACTGGTTTCTCCGTAAGGGTGCGCCTTGGGGCCGGGTGTGATGAGTCTGCCCTGGCGGCGTTTTCCGGGAGCCGGAGACCCCGGCGCTGCTTCAAAATCGCTCATGTCGACCATATCGTCGAGCCCGAAGGCGTAGCGTGCCATATCGGGCAGGTTTTCCTTGACCAGCTGGTTGAGCGGGAAGGAGACAGGCCCAGTGGCTGTGCGCAGGGAGATGCGGCCGTTTTCGATGCGGTGGATGATGGCACGCTGGTAAACTTTGCCGTTTGTTCTGGCGGCATTGCCGATGGGAAGGCCGATGAGCAGGCTTCTGGCAACAGAACGTGAGGTCTTGTCCTCCTGGCGGATTTCACGCTGCACCGCGAGCACTCGGGCGTGTTCGGAGCTGATGCTGCGGTTGATTTCCTCAATCTGGCGGCGGGTATCAGCCAGCTGGTGCTCCAGGCGGCCCAGACGTTCGCGCATGTGAATCTGCTCATCTGCCTGGTAGGCCTGGTCCTGCAGCGCTTCGTGCTGCTTGCAGAGCTCCAGGTGCTCAGCCTGGGCCAGTTCCATGGGGGAAGGTACCCGGTAGACGGCCAGTTCCTGGTTGAGGAACCAGGCGCCTCCGCCGATGATGCCGAGAAGAACCAGCACCAGGGCTGAATCCAGGAAAATGCCGCCCCAGTTTATCTTTCTGGCGGGCTTGTCCGGTGCAGGGGTTGCTTCCGGGGTGGCGGGGCTGGCTGTCACCTGCTCCGGTTCGCGCATCTCCGCTTCGGGAGCAGATTCAGGTTGCCCGGGAGTGGAAAGGTCCATTTCCTTTTCATCCGTTTTGTCTGCCGGTTCGGGAATCATGAGTGATTGTGGATGTTAACGGTTTCTGCCTGGAGGATACGGAAATTGGAGCGGAAGGCATCCAGCCGGTCCTGGAGCTCGATGACACGGAGTTTGGTTTCCGTTTCCTTGCGTTTGAGCTGTTTAAGTTCGTTGAGGGCATTGACCAGCTCCTGTTCTCTGGCGGAGATGCTTTCGGCCAGTCCTGGCTGGGGGGCGCCCGCCTGGCTGATAAGCTGCTGCATGCGGGCAATTTCCTGACGCAGTGTGGCGTTCTGCTCATGAGCCTGGCGGAGTTGCTCCGGGTCAGGAGTCTGCGGGTTACAGCTGCTCAGCACCACTGCCGCCATGGCGCAGGCGCATACGCTGGAAATGGGGAAGAAATGATTCACGCTCCAATCTTACCCCCATATTGCCTTGCGTCAAGCTTGTTCTGTGTCACTTTTCGAGCAGGAACAGGTATTCCTTGACCGAGAGTGCACGGGCGCGCAGGTTGCGGCATCCGCGGAAGGTGGCGTAGTCGGTCTGCATGAGTTGCACCTTGCCGTGGCTGTCCAGCAGAGCCTGCATTTCCGGGCGCGAGATAAAGCCTTCCGAGTTGTACGAAATGAGGATGAAACGGGCAGGGATGGCTGCCAGCAGACCGTCCAGCGCCTGCTGCACCTGCTGTCGCTTGTTGTAGGAGGAGCGGTTCCAATCTGCCGGTATACCGGATACCCGCGAGATGCGGGCTGGTTGCTCATACTTCAGCAGGAGATTCAGCATGAAATAGTTGGATCCGTACGGGTGCTGGTTGTATGGCGGGTCCAGGTAGGCCAGGTCCAGTTCCGGCAGGCAGGCGGCTGCGGCGGTGGCATCCATTTGCATCACGTGGTGCTCGCAGTCGAATCTTGAGAAAACGGGCAGCGGTAGCCGGATGGGCGCCAGAATGCGCTGGAGGGCGTTGGCCCCGCGACCACCGAATTTTCCCACCCCGTCGCGGTTTTTGTAAAAGCCTTTGAAGATGCCGGCGGTATTGGTGTGAACAGATGCTTCGCAGAGCAGGGGGGCCAGAAAGAAGTGCTGCACCTCCTGCGGCAGCTGCCCGATAAGCTGGCGGGCGGTATCAAGATACACCGCATTCCGCCTGGTGTAGAAGACCCGTTCGCCCGGCTGGATATCGGCGTCGTTCAGCGGGGCGTACTGGGCAGCGATGAGTCCGGGGGTTGGATGCTGCGCAATGCGTTGCAGCAGCTCGGCGTGCAGCTCCGGCAGCCGGGCTGCCCGCACGGTGTCGCTGTTGGCCAGGTAGCAGGAGCTGAGCACCCGGGAGTATTCCTCCAGGTCGTTGGTGAAGAGCTGATGTGCGTGTTGCTTGAGGTAGCGGCTCACAATGCCGGAGCCGGCAAAGGCATCGAAACAGCGAAGCGTGCGCCCACCCAGCCTGGTGCGCACACGTTTCACCGCCTGCCCGATGAAATCCAGCAGTCGGCGTTTGTTGCCCAGGTAGGTGATAATCTGCTCCTGCAGAAACCGCGGGTCTTCCCCTGCGGGCGGCTTGGTGCTCATCGGCTCCAACTCTATCAGATGCACCGCGCAGCGTCAAGCGGCTTTCACATGTGTCCCAAAGATTACGGGAGAATAGCCCTGAACGACATAAAGGCATAGTGTTCGGTGTGGAAAATTCGTAGTGGGGTATCACCGGCCTCACCATCGGTAGTAAGCACTCATTTGAGATTCTGTTGGCATAAGTTGCTAACTTTCAATTCGTAAATCCTAAATTGTCAATCGTAAATCCACGTGTCCCAAATCTTTGGGACACGCATGAGCGGCTTTTGCGGGGGATATTTCTTTCTGGTTGCAATGTCAGAATATTCTGCTATAATGGCCGCACAAGCAATTATGGCAGCCTATCAATCATACACCGTGAAGAAGCGCTCGGCTGATGAGCGCGATGGAGTTCTTTTCTATATATTGCCCCCGCTGCTGCTGGGTGCGGTGTTCGCGTTCTGTGCCATGGCGAACAGCAACGATAAGGAGAAGGCTGAACCGACCACGGCTGCAGAGGCTTCTGCTGAAAATTGATTTTTGAAGTGTCTATTTCCACTATGAGCAAAGGAACACCCATTACCATGACAGGCCAGGGGCTTAACGTGCCTGACTTTCCCATCATTCCTCATATCATCGGCGATGGCTCCGGCCCGGATATCTGGCGGGCGGCCAGGCGCGTGATTGATGCTGCTGTGGCTGCGTCCTATGGTGACAAGCGCGCGCTTGTGTGGCAGGAAGTCCTGGCTGGTCAGAAGGCATTTGATACCGTGGGTACCTGGCTGCCGAATGAGACGATGGAGGCTTTCCGCTCGCTGCTCGTGGGTATCAAGGGTCCGCTGACCACTCCGGTCGGCAAGGGTATCCGCTCGCTGAATGTGGCACTGCGCCAGGGGCTTGACCTGTATTGCTGCGTGCGTCCGGTGCGCTACTTCCAGGGAATTGAAACGCCGGTGAAGGCGCCTGAGAAGGTGGATATGGTGATTTTCCGCGAGAATACGGAGGATATCTACGCTGGTATTGAGTTTGAATGCGGCAGCCCGGAGGCGCAGAAGTTCTTTGACTGGCTTTCCATGGAGTTCCCGCAGCGTGCCAACAAGGTGCGCTTCCCCCAGACCTCCGGGTTTGGTATCAAGCCGGTTTCCCGCGAGGGTACGGAGCGTCTGGTGCGTTCTGCCATTCAGTATGCCATTGAGACGAACCGCCCGTTTGTGACCCTGGTGCATAAGGGCAATATCATGAAGTTCACCGAAGGCGGGTTCCGCGACTGGGGCTATGATCTGGCCCGCCGGGAATTCGGCGCTGAGCCCATCGGCGACGGCCCGTGGTGCAAGCTGCCCAATGGTATCATCATCAAAGACTGCATCTGCGATGCCTTCCTGCAGGAGATTCTGATTCATCCGCAGGAGCATTCCGTGGTGGCCACGCTGAATCTGAACGGCGACTACTGCTCGGACGCGCTGGCGGCTCAGGTGGGCGGCATTGGCATTGCTCCCGGTGCCAATATCAACTACCGCACCGGGCACGCCGTTTTCGAGGCAACTCACGGCACTGCGCCCAGACTGGCCGGTCTGGACAAGGTGAACCCGTGTTCCTTCCTGCTTTCGGCGGAAATGATGCTGCGCTACATGGGCTGGACCGAGGCTGCCGACCGCATTGTGGCGGCTATCGAAGGCGCCATTGCAGATAAGACGGTGACTGCCGACCTGGCTGAGATGATTCCGGGCAGCACAGCCGTGAGCACTACTGCCTTTGCGGATGCGCTTCTGTCTCATATCTGATTGACCATGCCGGACCCCGCATACGTTCACGCTGCGTTTTCCTCCATTGCAGAGCGCTACGTGACAGCTAACCATATTCTCTCCATGGGGGTGGATATCCTCTGGCGCGCCCGCGTAGTGGAGATGGTGGCGGAGTGGAAGCCTGCCAACCTGCTGGATATAGCCACCGGAACCGGTGACCTGGCCCTGGCTATCAAGAAAGCGCTGCCGGAAATCGAGGTGCTGGGTACGGATTTCTGCCGCCCTATGCTTGATGTTGCCGTGCGCCGCGGGCTGGAGAATGTGCTGGAGGCCGACGCCATGAACCTGCCGCTGGAGGATGCCAGCTATGATGCTGCAACCGTGGCTTTCGGCCTGCGCAATATGGCAGATTATGAGAAAGCCCTGCGCGAGTTCCGGCGCGTGCTGCGGCCGGGCGGGCACCTTCTGGTTCTGGATTTCAGCATGCCTGAAAACATGTTTGCCGCCCCCTACCGCCTTTATCTGCACCACGTCCTGCCCCGCATTGCCGGCTGGGTGACAGGGAACAGTGGTGCTTATGACTACCTGGGCGACAGTATTGAAGCCTTCCCTCGCGGCGCCGCATTCCTTGACTTGCTGCGCCGGGCCGGCTTCTCTACCCCGACCTGTCTTCCCCTCTGCATGGGGATAGCGTCCATCTATACTGCCGAGGCGTAAAAAAATCCGCATCTGACAAATTTTCATATCGACAAAAGCGGCCGGACAGGGTACCATATCATCAACGCCGAAACAGGTGTGTATAGTTTTCGATAAACCACTTAATAGAAAGAAATTATGTTCAAGTACCCCAAGAAGCCTGATGGTTCCCCCGTGAGCGGTTCCCCCTTTGCCGAGAATGATGTGCCTGATGAGTGGGCCTCCCCCGTGCCGCAGCCTGTTGCACCCACTGCTCCTGATGCCGGTTATTACGGGGCTGAGGAGACCACCGCCTCTCCCTTCGAGATGGGTGGGATGGCTCCTGCGGTTCCCTCGACGACCCGCAACGTGCTGAACTACGACGTGTCCGTGGTGGGTATCCTGCGCTTTACGGATGACCTGCTGGTGGACGGCTCTGTGGAGGGTGAAATCACTTCTGATGGCGTGCTGACCGTAGGCGCCAACGCCAGCATTCAGGCCGGTGATAAGAATAAGGTGGCCGTGCGCACTCAGAGCGCCATCATTCATGGCAAGGTTGTGGGCGATATCGTGGTGACTGACCGCGTGGAGCTTGCTGCTACTGCTGAAGTGGTGGGCGACGTGACCGCTGCCAAGATTTCCATCCAGGAAGGTGCTGTGTTTGTGGGTATGTGCCGCGTGGGTACACCCGCTGTAGCCCCCGCCACAGCCGCTGCGCCCGCTCCCAGGAAGTCCGCTGCTCCTCAGCGAGCCGATGCCAACCTCCTTGGCTGAGTTGCAGAACTGAATTAAACCATGCCCGGGTTCCGCACAGAACCATTGATTGTTTCGGCGGTATCCGGGCTTTTGCCCGAAGGTGAGCGCGAACGCCGAGTCGCGCTCACCTCGTTTCAGGCGGACACCAGCCGAGCTCAGGTTCCGAAGCGCGAGGTGGTCTGCTATGAATGCGGGCAGGTCTCGGAGGTGCCTTCAGCCGCGCTTTCCGCTAATTGCCTTCACTGCCATGCGCACCTGAACATGGCCAATGTGGAAATCCGCCCTGGTTCCCGCCGGTTGACGGTACGCACGCTGGGGGACGTGACGGTTGCTGCCGGCACGGTGCTCTCCAATCTTTCCGTCGTGTGCCGGAATATGGAGGTGAATGGCCGGGTGTCCGGCACGTTCCGCTGCACGGGGCGGCTGAATTTCAATGTGAGCACCCGGGTGGAAGGCTCCATCAGCGCCGGGAAACTGGTGGTGGATAAGGGAGCCGAGGTTGAGCTGGTCGTGGGCGCTGTGGCGGAGGAGGCCGATTTGTACGGCCAGCTGAAGGGGCGCCTGCAGTGCAAAGGCTTGCTGCATGTGTACCGCGGCGGCGGCTACGAGGGTATCTGCAAGGCAGCCGACGTGATGGTGGATCCCGGCGGACGCTATGATGAACAGAGCCGTTTTTGATGGAAAGGCGGGCATGCCATGGATATCTGTATCACCGGAGCAAGCCAGAATACCCTGCGGCATATCAGCCTCACCCTGCCGGCAGGGAAGCTGATAGCGCTCATGGGTCCCAGTGGCTCTGGTAAAAGTACGCTGGCGTACGATACGCTCTTTGCAGAATCCCGGCGCCGGTTTCTGGACTGCCTGTCGGCCGGCGCCCGGCGGTTGCTGGCGCGCCCTGAAAAACCACATGTCGAGAGCATCGAGGGGCTGCCGCCAGCTCTTTGTCTGGAGCAGCATCTGCCCCAGGGGCAGTCTCGTACCGTGCTGGGCTCGCTTACAGAGACCCTCGATTATCTGCGCATCCTGTATGCTGCTATCGGTGTGCCGCATGACCCGGTTACCGGTGAGCGCCTCACCCGGCTCAGTCCGGAGGATTCGCCAACAGCCTGCTGGAGCTGCCGGAGAATACGCGCCTGACGCTGCTGGCTCCGCTTTCCCCGGCATTCGGTCAGACTCCGGAAAGCGATATTCTGATGCTGCGCAAGCAGGGGTATCTCCGCGTCCGTGTGGCCGGGGAGATTCTGGAGCTGGATGAACTGGAGCAGCAGCCACCAGCCGCTGGTCAGGTTTGTGAACTGGTGGTGGACCGCATTGTACTGCGTGAGGGTGTGGAATCCCGCGTGGCGGATTCGGTGCAGGCGGCCCTGCGCCTGTGGCCGGATGAGGTACGTGCCCTGGTGCAGGTGCGCGGCAGCGAACCTGAGCTGCGCTGCTTCCACACGCGCTACCGCAACGCCGGAACCGGTTTTACTCTGCCAGACCTCACGCCGGGCCTGTTTTCCCACTTCTCGCCGCACGGCGCATGCCCGGAATGCAACGGCCTGGGCACCATAGAGTCCGGGAAGGGCGAACTGAACCTGTGCCCGGCATGCAAAGGGATGCGCCTCAATCCCACTGCCTTGGCTGTAACACTTGATTTTGCCGGGCGCGAGCTGAGTCTGGGGGCATTCTGCGAGCTGCCGGTGCAGGAAAATCACCACCTGCTGGGCCAGCTGGAGGTGCCGCCGGCGTACCAGTCTGCGCTGCAACCAGCCATAGGGAGCCTGACTCAGCGGCTCGAATGCCTTATGGAGCTGGGGCTGGATTATCTGACTCTTTCACGTGCCGCCAACTCACTTTCCGGCGGCGAGCTCCAGCGCGCCCGCCTGGCCGGGCAGATTGGCGGTGGCCTTTCTGGTGTGCTTTATATTCTGGATGAACCGACCATCGGCCTGCATCCTGCTGAGACGGAGCGCCTTATCGCAGCGTTGAAACGCCTGCGCGACAAAGGGAACACCATCCTCGTGGTGGAGCACGACCCTCAGTTGCTCCAGGCTTGTGACTGGCTGGTGGAAATGGGGCCTGGCAGCGGCCCGGCCGGTGGTGCGGTGCTGGCTCAGGGAACGTACCAGGACTTTCTGCGGAATCCTGACTCACCCACTGGCGCCTGGCTCAGCGGGCGGCGCGAATTACCTGCCGTGGAATCCCGCAACCTTTCGGCCTGCCGCTGGCTGACGCTTTCTCACGCCCGGGCCCGGAATCTGAAGGACGTGGAATTCCGGTTCCCGCTCGGGGCGTTTACCTGCCTTTCCGGGCCTGGTGGTTCCGGTAAGAGCACCCTTGTACACGAGTGCCTGCTGCCTGCTATCAAGGCGGGGCAGGTGGATGGCGCTGCATCCATCACCCGCACCGTGCTGGTAGACCAGAGCCCGCTGGGCAGTTCGCCGCGTTCTACACCCGCCACTGCCACCGGATTGCTGGATGAGCTGCGCCCGCTGTATGCGGCGTTGCCGCTATCCCGCCAGCGCGGGTATACGGCTGCGCGCTTCTCGCTGAATACCCGAGGGGGGCGCTGCGAGCGCTGCGGTGGCACCGGGCGTCTGCAGGTCGATATGAACTTCCTTGCCGATTTGTACACCGAGTGCGATGCCTGCCACGGTGCCCGATATAACCGGGAGACGCTGGAGGTTACCTGGCGCGGCAAATCGATTGCGCAGGCTCTGGCCCAGACGGTGGATGAAGCTTTGGAATTCTTTGCATCGCTGCCCCAGGCTGCCGGAATACTGAAAGCCTTGCAGGAGCTGGGGCTCGGATACTTGCCGCTGGACCGTCCGGTGACCACGCTTTCCGGCGGCGAATCCCAGCGGGTCAAACTGGCCACCTATCTGGCCAAGGCTGCCCCGAAACGAGGGTCGCGACCTGGTGAACAATACCTGCTGGTGCTGGATGAACCCAGCACCGGACTGCACTTCGGCGAGCTGGATATGCTTCTGCGCGCCATTTACCGTCTGCGTGCCGCCGGGCATACCATTCTGTGCATTGAGCACAACCAAGGGATTCTTTCCCGGGCTGATTACCTGGTGGAACTGGGGCCGGGCTCCGGAGCGGCAGGCGGGCGTATCACCTATGCCGGTGAACCAGTCGGGCGTTAGGACGACTGGTGGGCCTTGCCGCAGTAGTGGCTGATACGGAAACGGAGCACCGCCGTGGCATCTATGGCTCGTTCAATGTATTGCGCTCCGCGTTCTGTTTCACGGGGCGTCAGTTTCTGAATCAGCATGCTGAGAGCCGCGCTTTTTTCGGCGGTATCTTCTACGAGCCGGACTTCTCCGTGCAGGATGACGCTTTCGTATGCCGTGGAAAACTTTTCCGGCAGAATGCGCGAGCCTCCGGTAATGACAAAGCAGGCTCGTGGAACACTGGTCAGGCATGTGAGTTTGTGCCCCTGCGGTGCGCAGTGCATGTAGAGGACATCACCGCCGTCCCAGACGTAGTTGAGCGGCACCCCGTAGCCGCCCCCTGCGGTATCCTGCAGGCAGAGGGTGCCGAATTCTCCTTCACGCAGCAGGCGGTCAGCAAGATTCTGCGGCAGGGCTCTGTCCTGGCGGCGCAGCCCGGTGGTGTTGTACAGTGAGTCAGTGGCCTCCATAGAATTGAAGATGAAGCATGAGTTCCGTTTTTTTCAGCCCCTGGCTGCGGAGGTATTGCAGCGGAGTCTGGCCTTCGGTGTTCTGCGCATTCGGATTGGCCCCTGCCTGCAGAAGCAGGAATCCGATGCGCTGGTCATTACTGTACACCGCCTGCCAGATGGGTGCCAGCCCGGCTTTTGTCTCCAGTGAAGGATTGGCGCCATGACGTATCAGGCTTGCCACGATAGCCGCACTCCCCTGGCCTGTGGCTATCTGCAAGGGGGTGAAGCCGTGGTGCAGTGCATCGGGCTCGGCGCCATGCCTCAGCAACTGCTCGGCGGCCTTGTCAATGAGGAGCCGGCGGTCTGCGTGGCTGCGTTTGTAGTGCTGCAGGAGCAGCCCCAGGGCAGTCTCGCCTTTGCGCACGGTGGTGTTCGGGTTGGCTCCGTTTCTGAGCAGTGTGTCTATGCACTTGTTGTCAATTGATTCTGCAGATTGCATCAGCTGGCGGTCCATAGCCTGTTGCTGACCAAGTGTGCTTCTGCATGCTGGAAGCATGAGAACGCAGAGGAAGAGGATGACGATTCGTACTGGCACTGCGTGTATCCTATCAGACGAGCAGTCTCTTGGCAAGGGTATATATCGGCCAGTGCTCAGGCGCCACGCGTGTCCCAAAGATTTGGGACACGTGGATTGACAATTTACAATTGACAATTGGGAACTTCTAAAAACTCACTAAATGGGAATTTGTCGAGCCGCAGGCGAGCGGAATTCTGAGCCCCGCCTACTGGCGGGGCGGTAAGTTCAATAGCCCAGGGCGTAAGCCCTGGGGTAAAGTGAAAATAGTAACCGAACCCCGAGCGGAGCGAGTGGGTGGCAGACGTGGATGCGCGTTGATATTCAAATAATCAATGCTTAACATAAACAGAACGCTCATGCGAATCTGCCACCCCGCCAGCTGGCGGGGTTCCGG
>JAFVQN010000117.1 GCA_017504805.1 Akkermansia sp. | reverse complement strand
CGGCGGGCGTCTTTCCAGAGGGAGTTTCCTTGTTCGTAGTTCTTCTTCATGGCGGAGTATAATCAGGCGGCTCCCTGCGAGCGGAGACGGGGGTTGAGGGCAACCAGCACGAGGTCCACCACGAGGTTGGCAATCACGATGAGTACGCCATAGCAGAACACCAGCCCCTGGATGAGGAAGTAGTCGCGGTCGGTGGTGGCATTCACGAAGTGCAGGCCCATGCCCGGCACCTGGAAACAGGTTTCAACCACAAAGGAACCGGTTATGAGCGCAGCAAAGGCCGGCCCCAGGTACGAAACCGCCGGCAGCAGCCCACTGCGCAAGGCATGCACAAACAAAAGCCGCCCTGCCCGCACGCCTTTGGCGCGAGCTGTGCGGATGAAATCAGCCGTGAGCACCTCGACCATGCCGCCACGCGTCAGGCGGGCAATGTATGCGGCATTGATAAGCCCCAGAGTGAGCGCGGGCAGCACGGCACAGAGCGGATCATCCCATCCGGCTACGCTGAGCCCCGGCACATGCATGCCCAGGGTAAGCCCGAAGAGCGGCGCAATCACAAAGGCGGGAATGCAGATGCCTGCCATGGCCAGCAGCATGAAGAGGGAATCCGGCCAGCGGTTGCGCCAGTATGCTGCCAGCATACCTGCCGGAATACCCAGCGCAATGGCAATTCCCATGCCCAGCACGCCGAGCCAGAGAGACACCGGAAATGCCTGCGCGATAATATCCGCCACCTGCACGCCCTCGCGCACCAGCGAAGGCCCGAAATCACCACTGCAGAGGATACCTTTCCAGTAGTTCAGGTACTGCATCAGCGGGCTCTGGTCCAGCCCGTAAAGAGAATTGAGCTGCGCCATGATATGCTCCGGCAACTTGCGCTCACCCAGGAAGGGATTACCCGGCAGCAGACGCACCAGGAAAAAAGTGATGGTCTGCAGCACAAATATCACGAGGACGCCCTGCCCGAGACGCTTGAGAAGTAACTTTGTCATGGTTTCACTTGCACAGCATCGAGTGGGTGGTTATCGAGCAGCAGCGGGTGCCAGCCGCTCACTGCGGGAGATTTGAGATAGGTGCGCTCACTCCAGTAGAGCGGGATGACTGGCTGTGCCTCAAGCATGAGTTGCTCTGCGCGGCGCAGGTGGGCGCGGCGCTCATCCGCGGCTCCGGTGGCGCGGGCGGCAGCCAGGGCAGCATCGCACTCCGGGCTTCCCCAGCCAGTGCAGTTGTTGCCTCCGCCGCTGCGCCAGAGCTCTACAAAGGTGGCGGGATCCAGGAAATCGCCGCTCCAGGAGGAGGAGGAGATGTCGTAGTCGCCATTCTGCTGGGCGGCCTTGTAGGCGGTCCATTCACAGGCCCGGATTTCAACGTGGATGCCCAGTTCCTTTTGCCACATGGCCTGGATGCTCTCAGCCATTACTCGCTGCACGTCGCGGCTGGTGGTCATGATTTCCAGCGTGGGGAATCCCTTTCCTTCCGGGTAACCAGCTTCGGCGAGCAGGCGTCTGGCCTGTTCTGCAGCCAGCCGCCGGTTATAAGTTGCAGCTGCTTCAACTGAGTAGCCTGCACCGGGCGGAGTGAAGGTGGTGGCCGGCCGACCTGCTCCGCGCACTACATCATTTACCAGCGCCTCGCGGTCGACTGCCAGAGAGAGAGCACGGCGCACTCGTACATCATTCAGAGGTGGGCGGGTGGTATTCAGACGGTAGAAGATAGTGCAGTAATAAGGATCCTGACAATAGGCATCCGGGCGGCGTGACTTAGCCACGCTCAGCAGCTCCGGTGGCACGTTGTTGGAGATGTGCAGCTTGCCATCCATGAACATGCGCGTCTCCGTGTAGCCGTTTACAATGGGCAGGAATCGTATGCCGCGGTTGCGCACTTCCCCTGCCCGCCAGTAACGTGGATTTGCCTTCACGAACAGGTAATCGTTGAAATGATGGGAGTCGAGCACATACGCACCATTTCCCACCCAGTTGCCGGCTCGGCTCCACAGACTACGGCGGTCAAGCATGCCTCCGTGTGATTCCACAGCATGCGCCGGCACCGGACACCAGGTGAAATGCAGCAGCAGGTGCAGCAGATGCGGGGTCGGCCCGGAGAGTCTCAGCTTCAGTGTGTGGTCATCCAGCGCCTTTACGCCTACGGCAGACCAGTCGCAGCGTCCGCGGTTAAATGCCTCTGCATTTTCCAGTGGGTAAAGCATCTCGGCATATTTACCACCGAATTGCGGATGCAGCAGGCGTTTGTAGGCATATTCAAAATCGTGCGCGCTTACATCCTTGCCGTCGCTCCACTGAGCCACGCGCAAGTGGAAGGTCCATTCGGTAGCCTCGGTGTTGTGCTCCCATCGCTCCGCCATGCCGGGGTGGATGATGCTTTCATCCTGGGCATCCGGTCGCACCAGTCCTTCAAGCAGGGAGGCAATAATCTTGCCATCGGCCACAGCAGTGGCTTTGTGCGGGTCCAGACTCAGCGGTTCCTGATTATTGCCGACGATGAGAACACCCTGCTCTGCGGCTTTCTCTGCTGAGCTGCGGGAATCTCCACAGCCCGTCAGCAGCAGCGCGGTAAGGGATACACAGATGGTCGGCAGGAACTTCACGTGCCCCATTTTACCACAGCAGCACACGCACGCAAGGGCGCAACGTGTCAATCTGATGGTCGCTATTTGTGTCAGCTGCGTAGAAAAACGATTTTTTTGACGTATTTCTAACTGGAAAAGCGCGACTCAAGCGCTTATACTATCGGAGTAACAACACACCATTGACAATATGATGAAGAAATTCGCCCTTATCCTCGCCCTGGCTGCCGTCGGCAGCGCTTCTGCCGCCATCACCCTGCCCACCAGCAAGTCTGAGCTGCAGTCCGGCCTCGCCGCCAGGAAGGCCGCGGCCAAGGCCGACAGTGCAGCCAAGAAGACTGCAGCCAAGAAGGCTATCGCGGACAAGCTTGCTGCCAAGAAAGCAGAAGCGGAAGCCAAAGACGCAGCAAACAAGAAAGCAATCAGCGACGCCATCACAGAGAAAACTACGGCCGTAACGTCCAAGGTGACCGAGGCTCAGGCAAAGGCTGCTGAGATTCAGGCTAAAGTGGACAGCGCCAAGCAGACCGCTGCTGGTGCCAAGGCCGCTATTGAAGCCGCCAAGAACAACAGCTCTGCCGCGCCTTCCCTTCAGCTTGAGAAACCGACCGTTGAGCTCAACGAGAGCGGCATCCAGATCAAGAAGCCCACGCTCAAGCTGAAGTAAAATCGAAAGAAATTGAGTTTCAATTCATCGCCCGGCTGGTTATCCGCCGGGCGATTTTTTGCACTTGCAGAACGCAGGTTAATCTGCTACCCTCGTGCCGCTCCGCAATCATGGCAGAAAAATTTGACATCAACAGCCTGAATGCCGCCCAGAGACAGGCGGTGCAGACCCTGAACGGTCCTGTGCTCATCCTGGCCGGCGCTGGCACGGGCAAGACCCGCACGGTGACCTGCCGCATTGCAAACATGATTGCCAAGGGCGTGAATCCTCGCGGTATTCTGGCGCTCACGTTCACCAATAAAGCTGCCAATGAAATGGCAGAACGAGTCGCTGGCCTGGTGGACCGCAAAGCTGCCCGCGCCATGACGGTGTGTACCTTCCATTCGCTTTGCGTGCGTATCCTCCGCCAGGATATTGGTCGCCTGGGCTACAAGGAGAATTTCTCCATCTACACCGGCAGCGACCAGAGCGGCCTGCTCAAGCGCCTGATTATGGAATACGGCGCCCGCCGCGAGAAGCTGGAGCCAGCCCAGGTGCTGGCCGAAATGTCGCGTGTGCGCAACAACGGGCTGGAGATTGAACACATTGAGGATACCCTCATCGCTGCCGTGGCAAAAGCCTACATGCGCGAGTTGAAAGCCCAGAATGCGGTTGACTTCGATGACTTGCTCATCCTCACCGAGCGTCTGCTTCGCTGCTATCCAGCCATTCACGAGAAATGGAACAAGCGCTTCTCCTATATCACCGTGGACGAGTTTCAGGACACCAACTCCCTGCAGATGAGCCTGCTGCGCCAGCTGGTCGGGCCGGAGCACAATGTGTGTGTGGTGGGTGACGATGACCAGTCCATCTACGGCTGGCGCGGGGCTCAGATTTCCAATATTCTGGATTTCGAGAGTTTCTTCCCGAATCCCACCGTCATCAAGCTGGAGGAGAACTACCGCTGCACCCGCCAGGTGCTGGACTGCGCCAATGCCCTCATCAAGCACAATGCCGGACGGCGCGAAAAAACACTGCGCACCAACAAGGACGGCGAATACCCGGTGCGGCTCATGGCCATGCCCGGCTCACAGGAAGAGGCAGAATTCATAGCGGATGAAATTGAGCAGTTCCGGGCCCGGCAGAGCCTGCCATGGGAGGCCTTTGCCATCCTCTTCAGGGCGAATGCGCAGAGCCGGGCGCTGGAAATGGCCATGCGCGAGCGCCACATTCCCTACCGCATGGTGGGGACCAAGAGCTTTTTCGACAGGCGCGAGGTAAAAGACCTGCTCAGCTACCTGCAGATGATGGATAACCCGGATGCCGACCTGCACCTGCTGCGTGTGCTGAACACCCCGCCCCGCGGCATCTCCGCCACCACCGCCTCCTTCGCCATCGACTGGAGCCGCGACAACAAGAAGAGCCTGTGGGCCACTCTGGTGGATATTTCCTTCCTTTCGGAATGCTCCACCCGCTCCCAGAACAGCATCGAAGCCTTCACCGAGCTGGTCACCCGCTACGGTTCCGAATTCGCCGCAAGCGAGCGGCCCTTTGTCGATATCCTCCAGGATTTCCTGAACGAAACCGGCTACGAGGAATACATCGCCAAGAACTGCAAGACCGAGGAGGAAAAAATGCGCCGCCAGGCCGCTATCGATGACATCAAGGTTGCGCTGCGCCAGTTCTGGCTGCCCGGCCACAAGCTCACCGATTTCCTCGCCGGCATCTGTCTGGATGACAGCCGCGACGAGGACGATATCGAAAGCAAGAGCGGCGTGTGCCTCATCACCATGCACGCCGCCAAAGGACTGGAGTTCCCGCAGGTCTACATCGTGGGCGTGGAGGAAGGTCTGCTGCCGCACACCCGCTCCGTGGATGAAGGCAGCATGGATGAAGAGCGCCGCCTGTTCTATGTGGGTATCACCCGTGCCCGCGAGCGCCTGACCATGACCTACTGCGCCAAGCGCAGCCGCTACGGCCAGGAAGAGCGCTGCCAGCCCTCCAGCTTCATACACGAGATACCGAAACACATGTACGAGTTTGTGGACTACGACAAGCTCATGAAATCCCCCGCCAGTGAGGATGAATGCGCCGATTTCTTCTCCTCCATGCGCGACCTGCTGGCAGATGATTAGTCCGCGAGACGATTCATGCATG
>JAFVQN010000116.1 GCA_017504805.1 Akkermansia sp. | reverse complement strand
GACGTGATACCACGCCAGCTCTTCACCGTGGCCATTCAGGCCTGCATCGGCGGCAAGATTATCGCCCGCGAAAGCATTTCCCCCATGCGCAAGAACGTGACCGCCAAGTGCTACGGCGGCGACGTGACCCGAAAGCGCAAGCTGCTCGAGAAGCAGAAGGAAGGTAAGAAGCGCATGAAGGCCATCGGCAAGGTGAGCATTCCGCAGGAAGCCTTCATCAACGTGCTCAAGAGCGGCGACTAAGATGCGCAAGGTGTTTGCATTGCTGAGTCTGCTGTATGCGGGCTGCAACACGTATCACCTGCATGAATCATCGCTGGAGTACCCGGAGGTGATGCACGCTGTCGGCGTGCTTGCTCTGGCTCCGGCCATGGTTGTTTTCCTTCTGGTCTGCCCATGGCTGGCGAACAGGAAATGGGCAGACTCCCTGCCTGCTGAAATCTGGATTTCCCTGCTGCCATGCCTGGCGGGGATGGCGGTTTTCTCCATGCTGGTCAGTGAAATCTCGCAGGTGAGTTTTTGCCGCGGGGATGCTGAAGAGACGCTGGGGCTGGGCATGATGGTCGCGCCACTGGTGGCGATGCTGGTAGCCGTAGTGTATGTGCTCAGCTGGGGTGTTCTGAGCCTGTCGCGCTGTATCTGTCAGGGAAATGAAAACGCCGGCAATAAATAATGCGCGTAAGCTGTTTGCTGTTGCAGCTGTGTTGCATGCGGTGGCCGGCACCTGCATGCTGGCAGGAACGGCTCTGAATATCTGGGAGATGTTCCTGAGCATGGTCGTACTGGCGCTGCTCCCGGCACTTTTTGTCTTTCTGATTGCCTGGCCATGGAGTCGCGATAAACTGCCCATGGAATCGCTGGTCACCTTGGTTGTGAGCATGGGATGCCTGGCCTGGTTTTCATGTGTCGTCGCAGGTATTTGCTCCCAAGGTCTGGTGCCTGATGCCGAAATCATGTGGGTTTTCGGCATGATATCGGCTCCCATCGCAGCGGTTATGGTTGTGCTGCTCAGCATGCTTGGCGCAAAGCTGGTCCGCATTTTTCAAAAATGGAGCCGCAGTTGAAACTGCGGCTTGCGTGCTTATCGCTGTGATTTGAGGTCCTGCATGAGCTGCGCGTTGGTGTGGCAGCGTTTCAGGAAGAAAAGCAGGCGCTCCATGGCCTCGGTGGGCTTGTGGTTGGCCAGTCCGCGGCGGATGAGTCGCACCTTTTCCAGCCAGAGTTCGGGGAGAATGAGTTCCTCGCGGCGGGTGCCGCTCTTCAGGATATCCACGGCGGGGTAAATGTACATTTCCGCGATGCGGCGGTTGAGCACCAGTTCCATGTTGCCCGTACCCTTGAATTCCTGGAAGATGAGTTCATCCATGCGGCTGTTGGTTTCCACCAGCGCCGTGGCCAGGATGGTGAGGGAGCCGGCTCCGCGGGTGTTGCGGGCAGCGGCAAAAAGGCGGCGGGGAGTTTCCAGGGCGCGGGCATCAATACCGCCGCTCATGGTGCGGCCGCTGCCGCGATCTGCGTTGTTGTAGGCGCGGGCGAGGCGGGTGATGGAGTCCAGCAGGATGAGGACGTGGCGCCCGGCTTCCACGAGGCGCTTGGCGCGCTCGATGGCCATTTCGGCTATGCGGCAGTGTTCGCGCACGTTGCTGTCGTTGCTGGAGGCAAAGATTTCCGCACCGGGCAGGGCGCGTTTGAACTCAGTCACTTCTTCCGGGCGTTCGTCCACGAGCAGCACCATGAGGTGCAGGTCCTCGCCGTAGTTTTCCATGGCCCCCTCGGCAATGTGCATGAGCAGGGTGGTCTTACCGGTGCGGGGCGGGGCCACAATCAGTCCGCGCTGGCCGCGGGCCACCGGGGCCATGAGGTCCATGGTGCGGGTTGTGAAGCGGGAAGGGATGGTCTCGAAAGAGAGCCGGTGGGTCGGATTCACCGCCTTCAGGTCTTCAAAGTGGGGGCAGGCAGCGGCTTCTGCCGGTTCCATGCCGTTCACTTTCTGTACGGAGATGAGCTGGTGGCCGCGCTCGTACTTCTGAGCCATGCCGGTGAGCTGCACAAAGGGCCGCAGCCGCAGTTCCGAAATGATGTCTGCCGGCACGTAGATGGCTGATTCTGAGGGCGCCCAGTCATTATCCGCGGTGCGGATGAAGCCGAAGCCCTTGTTGGTGATTTCCAGCAGGCCGGTGATGCTTTCAGGCTCACCTACGGGAACGAAGGCTCGACTCTGCTGTTGGGGCTGCTGCTGGTTGTGCGGCTTGTTTTTTCTGTACTGGGCTTTGTTGCGGTTGAAGGATTCGCGGCGCACATGAGCTCCCCCCTGGGATTCGCCCTGGGCGGTCTTGTTGTGGTCACCCTGCTGGCGCGGCTTGCGGTTGAAATGGCGGCGCTGGTTGTTGCGCTGCTGCCGCTGGGTGTTCTGTTTTTCCTCGGGTACGCTCATAGCCTCAGAAAGAAAAAATCGCTGAGATTTGGCAAAGTGGGCAGGCGGTTCAATGCTCACCGCCTGCCCGTGAATAGGGAGCTCAGGAATCAAAGCTGCTCAAGCACAGCCTCGTCAATCTCAAAATTGGCAAACACGTTCATCGTGTCATCGTAGTCATCCAGCAGGTCGTAGAGCTTCATGACCTTGCGGGCCACGGCCACATCGGAGATGACCGTGGGGTTCTGGGGAACTGAAACCAGCTTCATGCCGGTCACGTTCTTGCCGGCAGCACCCAGGGCCTCGGAAACGCCGCCCAGGTCGGTCGGACCGCAGGTGAATACCCACTCGCCTTCCTCATCGCCTGCTTCGAACTCATCGGCGCCGCAGTCCATGGCAAGCTCCATGGCGCTGTCTTCATCGAGCGAGGCATCGATGATACGCACCTCGCCCTTGCGGTCGAATTGGTAGGAAACGGAGCCGGGGGTGCCCATGTTGCCGCCGTTCTTGGAGAAAATGGTGCGGATTTCGGAGGAGCAGCGGTTGGTGTTGTCCGTGGCGACTTCCACGATGATGGCGGTACCCTCGGGGCCGTAGCCCTCGTAGGTCACTTCCTGGATGGCCTCGCCCTGCAGCTCACCGGTGCCCTTCTTCACAGCGCGGTCGATATTGTCCTTGGGCATGGAGGCAGCCTTGGCGCCTTCGATAGCTGTGCGCAGACGCGGATTGGTGTCTACATCACCGCCGCCGCTCTTGGCTGCCAGGGTGATTTCCTTGGAAAAACGGGCGAATACCTTGCCTTTCTTCGCGTCGGCTGCTGCCTTCGTGAACTTAATCTTGGACCATTTGTTATGACCGGACATAAATGCTATGTATGGGGGTGAAGAATCACGGCGGGGGAAGATTGCCTACCTTGTCCCGGAGCAGGGGGTGCAATATCCCGGCCTCTCATTGCGCCAGGGCGGAGACCAATCTCCGCTGCGCTGCCGCTTCCAGAGCGGCGCCGGCGTGTGCCGGAAAAGAAAAATCGAGCTGACAGGATTCGAACCTGCGACCTCTTCGTCCCGAACGAAGCGCGCTACCAGCCTGCGCTACAGCTCGCTGTTAAAGCCGGGGCAATTATACATATAAAATTACCTTTGGCAAGTATAAATTTAATCTTTAGCGGAAAATAGTGGAAAAAAGCCCTGCATGGTGCTGCCATGCAGGGCTCCGGGTAATAAGTCTACAGGAATGGAGAGAGAGGGAATCCTGTATGCGGGAGAGGCGTTATTCCTTGCTGCGCTTCTTGTAATCCTCGCGCATCTTGGCATCGCGCACGGCATTGGCCTTCACGTCCTCCAGTGCCTTCTGTGCAGCAATCTGGATATCCTCATCCTTGTCGGCTTCGTAGCGTTTCAGGATGCTGACAACCCAGTCGTGGTCGCTCAGGGTGCCCAGCACGCGGATGACAATCTGCTTCTGCTTGCGGCGGGCACCAAGTTCCTTGAACTGTTCCTGGAGTTTGGGAAGATCCGGGTGTGTGTCGCCGACGTAGAGGGTGGAGTCGGGATCCGTCTTGTTGATGATGTCCTGGATGTTGGAGGTATCACCGAACGGCTCGTCGAAGCTCATTTCCAGAAGCTTGTTGGCATCCTCAATGCTGCGGGGGCGGTTCTGCTTCATGATAGTGCCGATGACGTCCTGAATCACGGCCGCAACCTTGGGCTTGTCAGCGTTGGCCTCTTTCTGTTCCAGCACGTAATCGAGGATATCATCGCTGCCCCAGGCGCCGATGAAGGCGGGAGCGACACCGGACCATCCCTTGGAATCAATCTCGCCCTTGTAGAATTCCAGGGCCTTGGTGGAGCAGGCGCGGGCCAGTGTACCGGCGATGGCCACGTTCTTGCGCAGGTTTTCCGGCAAGTTGGTGAAAATTTCATCACCAAGCCCGGATTTCTCACTGCCGTCTTCCATCATCATGAGGATGTTGTCCAGGCAGTTGCACAGATAAGGAGCCAGGGTGTTGTCGGCAATGTCGGACTTGAGTAGGTCAAGGATTTCCTTGGTATCGCTGGCGGTGACACGCAGACCGATGCATTCCCAGATGTAACCCAGCACCTGGCTCTTGCGGTTCCAGGGTTTGGCTGTCTTCTTGTCTGCCACGGTCTGGGAAAGCTTTTTGAGCGAGGCGTTTACGCCCTTGGTGTCAGAAATGGCAACACGCTGCAGCAGCCAGTGGAAGAGGGACGGCTTAATCTTGTTGCAGTTCTGCCCCATGGTGTCGAAAATCATATCGCGGATGGCGGTGTCCTGCTCGGCGGCAAGTCCCAGTAGCAGGCAGGCATTCTGCGCCACGCCCTCAGCACGGGCGCCATAGCGCGGTTTGCCGTTCTCGCCCAGCACAAAGGGATCCACGACTACTTCCATGAGGGCTTTGGCGTCCTCCATGCTGCAGGTGACATCCACGCCTTTCTTCTGGGCGTCGGTCAGGTTCTCCACGGCCTTCATATTGATGGCCTGGGCGCGCTTCAGCAGCGAGTTCGTGTAATCAATATGGGCCTGAATGCGGGCGTCCTCCGCCTGTTTCTGGACAACCAGCACGGTGCAGATGCCGATGGTGGCTACCAGCAGACCTGCGCCAACCATGAAGGGAACGGACTTCCACACCGGAGTGGCGGATGCTTCTTCTGCCAGGGCGCGCATGTAGGCTTCGCGGGTGGCCTGCTCTTCCTCGCTGATGTCGGATTCTTCCTCCGTTGCGGCGACCTTCTTTTTCTTCTTGCCGCCTGCTACGGAAATGTTGCTCTTGGGCTTGCTGCCCTTGGCAGCGCGAATTTTCTCAGTGGGAGTCGGCTCATCTGCGGGTTCGTCAGTTACCATAGCCTGCACAGCTTCGGCTGTCTCGGCTGCTTCTGTGCTGGCAGATTCAGCGGCAGCCTGTTCTGCTGCGGCCTGGTATTCGGCCATCTGGCGGTTATATTCCTCCATCTGGCGGTTGTATTCCTCCATCTGGCGTTCGTATTCTTCCTGAGCCAGGCGGGCTGCCTCTTCTTCCTCGGGGGTAAGAGTGGCTTCAACCGGAGCTTCTTCAATAGGTGCTGCGACTTCCTCGGCGGGTGCGACTTCCGGAGTAACGGCCTCGGCGGCGATGGGTGTTACTTCCTCTGTCTCAGGGGCCGGTGCCGCAGGTGTGGAGGGCTTGGGCGCGGCCGCTTTCGCGGGAGCCGGAGCTTTCTTGGGGGCGATGGTCTTGCCGGTGGCGCTCTTCAGCTTGGGAGCTGCTGCAGGTGCGGCGCCGGAGGGACGCAGCAGACGCGGAGAGGCGGCCGGTGCGCTGGCGGGTTTCAATTTAGGAGTGGCCATAGTATGCAGAGTTGGTGAGAAAATGAACTACGTACCCCATACAATTAACACATTCTGCGGCAGAATGCAATCATTCATTCCGTCTGAATCCGGCTTTTTTCAGTATCAGCGGCGCAATGAGGCGACTTTCAGGAATAAAGCCGGTGAGAGAAGCAGGAGGGTGCAGGTGTATGTCACCCAGGCGGCTGTTTCCGGATAAGTCACAGTTTGCAGCGGGTGCCCGACTGCCACATTGTACCCGAATAGTACGGCGTTCATGATGCCGGCGGTCAGTAGGGGGAGGGCTGCCCAGCGGCGGCCACGCCCCAGGAGCATGGCGGCACCGCCGGCTCCCATCAGCCCGATGGGCAGCAGGATGAAGGGGATGCCGAACCACATCTGCCCGCATGCCAGCAGTCAGAGCAGGGAAAGGGGCAGGGTGAGGTAAGCGGCAGCGGCGGGTCTGCTCAGGGTGAGTATGCGGCAGAGTACCAGCGCGATGATGCTGCCGTGCAGTACCCACTCCAGATGCTGTGCTGTCTGCCAGCCCTGTGGGTCGTAGCTGTTGAGCCAGGGGAAGATGTAGGGCAGAGCATTATAGCAGGCGGCCAGGCAGGGAGCACCGCACCATAAGCCTGCGGAGGAGATACTGCCGAGCTTATGGATGAGGCCGCTCCTGTTTTTTTGTGTGAGTTGCAGGATGGCCTGGGCGCACTGGCCTGTGGCGGCGCTCAGAAACAGCAGGCTGCCGGCGGCGAATACTCCGAGTGGCAGCACGCCGCGCAGTTCCCAGAAGGTATAGCCACCCAGCGTGCTGCCTCCATGGAAGGGGGTAGACATGGAGGCGGAGCGCAGCACCGCCTGAATGAGGATGAGTGCCGCCAGCAAAGCCAGCAGGAAAAGGCGGTTACGCATTTGTATCAAAGGGTGATGCCCAGCTGCTCCGGCAGGGCAATGCGCGGGCGTTCGGTCAGGATTTCGCCGCCGTAGGGACCTACTGCCACCGTGTGTTCGAAATGAGCTGACCAGGAGCCGTCTGCCGTGACTGTGGTCCAGTCATCCTCCAGCACGCGTACGCGGTAGGAACCGAGGGTAATCATGGGCTCAATGGCCAGAATCATGCCGCGTTTCAGGCGGGGCAGGTGGTAGCTCGGACGGTAGTTCGGAATCTGCGGTTCCTCGTGCAGGTGGCGCCCTACGCCGTGCCCCACAAAGTCACGGACGATGCCGAACCCGAACGGTCGCACGTAGTCCTCGATGGCGCCACAGACCTCCATGAGCGAATTGCCTTGTTTTGCTTCGGCAATGCCGCGGAAGAGCGCTTCCTCCGTCACCGCCATCAGACGGCGGGCATCCTCGCTCACGCTGGTGCCCACTCCCACGGTCATGGCGTTATCCCCGTACCAGCCATCCACTATGGCGCCGGCATCCAGACTCACAATGTCGCCGTCGTGCAGTACCCGTGGGCCGCCGATGCCGTGTACCACTTCCTCATTTACCGAGATGCAGAGCTGACCGGGGTAGCCGGCGTAACCCAGGAAGGCATTGCCGCACTTTTCCTTGCGGAAGAGCTCAGCTGCGTAGTCGTCGATATCCCTGGTGGTGATGCCGGGGCGGATAATGCTCTGCAGTTCCATGAGGATGCGGGCCGATACCTCGCCGGCCTTGCGGAGCTTGCTGATTTCGTTCGGGTTGCGTACGGGAATGCGGTCTGCCATAATTCTGTGGGCATATTCTAGCACACCCGGAACAAGCTCGCAAGCGCGTAGACGAGCTTTTTTCCGCATGAAAGCGTGATTTTTGGCTTGATGCGGCGTGATGCGGGGTGTATGATGCGGAGTATGGCAGATATTCATCCAACAGCTATTGTGGACCCGACGTGTGAGATTGCAGATGACGTCAAGATTGGCCCGTATTGTGTGGTGGGACCTTATGTGGAGCTGGGCTCCGGCTGCGTGCTGCACAGCCATGTGGTGATTGGCGGTCCTTCCAAGTTTGGCAAAGGTAACGAGTTTTTCCCTTTCTGCGCCATCGGTACCAAAACGCAGGATTTGAAGTACACCTGTGAGCCGACCACGCTGGAGGTGGGGGATTACAATGTGTTCCGTGAGAACTGCAATATCAACCGGTCCACGACTCCTGAGTTGCGCACGGTGATTGGTTCCTACAATAATTTCCTCATTAATTCGCACTGCGGTCACGAGTGTATCGTGGGTGACCACAACATCTTCTCCGGCTATGCCGCCTGTGCGGGCCACTGCGAAATCGGCAACTGGGTCATTGTTTCCGGTTGTGCAGCCGTGCATCAGTTTGTGCGCGTGGGGGACCATGCCATGGTGGGAGGTATGGCCAAGGTGACGCAGGATGTGGCTCCCTATACCATTGCAGAGGGCGTGCCGGCATCTCTCCGCGCTATCAACCAGGTGGGTCTTACGCGCCGCGGCTTTGCAGATGAGGATATTCGCGCTCTGCGCTTCGCTTATCGCAAGCTTTTCCTTTACAAGGATAACAATACCAAGATGGAGGATAAGTACGCGGAAGTGCTGGGCGATGAGAAGTACGGCAGCAATCCGCACATCAAATACATGGTGGATTTCCTGCGCGCTTCCCAGCGCGGCTTTGCCCGTTAAATGAAAAAGTACCTGGTATTTGACCTGGACGGCACGCTGGTTGATTCCCTGCCCGGCATTGCGGAGGGAATCAACCGTGCTTTATCTGCCTGCGGCCTGCCTACGCATGCGCCGGAAAAGGTGCGCAGCATGATTGGCCGCGGGGCGGCGAATCTCTGTGCCGCCGCCATCGGCTATGCGGATGCCGCGGATGCCCCGCCCGAGGAGCTGGAGCGGGTTCATGCCGCCTTCCGCTGTGAGTATCCCACCTGCTGGTGCGGGGATGAGTACACGCGGGCTTATGAGGGGATAACCCCGCTTCTGGAGAAGCTGGCCGCAGCCGGGGCGAAGCTGGCGGTGCTTTCCAACAAGCCGCACGAGGTCACGGAGCCCATGGTGCGGCATATTTTCCCCACGGTGCCCTTTGATGTGGTGCTGGGCTATACCCCGGCTTTCCCGCGCAAGCCGAATCCGGCTTCCATGCACCACATTGCCGGGAAGTGGGGTGTTTCTCCGGCGGAGATAACATTGGTGGGAGATTCGCTTTTTGATGCCCGCTGCGCGGAGAATGCCGGCACCTCCCTGGTACTGGTGGGCTGGGGATATGCGGCTGACCCTGCGGCGCTGCGTGCCTGGCCGGCCCCGGTCTGTGAAACAGTGGAGATGCTCGAAGCTCAGTTGTTATGAGGACAGTTGCCGTAGTGTTTCTTGCGATCATCGTGCTGTTGATTTCCGGCTGTACCGGTTCCTTGCTGGTGCGCTATGTGGAGGAAAAATCAGAACCACCGTTCATTTCGATATCGGCAGATGCTGTTAACCCTGCTTATGAGGGGTGCCGTGTGCAACTCAAAGCCCGCGCGTACACAGACGAATGGCTGGAATTACAGGATATCGGCGTTCGTTGTCAGGCGCTGTGCCTGAGTATGCGTTGTGGCTGGGATTACGATGATTACCGAGGATTGCCATTGCGTTCCAAATTAACCTTTGCTCAGCGTGTGCGCATGGGGGCTTATGAGTTGCATTTCCACGAGGATAAGTTGGAATACAGTGTGCCATTCACTAAAATGTCAGCCGAGTTGCTGCATTTGCCGGAAAGCTGGCGCCCCTATGCTCGCGAAATAGCAGACGATGACAGTCAATTGAAAATAGAGCTTGCAGGTAATCCGCCCCGTACCATAGTATGCGATATGGTAGAGAATGGGTATGAGCTTGTAGTACGTGGCGTGCAGCGTGGAAATAAGATTTTTCCTATACTTGGAGTGAGGGAAAGTGAGCAGACTTGGCAGATGATTGACCGGATGCAAAATGAGTTCTTACTGGAGAAAATTCTTTTTCCTGCGTGTGTATCATTGGCCATTCCTGCATTGTTGCTGGGAATTTTTCGGGTGTTGAAGTGGAGACCGCAGCAGAAGAAGGACAAACTGGCCATGCTGATGATGCTGGTGCTTGTTGCCGTGGCTTTCCTGTTGTGCGGAGGTTGGCGGATGGAAATATGGGCTGGCGCGGCTGAGCTTATCCTGGTGCTGGGTTTGTGGGGCATAGTGCGAGTTATTCGTGGGTTCGGAGTTGACTCTGTGTCGGAATGAGGGTATGATGCCCGCATGAAGATTCAGGATAAGGAAGTTCCTACTCTCTTCCAGCGCAAGATTTGCTGGGCGGCACTCACCGGGGTGGCACTGGTGGTGGTGGTTTCGCTGGTGTTCGGTTTATTATTCGGTCTGGGTAGCCTGTTTGTGGCGCTTGAGCCTGTGCTGCTGCCGGTGGTGATTGCCGGGTTCCTGGCGTATCTTCTGTCCCCCTGCGTGGCGCTGGTGCAGAAGCGTATCACCCGGCGCATCTGGGCGGTGGTGTCGGTGATGTCGATTGCCTGTGTCCTGCTGGTGGGCCTGGGGCTCACGATAGTGCCGCCGCTGGTGCAGCAGACGGGTGATTTGATTTCCAAGCGGGAGCAGATTCTGGAGAGTGTTGTGGAGGGTGGCAAGGCTCAGCTGGCAGAGAACCGCCTGCTGCAGAAGGGTGTGGATATGCTTTACAGCAAGATGCTGAAGGATGCCCGCGCATCGGAGCTGCCGCTGGAGGATTATGAAGATCTTTCCCAGGAAACGACTTATGAAGGCAAGCTGACGGCTATTCTCAGCTTTAATTCATCCTATCTGACGGAGAAGGCCCTGGGCTGGCTCACCGCCGGCACCCGGGCGCTTTCCGGTGTGTCCATGGCCTTTATCGGCACGATTATGGTGCCGGTGTTCCTCTTCTATTTCCTGCTGGAAAGTGCCAGCATTGCCAAAAACTGGCACACCGTGCTGCCTATCCGCCGCTCGGCCTTCCGCGAGGAGGTGGTGGAAACCCTGCAGGAAATCAATAACTACATTATCTCCTTTGTGCGCGGGCAGATGCTCGTGAGCGTGATTGATGGTGTCATTCTGGCGGTTGCGCTGAAAATCATGGGCCTTCCTTATGCCGTGACGATTGCCGCCGCTGCCGCCCTGCTGGGCATCATCCCCTACCTGGGCATGATTTCCACCTGGATTCCCGCCGTGCTCATAGCCTGGTTCACCTGGCACGATGTGAGCCACGTGCTCATTGTGACTGCTATATTCGGCTGTGTGAGCCAGTTCGACGGCTGGGTGCTGCAGCCGCGCATCGTGGGCAGCCGCGTGAAGATGCACGACCTCACCGTCATGTTCTCCGTGCTTTTCTGGAGTTTTGTCATCGGCGGCGTGGTAGGTGCCCTGCTGGCGGTGCCCCTCACGGCGTCCATCAAGGTGTTGTTCACCCGCTACGTGTGGTCGACATACCGTGAGCGCGTAGATTAAAGATTGAGTCATATTTGCTTTTGAAGGTAGACGCAGGCTTGCAAATGACTGGGGCTTGTGCTACAATCGCGCACCGCATGCCGCGTGCGCGGGCGTGGCGGACTGTCATCTGATATTTTCTGAAAGTTTTTTCGATATGATTAAGTGGATTCTGAACAAAATCGTGGGTTCCAAGAACCAGCGCGAGGTGCGTAAGTTGAAGCCGGTGGTGCGCCGCATCCTGGACCTGGAAAAATCCTGGGCGGATAAGGACCGCGATTTTCTGGTTGGCAAGACCCGCGAGTGGCAGGCGCACCTGCACCGCTTCACCCCCATGGATTTGCCTACCCGTGGCGTGATTCTTGCTGCCTCCGCCGAGCAGCTGCAGGGCTACGCCGACCAGTTGAACGCCCGCTTTGAATCCCTGGCCCCGGAGTTCCCCAAGCTGCCCCGTGTGGAGGCCACGGTGGAATCCATCGAGGCGGGTAAGAAGGCTCTGGCTGAAATTGAGCCGAAGTTTGCCAAGCTGCGCGCCAAGTATCTGGAAACCATTCTGCCGGAGGCTTTTGCTGCAGTGAAATGCGGCGCCCGCCTCCTCTGCGGGCAGACGGTGGATGTGTGCGGCACTCCTATCAAGTGGGATATGGTGCATTTTGATGTGCAGCTTATCGGCGGTATTGCGCTGCACCGTGGTTTCATTGCGGAAATGGCCACGGGTGAGGGTAAGACCCTGGTGGCAACGCTGCCGGTTTACCTGAATGCCCTCACCGGCATGGGGGTGCATGTGGTCACGGTGAATGACTACCTGGCCCGCCGCGACTCTATGTGGATGGGTGCGCTCTTCTCCTTCCTGGGGCTCACCGTGGGTTGCATCCAGAGCATGATGCCCAGCGATCTGCGCCGCCAGCAGTATGCCAAGGATATCACCTATGGCACCAATTCCGAGTTCGGTTTCGACTACTTGCGCGACAATGGCATGGCCTCGAGCAAGGATGCCCAGGTGCAGCGCGGACACTACTTTGCCATCATTGACGAGGTGGACTCCATCCTCATCGACGAGGCCCGCACGCCGCTCATCATTTCCGGTCCCGCCGTCATCGAACACGAGCAGCAGTATGATACCCTCAAGCCGCTCATCGAGAAGGTGGTGCGTAAGCAGGTGGAGCTTTGCAACGGTCTCATGGAAAAGGCTGTCGAGTACGCCAAGGCCGGTGACACGGAACGCGCCGGGCGCTGCCTGTTCAAGGTGAAGCTGGGCCAGCCGCGCAACCGTGCCTACATGCGCTCCCAGCAGGACCCTGAGTACCGCCGCATGGTGGAGAAGTACGAGCTCTTCCTCTACCAGGACCCCCGCAAGATTGAGCTCTTCAAGCTCAAGGAGGAACTTTACTACACTATTGATGAGAAAACCCACGACGCCGACCTCATGGAAATGGGGCGTGAGGTTATCAGTCCCGGGCATCCGGAGAATTTCGTGCTGCCGGATATCGGTACTGAGTTCGTGAATATCGATGAGGATGAAAAACTGACCGAACGCGAGAAGGAAGCCCGCAAGACCGCCCTCATGAAGCGACTGGATGAGACAGGCGTGCGCCTGCACACCACCAGCCAGCTGCTGAAGGCCTACACCATCTACGAAAAGGACGTGGAGTACGTGGTGAAGGACAACAAGATTGTCATCATCGACCAGAACACGGGCCGCGAGATGCCGGGACGCCGCTGGAGCGAAGGCCTGCACCAGGCCGTGGAAGCCAAGGAAGGCGTGGAGGTGGAGGCTGAGAACATGACCTACGCCACCATCACCATCCAGAACTACTTCCGCCTGTACAGCCGCCTGGCCGGTATGACCGGCACAGCTGAGACGGAGGCCGCCGAGTTCCACGATATCTACAAGCTGGACGTGCTGCCCATCCCCACGAACCGCCCCTGCATCCGTGAGGACCAGAATGACCTCATTTTCCGCAGCCGCCGCGAGAAGTACAATGCCGTGGTGGGCAAGATTGTAGAGCTGCACAAGAAGGGGCAGCCGGTGCTGGTGGGTACTGCTAGTGTGGAGGCGTCCGAGACTCTTTCCCGCATGCTGAATTTTGCCAAGGTGCCGCACGAGGTGCTGAACGCCAAGAACCACCAGCGTGAAGCCGAGATTGTGGCCCGCGCCGGTCAGCGCGGCGCCGTGACGGTATCCACCAACATGGCCGGTCGTGGTACCGATATCAAGCTGGGTGAGGGCGTGGCTGAGCTGGGCGGCCTTTTCGTGCTCGGCACGGAGCGCTATGAATCCCGCCGCATCGACCGCCAGCTGCGCGGCCGCTGCTCCCGCCAGGGTGACCCCGGCGGCTCTCAGTTCTTCCTTTCCTTCGAGGATGACCTGATGCGTAATTTCGGTGGCAGCGAGCGCATGACCAAGATGATGGACCGCTTCGGTATGCAGGAGGGCGAGGCCGTGGAGAATGCCCTCATGAACCGCATCATCGAGGGTGCCCAGAAACGCGTGGAACAGCGCAACTACATGTGGCGCAAGCACGTGCTGGATTACGATGATGTGATGAACCAGCAGCGCATGATTGTGTACTCCATGCGCAACGATGCCCTGCTGTGCGAAGACCCTCGCGAAATGCTTTACGAGTGCCTGGTGAACGGTACGCACAACAAGTGCGACCTCTACCTGAACGAGGATGATACCGGCGCTTTCCGCTACACGGACCTGCTGCAGTGGATTAACTCCACCTTCCCCATGGGCTGGAGCGAGAAGGAATCTGACCTGAAGGGCAAGACCCCGGAGGAAGTGGCTGAGCATATCATTGCCCGGGTGAAGGAAATGTATGAGAAGAAGGTGGCTGGCGAACGCCCGGATCGCATCGACCAGATGGAGCGCTCCATCATGCTCCAGGCCATCGACAAGCTGTGGCAGAAGCACCTCACGGATATGGATGCCCTGCGCGAGGGTGTGCGCCTGCGTGCCCAGGGTCAGCGCGACCCGCTTGTCGAATATAAGCGTGAGGCATACAGCATCTTCGAGAGCCTGATGCAGAACATCGACTATGAGATTCTCAACGGCATGTTCCGCAGTACCACGAATCTTTCCGCCTTCGAGGACTTCCTGGCCAGTCTGCCCACCAGCAGCGCTGAGGAAGAGGATTCTGACGTGACCGACATTCTGGGCAACGGTGACCTGCTTTCCGCCCTGCGTGAGCAGCTGCAGCTGATTCACGAGCGCCAGCGCGCAGCTGGCCTGGAACCCGCCCCGCTGCCCACTTTCGAGGCCCCGGAGGACGAACCGGTGCTCACTGAGCCCATGCCTGCCGATGAGATGCCGGAGATGTATGGCGAATCCATGAGCGGTGCTATGGCTCAGGCGGTGCCTTACAGTGAGAAGAAGGTGACGCTTCCCAAGAAGAAGGTCTCCTTCAAGCTGAAGCCTTCCGCCAGCAAGGAGGCGTACGTGGTCAAGGACACCGGCGATATGCCTCTGAGTGAGGAGGCGGACGGTCTGACCATCGGCTCTGTGGATTCCGGCTACGTGCCGCAGTTCTTTGGTGGCAAAGACGAGGAAAAAGCCTGATTCTGAACGGGCACGTACTCTCAATTGAGTGAAGACTGCATTGATATGAATGTTCGCTCCGCGTTAGAGTACGTGCCTTATTTCTGCGGCCGCCTGTTTGTGGTGCACGTGGCGGCCGGCCTGCTGCGGTCTGCGGAGCTGGTGGATACCCTGCTGGATGCCGATGCCTTGCACGAGGTCGGCGTGCGCCTGGTGCTGGTGGCGGAAGGAGATACCGCCGCCGAACTGGCACACCGCGCTGGCGAGTGTGAGATGCACACCGCAGCGGCTGAGCTCCTGCTTACGGATGGCGCGCCTGCTGTGGCTCGTGTGCGGGAGATTGTGGAGCGGCGGCAGGTGGCTATTGTGGCGGCTGGTGCTCCGGGCTGCTTTGCAGAAGCCAGTGTGCAGCTGGCGCTGGAACTGGGCGCCTCCAAGTATATCTGCCTGCTGGAAAATGGCGTACCCACCCGGGAGGGACAGCCGATTTTCGCCGCGTTGGAGAGCGAAATTGCCCAGCATCTGGTCGAGTGTACGCATCCGGAATTGTTGCAGCAGGCGGCTGAAACCTGCCGCCGGGGGATTCCGCGTGTGCATCTGCTGGATGGTCGCAGCCGCGGTGTGCTGCTTGATGAGCTGTTTTCGGAAGAAGGGGTGGGCACCATGGTGCATGCCGACTCATACCGCGAGATTCGCCCCTTGAGGGAGGAGGATATCCCCGAGCTGCTTTCCATGATTGCCCGCAGCATGGCAGATGCCAAGCTGGTGCACCGCAGCTACGAGAGTATCTGCGAGAACCTGCAGAGCTATTACGTCTATACCCTCGATTCCACCATTGTGGGTTGCGTGGCGCTGTATCCCTATCCGCAGGAGTCCTGCGCTGAGCTGGGCTGCCTGTTCATCAAGAAGAATTACGAGGGCAGGGGCTACGGCAAGGCTATGTGCCGCTTTGTGGAGGATAAGGCCCGCCAGCTGGGATTCAACCGCATCTTTGCTATTTCTCAGAGCGCTGTGGCCTATTTCCGCGACCGCATGCACTACGACCCGCTGCCCCGCAGCGTGCTGCCCCCCACTCGTCTGGCCGCCCTGGAATCCAGCGGCCGCTCCTCCGGCGTGTTCGGGCGTGAACTGTAACGAAACGAAAAACATCAAGAGCCCCATGGTCGGGGCTCTTGATGAATAGCATTTATTTGTCACCGTTGATGCTGGGGTGATGCTCGCGCATGTATTTCAGCATCTCAGTTACGTGGCGGTAGCGCGACCTCAGTTTTGACTTGGGATGAAACAGGCTGCGCAGGTAACTCACTTTGATACAGTGGTTCAGTTCATCCATGCTGGGATAGGGCATGATATGCTTGAACTGATTCAGGGTGGATGCTACCTCAGAATATATCTCGTCAAAACGCTTCCTGTGTTCTTCATCTGTGCCGATTTGATTCAGTGAGTGCAACAGTCCTGCTGCATCCTCCCACTCAAGTACATTGGAGCCGACAGGACTTTCCCATTTGTACATGCAGAGTTTGAGTATGTTATCAAAAATGGAGATCTTCTTGGGGTTGCCTCGCTTTGTGGATAGCTGGCAGTCAATCAGGATGACTCGCCCATGGTGCAGCAGCATGTTTTTCAACCCGACATCGCAATGTACAATATCAGCTTTATGAAACGCCTTGAAAATCGCATAGATGTCCTCAACAAGCTGTGCCTTCTGAGCCGCTGAGAGTGAGACTCCGCCTTCCAACTCAATCAAGGTCCGCAAATCTTTGCCCGGGCGGTATTCGGTGCTGCAGAAGGCATGTTTTTTGCCAGCATAGTATGCCAGTGGTTTGGCAAAGTGTTCCGGGGCCTGTTCCCAGAGCGCCTTGGTGCAGAGATATTCATTCTCGCACATGTCGCCATAGCGGCAGGCTTTGATGAAGATTTCCTGCCCGGTGGCATCCTTGGCCAGAAATATGGAGTTGAGTCGGCTGGAAAACTTTTGCGGAGTCGTGTACTGCCGTATATCCGTGTAGCCGTAATTTTCGTTCAGAAAACGGCTGAACGCATTTTGCCTGACGATGAGCTTGGGAACTTTTCTTTTCTTGTGAGCCATGGTATTGCTGAAACCGTTAAGGGTATGACGCGTTTACGAAAGTTCGGCCAGGAAGCCGCTTTCATCCAGGTAGATGTGCGAGGGCAGGGTGTATTCTGTACGCAGCGAGGGCGCGCTGATAACGGCGTTCGAACCCTCTGCTGCGGCGTTGACCCTGTATCCCGGCAGCAGCAGACCGCGCGTGCGCGGGCGCACACCGAGCTGGATGGTGCCGTCACTCATCTTGAAGACGCTGTGGCACATGCTCATGGAAACAATATTGCCCATGGGGGTGCACAGGCAGGGGCGCCAGCGCATGTTGGGTGTGGAGATGGCTGGGCCTCCGCTGAAATCGTAGAACGGTATCTGCCGCGGGGGAATAGTGGTGAGCAGGATGCGGCGCATGTGAGCTCCGCCCACAATCTGAGAAATGTTGGACCCCAGCGTCTCCTGCGGTGTCTCAATGAGGTGCACCGGGGTGTGCGTGATGAGCGGCCAGAGTACGCCCAGTACCAGTTCCTGCGGCTCGCCGTGGCCTACTGTGGTAAGCAGGTGGTGGCGGCCTTCCTTGAGGGCGTTGATTCGGCGCACCTGGCTGGCGTTCAGCCAGTAGCGGTGCAGCGCAAGCAGGTCTTCCGTGCCGTCAATCAATAGCTGAAGCCACTTGCGTGCCAGGGGCGGGAATTGCTCATCCGCCTGGCGGCTGATGAGAGCGGCCGCTATCTGGATGGCCGTGAGCGAACCTTCGGGGTAGAAGACCAGGGGCTTGTTGCCGCGTTCCTCCAGGGAGCGGATAAGACCTTCGCGGCTGACGTCGTCCGAGGTTTCCAGGCAGGTGGCGGAGAGTTCCCGGAAGGAGCGCAGCACGGTGCGGCTCGAGAAGCTGCCGGCATCCAGCGGTTCTCCGAAAGCCACGGTGAAGTTGTAGGTCAGTGCGCGCGGCAGTTTGGTGAAGAAACGGTTGCGCGAGAAGGAGAAGATGCTGCCCCAGAGTCCGTCCATGTACACGGGGATAATCGGCGCCTTGGAGCGGCGCGCAATCATCTCCATGCCGCGCCGGATGGGGGTGAGGCAGCCGCTGCGGGTCAGCTGCCCTTCGGGGAAGATGCAGATGATGTCGCCCTGCTCAATGGCCCGGGCTGCCTTGACAATGGCCTCGCGCGGGTTACGGCTGGAAATGGGAAGTGAGTTGAAGATTTCCAGCACCCAGCCCAGGAGGCGCATGGCCATGAACTCTTCGGCCACGATGAAGCGGACCGGCCGCGGGCAGACCATGGTGAGGAAGAGTGCATCGGCGTAGGTGACGTGGTTCACCACCAGCAGTGCACCACCGCGCATGGGCAGGCGGTCCAGGTTGATGGCTCGCGGACGGTACACCAGCTGCAGGCACCAGATACCGATCATGCGAATGAACTCTTGGGGAATCAGGCGCAGTGAGCAGATGAGGATGAAGAAACTCAGCAGGAAGAGGACAAAGAACTGCTGCTGCGGGGATGCGCCGAAAATCTCATACATCACCCACATGAGAGCCACAGCTACGAGTCCCATCAGGTTATCAATCAGGTTGCCGGCAGCGATGATATTGCCTCGGTTGTTGGGGTCGCAGTTATCCTGCAGGAAGGCGTTCAACGGTACCAGGTAGGCGGCACCGAAGGCTCCGGTAAGGGCCAGCAGGGTGTTGCTGGCTATGGTGTTCACCTCAAAAATGGTGAGCAGGAAGGTGCAGAGGGTGATGCCGATGGCGCCGAAGGGGATGAGCCCCAGCTCATTCTTCCCCTTGCACAACTGGGAGGCTACCGCGCCGCCCAGCACTACGCCGCCTGTCATCCAGGCCATCAGGATGCCGCATTGCAGCGAGAAGTCTACTTCGGGGTCTGCAGCCTGCATGCCTTTGGCTATCTGAATCAGAATCAGGAACAGGGAACCGGCCAGACACCAGAAATAGGCAATGCCCAGCTCACTGAGGCGGAGCAGTCGGTCCTGCCACAGGTATTTAATCTGGCCGAAGTGCTCATACAGCAGGCTCCAGCGGAAGGGACGTGCTTTCTTTGCCGGGTAGCGCGGCACCAGGAACGAGGCGGCGCACACCAGGCAGGCCAGCCCTACAAAGACCCAGGTGGGGAGAATGACGGAGTCCCAGCCGGCGTATTGCTCCGCATCGTAGAGGGGGGATTGCTCTGCCTCGTAGGCTGAAAGCAGGTAGGAGAACCAGAAGAATACGCCAATCTGCGCGACAAGTAGCACAAATACCAGGCTCATTTCGATGATGCCGGATCCGAAGCCGATGTATTTGGAACCCAGTAGGTCCTTCACAATGCCCTTTTTGGCAGGCGAGAGGATGGTGGCCTGTGTCGCAAAGACGGAGAACCACAGTATGGCTGCGTACATGTCCCGCTGGTAGAAGCAGAATAGCATGCAGCTCATCACGAATATCTGCACCACACTCATCACCTGGATGATGCGCGTCTTGCAGAAACAGTCTGCCAGCCAGCCTACCAGGGGGGAGAACAGAATGTAGGGCAGCACGAAGATGGCACCCAGTATGTACTCCAGCGTACTGCCGCTCGCACCCCAGAGCCATACACCCAGGGGAATTAACAGAAATTGTACGGCCTTTTCGTTAAAGGCATTCTGTGCCTGTACTGCGACCAGCGTCCAGAACCCGGCCCATTCCTTGCGGGTCGGCTCTTTGTAAAAATCCTCTTCTTCGTCTGCCATAAGATGAGTAATCCAGACTCATTATCTCACAAAGTCCGCAATTTTCAAGCTAAAAGCGGATTTTGGCGCAATAAAAAAGCAGGAGCAGCCCGGCTGCTCCTGCCGAAGAAAAATGGCTGGACTCTTATCAGTAGCGCACTGTGTAGTCGCCGCTCTTGCGGGGCGTCTCCGGAGTGCGTTCGCAGGGAGGCAGCATGGTGTTGAGCTGGCGGTGCTGGATGGTCTTCTTCATGCCGGCATCGTTCTTGCGGGTAAGCTTCTGGGCTTCCTTAATGGCATCCTCGCGGTTCTTTTCGGCGCGGGCAACTGCCTTGTTGTAACGGTCGATGCTGGCTTTCTGGCGGTCAGTTGCGATGCTCTTGAGGGTATCCTCAGAGAGGTCCTTTGTCTGCATGACGGGGGCTGCCTGCACGGCAACGGCAGCCAGAACGGAGAGGGCGAAGAGGGAAAGAGTTTTCATACTTGGGTTAAATAACACTTCAAGTATATGCCAGCGGCCTTGTAAGTCAAGCTCATTTTTGGGACTTGTCCAAATTTTGTGCGGTACGGGAACTCAGATTCCATCGTCGAGCATGCTGAACATATCCAGCTGGGCTACATCTGCTTCTTCGGCACAGGGTAGTCCGCTTTCGCGGGCTCGCTTGCGGCGGGTGGATTTGGGTTCGCGCGCGCCGGCACTCATCTCCAGGTGGGTGAGGATTTGTTTTGCCCGGTCGATGATGGGGGTAGGCAGGCCCGCAAGCCTGGCCACCTGAATGCCGTATGATTTATCTACCGGGCCGGGGAGCACCTTGCGCAGAAAGACAATCTCGTCCTTCCACTCGCGGACTTCGACATGCCAGTTGGAAACGGCGGAGTGTGTGTGCTCCAGGTCTACCATTTCGTGGTAGTGCGTGGCAAAGAGGGTGCGTGAGCCCAGCTCGTCGTGCAGATGCTCGGCCACCGCCCAGGCTATGGAAAGGCCATCAAAGGTGGCGGTTCCGCGTCCAATCTCGTCGAGGATGACGAGTGAGCGGTCTGTGGCGTTGTTCAGAATGAGGGCTGTTTCGCTCATTTCCACCATGAATGTGGACTGCCCGCGGGCAATGTCATCGCTGGCGCCTACGCGGCAGAATATGCGGTCCACGAGGCCGATGCGGGCCGATTCCGCCGGTACGTATGAGCCAATCTGGGCCATCAGGGTGATGAGGGCCACCTGGCGGATGTAGGTGCTCTTACCGGCCATGTTCGGACCGGTGAGGATGAGGACACGCTGAGTGTCTGCCTGCATTTCGGTGTCGTTCGGGACAAAGGCTGAATCGCTTTGCACCTGCTCGATGACGGGATGGCGGCCGTTGATGATATGGAGGTCGCGGCTCATATCCAGCACGGGGCGGCAGTAGTTGAAGCGCTGGGCGGTTTCTGCCAGCGCCAGCAGCACATCCACCTCTGCCAGCGTTTCTGAGGTGCGCTGAATGCGGTCGATGAACAGAGCCACCTGTTCGCGCAGATGGCAGAAGAGTTCGTATTCCAGTTGGCGCGAGCGTTCATCTGCCCCAAGGATGGTGCCTTCCATCTTCTTGAGTTCCTCAGTGACGAATCGTTCGGCATTGGCCAGTGTCTGCTTGCGCACGTAGCGGTCTTGCGGCACCTTGGAGAAATTGGCCTTGGTGACCTCGATGTAGTAACCAAAGACGTTGTTGTAGCGTATTTTCAGGGAGTCGATGCCGGTGGCGGCGCGTTCGCGGGCCTCGAGTTCAGCCAGCCAGTTCTTGCCTTCGCGGGAGGCCGCCCTGAGTTCATCGAGCCGCGGGTCATAGCCATCGCGTATCATGCCGCCTTCCTTGATGGTGACCGGTGGTTCATCCACGACAGCGGAGGTGAGGAGGGCGGTCAGCTCCTCGAAATTGCCCAGGCGTTCGAGCAGGGGCGTGAAGTGGGCGTTGTGCTGCTGCAGGGCTGATAAGTCCTCGACAATGGATGGTAGGTGGGAGAGCGAGGTGCCGAGCGCCAGCAGGTCACGGGCGTTGCCGGCTCCCTGGGAAAGCCGGGATACCAGTCGCTCGGTATCGCGCACTCCCTTGAAGGCTCCGCGGAGTTCGGACATCAGGAATGGTTCCTTGAGGAAACCTGCGATGAGCTCCTGGCGGCGCAGCAGCTCCTGCATGCAGCTGGTGGGGTGCAGAATCCAGTCGCGCAGCTTGCGGGCACCCATGGGAGTGCTGGTGTTATCCAGCGTGCCCAGCAGGGTGTTCTTGTGGCCGCCGCGCGCTTCCACCAGATCCAGATTGCGGCGGCTGGCGGTGTCAATCATGACTGCGTTTTCTGTCGAGCGCAGTGCGAGGGTGCGCAGGTGGTCCGTCTGGCGGCGCAGCTGGTGCTTCAGGTAGTGCAGAATGGCAGTGGCTGCGCCGAGCGCCGGACCCAGGTGGGCGCATCCGAACCCCTCCAGCGAGTGTACCCGGAAATGCGAGCGCAGGAATGAATCAGCCAGGCCGGGCAGAAAGGTGTAAGCATCGTACAGCTGGGTGACAGGCAGAGCGGGGAACTCCTCCACCTGTTCCTGGCTGATGAGAAGCTCGCGCGGATGAATGCGGGCTATCTCTTCACTCAGGGCTTCCAGTGTGGAAAAATCCGCTACGGTGAATTCGCCGGTGGTGTGGTCGGCGCAGGCCAGCCCCCAGGTGTTTTTCTCCCGGTAGCAGGCGGCTATGTAGTTGTGTTCCCCGGCATCCAGCAGACTCATATCCGCCACTGTACCGGCGGAGATGATGCGCGTAATCTCTCGCGGCACCAGCTTGCCGGGCACCGGGGTGGCCATCTGCTCTGCAATGGCGATGCGCTTACCCAGCTTCACCGCCTGGCCTATGTAGCCCTCCGCCGCGTGGTACGGCACCCCGCACATCGGTATCGTCTGCCGCTTCGTGAGCGTGAGCCCTAGCGCAGCTGAGCACTCCACCGCGTCCTCGAAGAACATCTCATAAAAATCCCCCAGGCGGAAAAACAGCCACACATCCCCCGGCAGTGACTGCTTCATGCGCAGGTACTGGTCCATCATCGG
Source organism: Akkermansia sp. (assembly GCA_017504805.1). Taxonomy (GTDB): domain Bacteria; phylum Verrucomicrobiota; class Verrucomicrobiia; order Verrucomicrobiales; family Akkermansiaceae; genus Akkermansia. The sequence goes on along the minus strand of JAFVQN010000116.1, from coordinate 7,400 downwards.
GCTGAGAGCGGGCTTTTCTGCCATATCGGTTGCACGCATTCTACCTGACCTGCCGGACTATTTCAAGCATTTTGCTTGTCGTATTTGGTGCTATCCAAAGTGCAAAAGCTTGCACTAAAAGCTTGACGAAGTACCAAAATGCACTTAAACAACAATCTGAATACTATTGTTTGCAGTTGCAGACTTTCTCTTGCTTAAACCAAAGTCGATGAGAAAACGAGTGAGATAACCGGCATCCCTAAATTGCTTGATAGAGTGTGTTCAAGTAATTGGTTGGGGGAGCGTAGTGGGGCGTTCCTGCCCTGAAGCTAATTGCGTAATCGCTGGAAATCCGGCTAGAGTTGTCAAACCCGGCATCACGTGGGATGCAGATGGAAAATCATGCGGCTATATTGCAATTGATTGGAATTTGCAAGGCGATGCAGAATGATGCCGGACGTTTGTTAGATGCTCGCCCCCGGAGGGATTACAGGGCAGGGGAGTGCAGCTGACAGCTTGTTTGCAGTTGGAGCAACAGTGCGTCTGCTAGTTCTGTATAGTCCTCAAATCGGTAGTGAACTTTATCTTCAAACTGTCCTGCTGCCATCAGTGAATAGGCATCGATGCAAGGGATGTCATGTTCTCGAGCCACTGCATCAAACCGTTTGTTAAGCTCTGCGATGATCGCGTTTTGTGCCGCATCGGGCCGATAAGGCTTGTGCTCCGTTGCTCGTTGGGTAACATTGATAGTCACAACAGCGAGATGTCGAGCTTTCAGAGCGGTAAACAGTTTGCGGCATTGTTGCTCAAAGTGTTCTGAATAAAAAGCGGACAAATGGTGTGTGCCATATGAGATAGCGATAGCCTGGTGATGCGGCTTAATGCTGCGGCGTATGTTTTCCAGGGCTGCGTCAGAGAGCAGGTCTTCACTGGTGCTGTATATATCACTTTTGCTGCGTAGTTCCTTGTTCATGCTCCGTATGCGGCGCATGTTCGAATCGCCGACCAACAGATACGGGGCTCCTTCCTCCGCCTGAAAATTGTTCCAGAGCACATCCCCCTGAGGCGCGTTTCCCAATTGCTCCTTGATGAACTCGGCCGTCTTGTATGCCAGAAATCGCATGGTCAGTCTGGCGCGACCCTCGGGTGTGCCGCCCTCTCGCTTCACTTTCTTGATCTTTGAAAAATGGAAACGTTTTAATTCCAGACCGGAGAAGAAACGAACGGGCCAGGTTGCTTCCTCTGGTGATTGCAGATGATATTGCTGAGCAATCGCATTATAATCAAGACATGGGAGGTTCTGTTCGGCAGCGCACTGGCGGTATTGTTCATTAAGCTGCGCAGATTTGTCTGTACCATTTCTGTATTTGGCGGATTTGAGCCAGGTTGGTGGCGTAGTGGCCAGCGCAAAACTGGTTTTGGCATTGCGTCCGCGCAGATGGGCGAGCATTTTTCCAGGGGCCGCATCACCGCTGATGTCGCCAGCGACTATGATGACCATACCGTAACTGAGCCTTTCCATCTGGCTGGTGGCCAGTTCAATAAGTTTTCCCGCAGTATCGGCATATACTACATCCACCGGCCTGTCAATTTCTCGTTGCAGACCAGCAACCATACTGTTGGCAAAGATATCACCCACCAGCAGGATGCGCCCGTAGTTTCCTGCGTGTATCCATGTGCCGTGATAATTCATCATCAGAAAGGTATGAACGCGCAAGAGGCTTATTACTTCGTTTTTACTTTTGTAGGCCAGAGAGTGAAGACAAAAGTCAGCATTCGGTATACAAGCCAGAGCAACCTGCAACCCAGTTTGAAGAGGCTTACCTTCTTATTTTTTTCACCCTGTTTGAAGAAGTACCACTGGGGGAGCATTCGAAGATCCAAATCCCAACGCCGCAGAAGCGGGAAACTGGGGCGCAGGATGGCTTGGTACGTCTTCCAGTTGCATTCTGCATAGTGAGCCCCTGCCATAGTGGAGGTGAGGTTTGACATGTGCATGCGGTAGTACGCGGTGGGCTTGGACAAATGGTAGATGCTGTACCCGCTCGCCAGTACTTTTGCAAACAGAGGACGATCTTCCACGTTACGGAACAATGGTGGAATGAATCCGATATCTTCCATCAGCTTTCTGGAGAAGAAAAAAGAAGGTGCGTTTGTCCAGAAAGATGGCTTTTTAAAGATGTAGTTGATGTCGATTTCTGAATCACCGGGGCCGCCCTGCAGCAATTTTAACTTCTCTGGGGCCTGTAGCTGGCTTTCTTCCTGGAAAATGCGCAGCGGAGAATAAAGGAACAGCCTTTTCCCTGCATCCTCCATAGCTTTGTTATAATACAGGCTTAACGCGTTATCAACGAGAATATCATCGCCTGCTATGCCTTTGATCCATTCACCCCTGGATACCTGAATACACGAGTTGTAATTACCGACAACGCCCTGGTTTTCTCCCGGCTGCAGGATTGTGGAGCGCTGGAAGCGACTTTCATGTTCCGCTAACCACGTGCGGCATATTTTCACTGTATCGTCACGGGAGCAGTCGTCTCCTATGATGATTTCCAGGGGGCCAGCGTAGTCCTGCCGATAGATGCTTTCCAATGTGGAAAGCACGAAGTCCGCGGAATTGTATGTGAGTACAATAACGCTGATGAGGGGGAGGTTGCTGCCGGTTTCTGTCATGTTGCAAATTGTCGGAATCCAGTGATAATTGCAGACCTGCTTTCACGCGAAAGCGTTGACAGCCGTGACCACTGCCTTCATGTCAGCTTCGGTCATGGTGGGACTGATGGGCAGCGAGAGCTCTTCGTCATGAATCTGCTCAGTAATGGGATAGGAACGGTCGTTCCACTCCTGATAGCACTCCTGCTTGTGCGGCGGAATGGGATAGTGAATCACAGTCTGTACCCCATTGGTCGTAAGATGCTGTTGCAGTTCGTCACGTCGACTGCAACGAATCGGGAAGAGATGGAACACGTGCGCCTGCCAATCGGGTACCTGGGGGAGAATGACAGCCGGATTCTTGATGTTCTCCAGGTAATAACGGGCGACGGCGCGGCGTTTTTCTGTATCTTCATCCAGGTATTTAAGCTTCACATCCAGCACTGCGGCCTGAATCTCATCCAAGCGGCTGTTGCGACCGGTGTATTTGAATACGTATTTGCGAGTAGAACCATAGTTTGCCAGCGCTCGGATGCATTCGGCCAGCTCTGCATCGCTGGTGGTCACGGCACCGCCGTCGCCCAGGGCTCCCAGATTTTTTCCGGGGTAGAAGCTGTGCCCTGCAGCATGGCCGATGCTGCCAGTGCGGGAGCCACCCTTGAAGCGGCATCCATGTGCCTGAGCGTTATCTTCTACGAGTTTCAGGTTGTACTTAGCGCACAGTTCGCCTATCTGGTCAGTATAGGCACATTGGCCGTACAAATGCACAATCATGATGGCCTTGGTACGCGGGGTGATGGCGGCTTCCACCTTGCTTCCATCCAGCTGGTAGGTGTTCATGTCCGGCTCCACCAGCACCGGGGTGAGCCCGTTTTCCGTGATGGCCAGAATGGAGGCAATATAAGTGTTGGCGGGCACAATGACCTCATCGCCCGGCTGCATGATGCCCAGCTCCAGATAGGCGCGGAAAATCCAGATGAGTGCATCCAGCCCGTTCGCACAGCCGATGCAGTGGTCTACTCCGATGTATTCGGCATAGTTTTTTTCAAAGCGTGCGTTTTCCTGGCCTTGCAGGTACCAGCCACTGTCAACCACGCGGCGCACGGCTGCCTGTATTTCTTCGCCATGGGCTGCGGTCACATCTTTGAGGGAGAGGAAAGGAATCATATATTCAGTCTATGTTGTATTTATTTCCGTTTTTATCTTGTTTGTTCATATCCAGCAGAATGCCATTTTTAGTCACATAGCCGCGTTGCACTGCTGGGTTGCCGTACCACACGGTGTGCGGGGGCACGTCTTTAGTGACCACACTACCGGCCCCTATCAGAGCATAGGAGCCGATGCTATGACCTGCTACAATGGTGGCGTTTGCACCTATAGAGGCTCCCTTCCGGATGACGGTACGTGCGAAGCTTTCCGGGTACTGTTTGGACCTCGGTACCAAATCATTGGTGAAAGTGACATTGGGCCCGATGAAGACATCGTCTTCAACGGTCACACCATCCCACAGCTGCACGCCTGATTTGATGGTGACTCTGTCTCCTATCTGAACATCATTTTCTACCAGAACGTGGGCGCAGAGATTGCAATCGGCCCCGATGCGGGCACCTTGCAATACAACGCAGAATTGCCATATATTGGTACCAGGCCCAATATTGGTGGATTGGATATCTGCCAAGGGGTGTTTCATATTATCAGCGCACGTATTCTATAAAATCGTCATAATTGCGGATGTAGTCATCTTCACTGTAGACGTGGGAAGCGAGTACCAGACAGATAGAACCAGAAGAGAAGCCCTGTTCTGCCGCCCAGATGCCTGGGGGAATGTGGAGCCCATAGAAGGGGCGGTTGAGCAGGACGGTTCGCTTGTTGCGCCCATCATCCAGCACCACCTCATATGAGCCGCTGGCTGCTACAAGGAACTGGTGGCATTCCTTGTGCGCGTGGGCGCCTCTTGCTTCACCCCCCGGAATATCGTAGCTGTAGAAAACTCGCTTAATGTCAAAGGGTAGATTGACATTGCCCTGAATGGAAGTCAGATTTCCCGCGCGGTTGGTGATGCGTGGAAGTTCAATGATGGAACAATCGTAAACTGTGGGCTTGTTCATATACCCTCCTTTCTGAAGATTTCGAAATCGCGGATGTAGTCCTCCTGGCTGTATGGGGTTGAGGCCAGAATCAGCGCCAGGGAGTTGGTGGCAAAGTTTTCCATTTCCCGCCACCAGCCATTGGGTACATAGAGGCCGTAGTAGGAACGGTTCATGTGCCAGGTTCGCTTTTCGCCTTCGCGGTTGGTGAGCACCACATCGAAACTGCCGGAAAGGGCTACAATGAACTCCTGGCTTGTCTTAAACGCATGGCCACCGCGTTTCTCACCACCGGGAACGTCATATACCCAGTATGTTCGTTCAATCTTGAAGGGAATGTGCCTGAGTTCCTCAATGATGGACAAGTTACCACGTTTGTCCAGAATTTTGGGCAAATCAATGATGCGAGGCGGGGGTGGTGGTTCTTGACTCATTTCTTGATTTTGAAAAAGTGTTTTAAAAGGGAGTTCATGGATCTGATAATTCGGTAATACCCTTCGAACTCCATAATCATGCGGGCTATCCTGATACCCAGTTTCTGACGCGCCATCAACTTGCTGGCACTGGGAATGCCGCGCATGAATTCGTCGCGCTCATGGACGGCGTTCCCGGTGAGGTGCAATCCGGAAATCCTGAATGCCTTCATCGCATATGCAGCCATGGGGAGGTTTACCTCATATGGGGCGTATACATTGAACATGTTATACCCGAAGCAGATAGTTGATACTCCCTCCGCGAGGACGGTCTCCTCTGCGTCAGTAATGGATATGGTATCATCACAATAAAGATAAAGCAAATCTATATGCACCTGCGGAAATGCCTTGCGCAGAATTTCCAGTGCCTCGCTCAGCTCTTCTGTGGTAAGTTTCTTCTTATCGCAGGGGCGCTCTGCATACAGCGCCAGCACCCTTTTGCTGGTCTTGATTTGCTGAAGCAGGCGTTCAGCCCGCCGACAGTATTTTCCTGCAACCTTGTCGAACTCTGCGTCAAACGATACGTTGGCATGGAAATCGTGCATGAATTCTATGCCGTTGGCATTATTGCGCCAGTTGTTGGTGCCGTGTGCGCTGAGTGTTTCATTGACGAGCTCCATGGAGTTCTTATCCAGCAGGCTTTTGAACTCGCCGGCGAGTATCGCAGCTCTTTCTGCAATGGTAGCTCCCCACAACCAGTCAAAGGGGTAGGAGGCGTACTGCAAATGGCAATACCTCAGGATCTGGGTGCTTGCACATGCACCGCCCAGAGAGAAATACAAATCGTATGTCTTAGAGTATGTCATTTGGTTGTAAGCTGAGTAAGGCCTTAGTCAATGGGGAGCTGAAGCCACCCAGGCATGTGGAATATGTCGCGGGACTTCTCCTTTAGCTCTCCGTTGAACCAGACTTCAGGCATGATAACATGCTTATGTTCACTGTACGTAAGGAATGACGGGAAAAACGAGAACCCGGAATTGGAAATGATGGCATGTTGACATTCAGCCATGAGCTGCATATCCGTTATGGGGTTGCTTTCGCTACGTCCTCTGAGTATGACGTAGTTGATTTTGTCAGAAGCTTTCTGCAGAAATGCATCGGTCCATTCTTCATCGTTTGTAAAAACATAGAAGACAACTTCGGGGTGCAACTCACGCATGCGGGCTATGGCTCTCGAATAGTATTTCTCTGAACAGACATCGTGGATGGTACCGCAGAAATCACCTCGGCGAATATGTAGTGCGCATGAGCAGGTGCCATGAATCTCCCGCATAAGGGATTCCTCCTCTCCGGTCAGGGCTTGGTCAAAACGCATGAGTCGCATCAAATCGTCCTTCACATCCGCAATGTAGCGAACATGCGCGTAGTATCCATCCAAGTACATGGAGCGATTCGCATATACGTCCGGGTAGTACCCCGTATATTCTCTTTCGTTATACGAATCGCTGAAGATGCGGAGGAAAAGACACGATGTGTCTTTTTTCGTGACCAACCGGTCGGCATATTGCTCACGAATGGCAGGAAAAGAGTTAAAAAGGTTAAAGCCTCTGTTGTTGCTACCTTTCAGGTCTGTGCCGTGCTTTTTAAACCACGTGATATCGAGGTACAGGGGAAGCCCTGCCTTTTGTGCTGCTGCATAGCCTACTGCAAAAAAAAGCATCTGCGAGGCCAGGCCACCATCCATGCGTACAATGACCTTGGGCGTGAACCAGCCTCTTGCCGCTGCCATCCGGTCCCAATCGTGAGCTTTGACCAGCTCGCTGATTTTTTTCCAGAAAAGCTTCTTAGCTTTCTTAATGCATCTCATCGGTCTTTGTACATGTCTTCGTAGTACTTTTCGTAAGCGCCTGAGGTGATGTTGTCCATCCACTCCTGGTTGTCCAGATACCAGCGCACGGTCTTTTCGATGCCTTCCTCGAATTGGAGGGAGGGCTCCCAGCCGAGCTCGTTCTTGAGCTTGGTGGAGTCGATGGCGTAGCGCAGGTCGTGGCCGGCGCGGTCGGTCACGTAGGTGATGAGCTTTTCGCTGGTGCCTTCGGGGTTGCCGAGCAGGCGGTCTACGGTCTTGATGACCACCTTCACGATGTCGATGTTCTTCCACTCATTGAAACCGCCGATGTTGTAGGTATCACCGGTTTTGCCCTGGTGGAAGATGACGTCGATGGCGCGGGCATGGTCGACCACATAGAGCCAGTCGCGCACATTCTCG
>JAFVQN010000115.1 GCA_017504805.1 Akkermansia sp. | reverse complement strand
ACCAGCTTCAGTAAGGCCTGTTGTTGCAATCAGTTCAGTTGCAGTAGAAGTAGTTGCATCATAGCTCCAGAGGGAATAGCCTGCTTTCTTGTCATTTGAGAAAGTCAAAGTAATGGCGGAAGCTGTTTCTTCCAACGATACACCAAGAGCTACATACTCACCGCTGAGGGAAGGACGGCTCTTGAATGTGAATGAATTTGTTGCAGTAATAGTAATGTCATTGTAAGAGGATTGACCATAGGCCTGACCTGTGCCACCAAACCAACCCGTCAGGTCGGTATTGCCGATGTTATCAGCGGTAATAGCAGCGGCTAAGTTCTCAATAATTGCAGCAGAAGAGCCTGTTCCAATGCCGCTTGCATTGCTGCCTGCAATCCATGTGAAGTCATCAGTGCCAGGCAAGGTCAGCGGGGCAGCCGCAGCCACACCAGCCAGAGCGAGGAGTGTGATAAGTGTTTTCTTCATGATTAGTAAGAATTGATTATTATAAGGTTAGAGCGGATTATGCAGACCATTCAATCCCTTGCGCAATGAGATACGAGCAGTCATGCTACAATCCAACGGCCCTACAATACAGCATTCACAATGCTGTAGCAAGCAGAAAATCGTAAAAGATTAGAATTTTATGCGTTACGAGGATGAAAACTATTTACTACCATCTGTTACCATGAAGATGATATTTCTGTTGAGAATTGATTATCAAAGCTCAGTAAGCCGACAGCATTGTGAATGCTGTTGCCACCCATGGTGGTAAAAATCCAGTGCATGCACCGAGGGGCGGTGCATGCACTGGGGTAGGAGTGGGAACAGGGCAGGGGGAATCAGAACTTGAAGACGCCCTGCATCTGCATGACAAAGGCTCCGTCTTTGTCCGTGGCGTGAACCGGGTTGAAGATATACTGCAAGTCCGGCTGCAGGAAGAAGGTGGGAGTGACCTGGACGACAGCGCTGAGTTCGAGACCGTACTCATCCTTGTTGTTCATGGGCTTTTCGGAGGAAGCGGCGCGCTGCCAGAGGAAGCCGAAGGAGACGTTCTCGTTGTTGCTGCGGCTGCCCCACCCGCTGTTGGTGAAGGGAGCCTGGAGCATGAGGCCGGCGGTGGCGGCGCACTTGACCCCGGTGAGGCGGGCGGCATCCTGGTCCATGAAACCGCAGCGGGTGAAGAAGCCGAGGGGTGAGTTCTTACCCAGCTGCTGCTGGATGTTCAGGCCGCCACCCAGGCCGACGTCGCCGCTGTGGTCAGTCATGGTATACTGCAGGCGGTAGGTGCCGGCACCCAGGCCCAGCACATCGTCCAGCACGAAGCCCGCTTCGGCAATGTGCATCCAGTAATGGACGCTGAGTCGGGAGAAGGGGTTGTGGTTGATGGGGGTGTTGGTGCTGGTGGTGGCGTACATGGCGTAGAAGCTCTTGCAGGGCTGCCAGGCAGTCAGGAAACCGAAGTTGCCCCAGGTGAGCGGGAGGCAGGGGTTGTTGTTGAAGCTCTGGTTCATGAGACCGCCAGCCCAGCTGGAGGAGTAGGCATTCTGGTCGAGGTAGTTGCTGAGGTCGAGCGTGCCGAGCATGGCAACCCAGCGGCCATCGAATCCGCTGTAACCCAGAGCGAGCTGGGGGAGGAAAACACCCTTGCTGCCGCGCAGGCTGCCCTGCGGGTTGGAGAGTGAGCCGAGACTGCGTGAGGCGCTGCTGCGGCGTTCGCTGAAGTTGGTGCCTTGCCCCCAGTCAGCCTCGAAGGTGAGGAAGACACCCTGGCTGTTGTCGCAGTCCTTGGCCAGGAACCAGGTGCCGGTGAGCGAGGAATTGAAGGAGGAGAATTCGCTGCGGTGGCGGCGGGGTTTCGGGTGAATGGCGCTGTAGTTGTACGAGATGGTGAGGTCGTACTGCAGGCCGTATTCGCTCAGGGCGTGTTTGATTTTCTGGGCTCCGGTGGAGATGCAGTCCTGGCTGAACCATTCGCAGGGTTCGGCGCAGGTGTTGCCAGGTACGAACAGGCTATCCAGATAAGGCATGAATTTCTGCGGGGTGGCAGGCAGGAAGCGCCAGCCGTGGCAGGGGGCCTTGGCCTGGTCCTCATCGCGCCGGCGGGCCTGGTGCAGCACGCTGGTGGAGGTGGGTACACCCAGGTGGCGGCGGGTGAGCTGTGCCTGCGGGGTGATGCCTTTGCGCATGCTGCCAGGTACGTGGGCATCGTGCATGATGCCCGGGCGCCAGCCGAATGCAGTGTCGAGATAACCCGGAAGCTCCTGAGCCCCGGCGATTCCGGCCACGGATGTGGCCGCCAGCATGTAGCAGAGTGATGTTGCTTTCATGGTTGCCGTGTAGACGCAACCATCCGGAGCTAACGTTTCAAAACAACTAGAAGAGTTCCGCGGGGAGTGTTCCGCCTGAGAATTATTGATGAGGTAATTAAAGATTGATGTGTTATCCGTATTGGTGGTGACGGACAAATTGGAATTTGGCGGGAAACTTTTCGAAGCACGGGACTTCAGTCCCGGTTATATGCACCGTGATTTCGGGACTAAAGTCCCGTGCTCCGACAACGCCAAATTCCCATTTGTCGTTGAGTCCAGGCAATATTCTTTAATTGCCGGAGCAATAATGAATCGTTGCTTATCAGATATTCCAGAGCTGGATGAGCTCCTGGGGCAGGGTGGTCAGGAAGCGGGAGGGCGGGGAGAATTGCGCGTCGTAGCTGCGCCCGTTGTAGCGCGGGAATGAGAGGTAGAGCTGGTCCTGCGCGCGGGTGACGGCTACGTAGAAGAGGCGTGTTTCCTCCTCGATTTCATCGGTGCTGCCGCTTTCGATGACGCGGCGGTGGGGGAATTGCCCCTCGCCCAGGAAGATGATGAAGACGACCTTCCACTCCAGCCCCTTGGCCTGGTGGATGGTGCTCAGGGTGACGCAGTCATCATCCTCCACGGTGGCGGTGTCGACTTCGCTCAGCAGGGCAATCTGCGCGAGAAACTCATCCAGGCTCTCTTCCTGCCCCACGTTGCGGGCCAGCTGGGCAAGGTCCTCGGCGCGTTCCTCGTAGTTGTCGTAAGTGTGGCTCAGGTAGGGTACCAGGTAGGCATGCACGGTATGCACCAGCTCGGCGGGCAGCAGGCTGTGGCCGCTGGGGTGCAGGCTGTCCATGAGGCTCAGGAAGGCAGCCCAATGGGGGCGCACGGCGGGTGCCACTTTCACAGCCGGTTCAAAGACGGCCGTGTGCGGTTCGCTGAGTGCTGTTTCGCCGGGGTGGGCGGCGGCCCAGTTATCGTAGGCTGCGAGCCACTGGCTCCAGATGCGGCCGGCGGTGGCATCGCCCACGCGGGGGAAGGTGCCGGCAATCCGGCGGAAGGCGATTTCATCCCGCGGGTTGCAGAGGAGGCGGAGGAAGGCAACGACGTCCTTCACGTGAGCCTGCTCAAAGAAGCGCAGCCCGCTGGTGATGCGGAAGGGGATGTGGGCGCGGGTGAGTTCCATCTGCACATCCATGCTGTGGAAGTGGGCGCGATAGAGCACCGCGATGTCCCTGCCCGGTACGCCGCCGGCCATGAGCTCGTCGATGCGGTGTGCCAGCCACACGGCCTCGGTGCGGTTATCCGGGGCGGGCACGACGACGGGTTTGAAGTGGGCGCCGGAGCGGGCAGGCTCGAGTTCCTTGATAATCTGGTTTTCATTCTGCGCGATGGCGGCATTGGAAAGCTCCAGAATCGGGGGGAGGCTGCGGTAGTTGGTCGTGATGCGGTAAATCTGGGCCTGAGGGTAGGTTTCCTGGAAATGCAGGATGTGCTGCACGTCTGCCCCGCGCCAGGAATAGATGCTCTGGGCGTCATCGCCCACGGCCATGAGGCAGCTGCCGGTGCCGCCGGCCAGCAGACGCACGATTTCGTCCTGCGGGGTGTTGGTGTCCTGGTACTCATCTACCAGCACGTGGAGGAAGCGCTGCTGGAGCGCGGTGCGGATATCGGCGTGCTCCTGCAGCAGGCGCAGCAGGTTGGTGAGCAGGTCATCAAAATCCATGGCATTGAGCGCTCGCTTGCGGGCGGCGTACTCATCATAGATTTTACCGATGATATCCTCGTGGCGTTCCAGATACGGGTATTCGGTGCTGAGCACCCGGTGCCAGTCGGTGGCGGTGTTCACTGCCAGACTGTGCAGCGAGAGCAGGAGCTCGGGCTTGGGAAAGCGCTCTGCCTTGCTCATCTTGCCGGCAAACTGCTTGACCAGGTTCTTCATGAGGGCCCGCTGGTCGTCCGAATCAAAGATGGTGAAGCCGGGCAGGTAGCCCAGGCGGCCGGCGTGCTGCCGCAGCAGACGGTTGGCCACGGAGTGGAAGGTGCCGCTCCAGAGCTGCCCGGCATCGGCCCCGGTGAGGGCGGTGACGCGCTCCAGCATTTCCCGGGCGGCTTTGTTGGTGAAGGTGAGCAGCAGGATGCGCCAGGGGGCCACCCCCTGGTCCAGCAGCCATGCCACGCGGTAGGTCAGGGTGCGGGTCTTGCCGCTGCCTGCGCCGGCTATCACGAGCGCCTGCTGCGCGGTGGTGGTCACGGCGGCGTATTGCTGCGGATTCAGTTCTGCGGCGTAGTTGTGCACAGCTTTAATGAGTTGTGGTGAATTAAAATGGAAAATCCGCCCCTTCTCGGGGAAGGAAGGGGCGGATGAGGGAAATGCGGGTGGGTGTTGCTTACGATTCGAAGTCGAGGTAGATTTCAGCGCGGCGGTTCTCACCGCGGATGTAGTCAATCTGTTCGGTGGTATCCTCGGTGGTGTAGAAGCGGCGCGGCTGGCTCTTGCCCATGCCTTCGGTGGAAATCTGGCTGGCATCCACCCCGAAGGAGACCAGGGCTTCCTTCACGGCATTGGCGCGGCGGATGGAGAGTTCCAGGTTGTATTTCTCAGAGCCTACGTCATCGGTGTGGCCGCTGATCTGCAGCACTCCCTTGCTTGCCTTGAGCAGCTCTGCCACAATCTGCAGCTGGCGCATGGAGCGCGGGGTGAGCACGGACTCGTTGAAGCCGAAGAACAGGGCCAGGGAGTCGCCGCCCTTCGGGTTCTTCACGATGGGGAAGTAGTGGCCGCCTTCTTCCGTGGCGATGCTTTCGTAGCTGCTCAGCAGGGCATCCATGGCCACGGCTTTGATGCGCCAGGTGTCATTTTCCAGGCGGGTGAGCTCCATGCCGATGTTGGCCGGGCGGGTGCTTACGGGGGAGAGCACGTAGACCAGGTAGCCGGCGTTTTTCTCTGTGGTAAAGGTGTTGCGGATGGGGGCCTGCTCGCGGAGCTTGAACTCGCCTTCCTCAAAAATCATGCAGAGACCGGCCACGGTGGCATCTGATACTTCGCTGCCGGTAATCATGGTGCGGGCTACGGCCATGTTGCCCAGGCGCACGGCTTCCACAAAGCCTTCGGCCACGGTGAGCGAATCGGCGGCGGGGTCCAGCTTCGTCTTGTCGGAGGAGGAGGTCTTGGCGGATTCGATGAAGACCTTGCCGCCTTTCTGGCTGACAACGTCGATGAGCAGGTCATCGCTGCCATCCTCGGCTACGATGCGGTAGCGGGTCACGCGGTCACCGTTCGGGCGGCGGCTGTTGCCCACTTCTTCCACTGCCTTGATCTTGTGGCGGGTGGCCCAGGCGGCGAGCATCTCGGCAGCTTCCTGGGTGATGGCGCCTTCCTTCACCAGACGCTCCAGAGCGGCAGCCGGTTCCTCGGACTCTACTGCTGCAACGGCGGTCAGGGCTGCTTTGTGTTCGGCATTGCGCGGCTTCTCGCGCAGCTCGGGAGCCTTGGCCGGCGGCTCGGGCGCAGGTGCCGGCTCTGGTTCGGGCTGCACCTCCGGCGCAGGCTCAGGGGAGGGTGCCGGCTCCGGTGCGGGTGCAGGCTCCGGCTGGGGGGCCGGTGCGGGCTCATCCACCGGGATTTCACTGGGCTCGGGTGCCGGGGTCGGTGCCGGGGGCTCCGGTGTGGTGGTGATGCCCGGTTGGGCGGCGGCTTCATCGGCCTGCTTGTCGGCCTTGTGCTTGAGCAGCATGAAGACACCGGCGCACACTCCCAGGGTGGCCAGGAATGCGCAGAGGAAAAGAAGGATGTTGCGTTTCATATCAGAAAAGGGATTAGAGGAATTGTGTGGGGGTGACGGGGATGGTGCCCTGGGGCATGGAAACTGCCGGGCGGGAAGATTGCTGGAGCCCGGCCTCGCGTAACCTCATCCGCCGCACGAGCTTGTAGGGGTCGGGCAGGGCTGGTGCCGGGTATTTTGCCAGAAGTTGCTGCGGGTCCATGCGGTTCATGGTGCCGCCCGGGGAATAGGCGGGCTGCCCTGCCTCGGTGCAGACGGAGTCGATGGCTTCGAAATGAAGGTGTGCCAGGAAGTTACCATTGGCCGTGCCGATGGTGCCGATGGGTTCGCCGCGCCCTACAAACTGGCCGTGGCGCACGATGCTCTTGTCCAGATGCGCATACAGGGTCTGGATGATGCGCCCATCCTCCGGCAGGCGGTGCGCCAGCACGACTACCTTGCCCCAGGCGGGCGCGGGCTCCCCGGTGTAGACTACCAGACCGCGGGCGGCTGCATTGACCGGCATGCCCAGGTCCGTGTTCTCGCCGCCTATGCCGTTGAGGTCTGAGCCTGTGTGGTAGCCGCCGCGGGCTTCGTTGCGGGTGCCGAAGGGCTGCGCATCATACGCAAAGGCTCCGGTGGCTGTGCCGCAGGGGGATTGGAAGCCATCCACCAGCGGGGTGAGCGCCAGCTGCTGCGGGCTCAGCAGCACCAGACCGGGCAGCAATTCTGCCGGCATGGTGGCGGGGGGGACGTCCTGTCCATACACCCCGGCTGTGGCAGGTGATACCGGCGCGGTATCAGTATCATGGTTCAGGCAGGCAATAACCCCCGCCGCTATGACTCCTGCACCGAGGAGCCCTAACGTAATCAGTCGAATAGGGGTAAGGAAACGCTTTCCTGACATGCTGTGCCTATTATAGTGCTATCTGTCCCTTCTGACAAGCAAAATAAATGGTCTACGTCATACGTCCCATGCGTGTCCCAAAGATTTGGGACACGTGGATTGACAATTGACAATTGACGATTGACAAATTGAAAGTTAGCGGCTTACGCCGATAGAGTCACAAATGTATGCTTACTGCCGATGGCGAGACGGGTGATACCACACTACGAATTTTCACACCGAACACTATGCCTTTATGTCGTTCAGGGCTATTTTCCCGTAAAGGAATATCAACGCTGTCTTTGGAGTCGTTGTTGCCGGGGCGATAAATGGGTGTTTTCGGAGCACGGGACTTCAGTCCCGTAAACACGTGCGTCCCATAGTTTGAGCCGTGAGCCTGATAATCCTTCCAGTGCGTGCACGAAGGTGCGTTTCGGCAGGGCTGACTTACTCTTCCTCATGGGAGGGACTCCGGCGGAACAGGTCTCCTGTCACGTAGCCTAAGAGAAAGCCGAATAACATGGAGAAGTGTAAGGTAATCCTTCTGACCAACGAGCAATAGTCAGCCCCTTCTTTCCAGGTGGTTAACATTAAGATAAAAGTAATCAGCGTTAAGAATACCAGCGTTTTTGAACGCCCAAATGCATTGATGATTGTGGTTGCCACCATAAAAATGAGAGCAGTTCTCAGAAGTTCATTAAAATCCAGATCAGATAGTTGATATATTAATCGCAGTGTTTCCATAATTTAGTATGGGCATTATAGTGTGCTGGATGTATACGTGTCAATATGAAAGAGTCCGGCGCATACTGTGTAAGCAATAGGCGGAGTAAAAATGCTGGTGCAGAAAAGACCGCACGATTGGATGGAACCGTGCGGCCTGGGGGGGGAGAATGGATGCGAAGCGGGTTACTTCATGGCTTTCACGTGGGAGATGATGTTCTCCACGTTCATGCCGAGCTCGTGCAGAACGACATCGCCGGGGGCAGAGAAGCCGTAGGAGTCGATGCCGATGATGCAGCCCTGCGGGCCGACGTAGCGGTACCACAGGTCGGTCTTGCCGGCTTCAATGGCCAGGCGGCGGGTGCAGCTGGCAGGCAGCACGCTTTCCTGGTAGGCGGCGTCCTGCTTGTTGAAGCGGTACATGGAGGGCATGGAGACCACGCGCACATCCGGTCCGAGTTCCTTAGCAGCCTGCAGGGCCAGAATCAGCTCGGAACCGGAGGAGATGATGATGGTGCCGGGCTGCTCGGTCTGCTCCTTCAGGGCGATGTAGGCGCCTTTCATGGTGCCCATGCGGCGGGTTTCGGCGGAGATGTCGACCACGCTGGTGAGGCTGGGGATGTTCTGACGGGTGAAGATGAGGGCGGTGGGGCCGTTCTTGCGCTCCATGGCGCACATCCAGGCACCGGCGGCTTCTTCTT
>JAFVQN010000114.1 GCA_017504805.1 Akkermansia sp. | reverse complement strand
TCTCATTCTCCCATTTCTCCAGACGCGCCGGCTCCTTGGTCGTGAGATCACCACGCATGGGGAACGTGGTATCCGGCAGGAAGATGGTGTCTTTGTAGCTTTTGGCGTTTGTGGTCATACGCGCGCCATTCTACGCCCATTTACCATAAAAGTCAACACTGTAAAGCTTCCCGCGCGCTCCGCAGCTCCTTTTGCAGAGATTATGACTGTTTTCACCTCTTGTTAACCTTTACTTACCTAGCTTTCCATAGAGGTAATCCAGCAGAAGTGAGTCCTGCTCGTTGCGGGGGCGGGTGAAGGTACCGGCGCGGGTGGTGATTTCCACCTGCGTTTCATCCCAGCGGATGGTGGCGTGGTACAGCTCGCATTGCGCAATCGGGAGGTCGATGCATCCCCTGCGGTTGCGCCAGCAGTGGGTGCTGTTGTGAGCGATTTCCCAGTCCTGCCAGATTTTGTCATCCTCCCGGGCATCTGTGTCGGCAGGCCAGTGGTAGATGCGGCCTATGCCTTGCTGCCATAGGGTTATGCTCGCGCTGCAACGGAAGGGTGAGTCCATGTAATCAATATAGGCTCTGGCATAGACCAGAGGCATCATGAAAATGAGGATGCAGACGCCCAGCAGGCCCAGGCAGATGCACCGCAGCTTGCGGGAACGGCTGCTTGTCAGCAGCAGCACCAGGGTGGCCACCGGCCACAGCCCCCACAGCAGGCTCCAGAAGAAATGCGACACGGCTCCCATGCCGGAACTGGGGTAGGCGCCCAGCAGCCCGTCCCTGAGAATCCAGCAGATGGGCGCGCTCAAAAGCCCGAGCAGGGCTGTAGCTATCGCGCCAATGATGCAGCACCCCGGGGCTGGCGCCTGTCTGCCTGCTTCCGGGGACGGAGCTTCAGTCGGCTGATTCATGTTGCTCCCGGAGTTGGTTCAATTGCTGGCAGAGCTGAACTCCGTTGCGTATGTGGAAGAAACCGCAGAGGGGTGCCTTCAGGTCGCTTGTGCTGCGGCTGTCATTAATCCGGAGATTGTTGCCGAGCAGCTTGCTCATGGTGGCTCCGAGTCTGCCGGATTGGGTGAGGTAAATGTTGCCGGTGTTGGCATCGGCCTCTTCGTGCTGGATGTTCAGCGTGGTATCGATGGTGAAGGTGCGGAGTTCATCGCCCTCTGCTATGTAGGCATGCGTGGCGGTGAAGGCGTATTCCACCCGGCTGAGTTTACGCTGCCAGGCAGCGGGTTCGCGGATGAGTGTATAGCACACCCAGCCGAAAATGACAGCCAGCGTCCCGCATACCCCCGAGATAAGGGCTGACTGTTCGTAGCTGTTGAGTGCCAGTGCCGCCAGGATGAGCACAATGGGCAGCGCACAGTAGCCGATGGTGGCATGGGTGCGGGCGTGTGCGTTTGTGGCGCCCGGTTCGGGACGCCCGTAATAGAGAAGTTCCCCGGTTATGGCGCGGAGCTGTGGGTGGCGGGGCTGGTGCTCTGATTCTCCCTGCGGCGCTGGCGTCAGTTTGTCCGGTGTGGCAGACTTGTCGGGAATGAACTCATCGCGCACAAAAATCTGCTCCATGGATAAAGGGAAGACGGTGCCCACCTGGGCAATGAGCCAGAGCAGGGCCGGTGCAGCAAAGGCGCTGGCAAATACTGCATGGCTGATGCAGATGCCCAGTTCTGCAGCGGCCTTCCCCTGGGTGAGGGTGTTTGCCCCATACAGAATCCCGAAGATGAGATGCGGCACCAGCAGCAGCACGCAGGAACTGAGCCGGAGTGCCATCCTGTCGCGTTTTTCCTGCTTCTCTCCACTGGTTTTGCGAAGTTGCCCGATGAGCGCCACAACCAGGGCGGGTAGAGCCGCCGCCCGGTACCACGCTTCATTGCACAGCAGCATGAGAGCCGTAATGAACAGGACGGCGCTGAGCACAGGAGCTCCCTGGCTGGCCGCGATGCCCGCTGCGGCAGCAGTGCAGAGGACATTGATGATGATAACGCGCCCGTAACAGGGAGACTCAGACTTGCTCATGCTGCTAGTATAACTGAAAAAAAATCAATGTCCAGCGTAATGCTCAGTTTCGAGGGAAAGAAAAAGCAGCGGGTGCTTCTGCCCCCGCTGCTGAAAAGTATGTGTTCCGGCCGGCTTAGTTTTCTTCGCCGAAGGCGGATTGATCCAGGTCGCGCACGCGTTTTACCTTGGCGCCCAGGGTCATGAGCTTCTCATCGAGCATCTCGTAACCTCGGTCGATGTGGTAGAGGCGGTGAATCTCCGTGGTGCCATCGGCTGCGAGTGCGGCGAGCACCAGGGCCGCGCTGGCGCGCAGGTCGCTGGCCATGACCGGGGCGCCGGAAAGCCCGCTCACGCCGGTGATGATGGCGGTGCCGCTGTCCACCTTGATGTTGGCGCCCATGCGCTTGAGCTCAGAGCAGTGCATGAAGCGCTGCGGGAAGATGGTGTCCTTCACCACGCTGATGCCGGGAGTGAGGGCGAAGAGGGCGGTCATCTGCGCCTGCATGTCGGTGGGGTACTCCGGGTACGGGTTGGTGAGAATCTTGCCGCTGCGCGGGTTCTCGCCGGGCGCCACGAACACGGAGGTGCCGTCTTCGTTATATTCCACGCGGTGGCCGCACTCGATGAGCAGGTCGGAAATGGCCTTCATGTGAGCGCGGCACACGCGGTTAATCATGAGCCCATCGCTCACCATGGCGGCGGCCACCATGAAGGTGCCGGCCTCGATGCGGTCGGGGATGACGGTGTGGTCGCAGCCGTGCAGCTTCTCCACTCCGTGTACGGTGATGGTGCGGGAACCGGCACCTTCGATGCGGGCGCCCATCTTGTTGAGGAAGTTGGCCAGGTCCACCACTTCGGGCTCGCGGGCGGCTGATTCGATGATGGTGGTGCCCTTGGCCAGCACGGCGGCCATCATCACATTGTCCGTGCCCAGCACGGTGGGACCGCTGTCGCCACGCATATCAATGGTGGTACCCACGAGACCGTTCGGGGCATCGATGACGAGGTTGCCGCCCTTTACCTGCACGCGGGCGCCCAGTGCCTTGATGCCGCGGATGTGGAGGTCCACCGGGCGGTCGCCGATGACGCAGCCGCCGGGCAGGGGAAGCACGCACTTTTTCATGCGGGCCATGAGCGGCCCCAGCAGGCAGATGGAGGCGCGCATCTTGCGTACCTGCTCGTAGGAGGCTTTGTGGGAAATACCTTCCGGAGATTCAATGCGCACAGTGCCGCTGGAGCGCTCTACCGAGCAGCCCAGCTGGCTGAGAATCTGCAGCATGTAGTTCGTGTCGGAGACGTCCGGCACACGGGTGATACGCACGGGCTCATCGGTGAGCAGGGCTGCGGCAAGAATGGGAAGAGAGGCGTTTTTGGAACCACTGATATTGACGGAACCACTGAGTCTGGTGCCGCCTTCTACGATGAGCTTGTCCATGGTGTGTGTGAGATTCTCTGGTTTGGAAGTATGACTGTACAATAACACACACGCCGGGCGCTTGCAAGGAGAATCGGTAGATTTTGGATTTTGAATGTTGGATTTTTGATTTTGGATGTGATACTAGCCGGGCAAGACGTAAAAAGCCGCTTTCCGGTGAGGGAAAGCGGCTTTCAGAATGGTTTGCTCTATCGCGCGGTTGCTTTACAGCAGGGAGAAAGCGATGTTGAGACCGGCGGTCACGATGGACACCATGCTCATGAG
>JAFVQN010000113.1 GCA_017504805.1 Akkermansia sp. | reverse complement strand
CCAAGTGCAGCTTGGTCAGTGTCTCCGAGCGGGCTTTTCCCGCAGTGCGCATATCGCGTTGGTCATGCAAAGAAAGCGAGCTGCCCATCAGCAACTAGTCAGCTCGCGGAAAAGAGTCAAAAATCAATCTGAGGAATCTTGGATGGCTTTGTTATAGCATTACGTCCGATTAATAGGACGCCCCTGAAAAGGAAAATGCTCCTTCGGTGGCAGCCGAAGGAGCGGAAAGTAATATCAGAGCATCCACTCTTGATGGCTTTATTCTACTAGCTGTAGCCAAAAAGTCAATACTTTTCGTTCAACTACGCCTGTTTTAATGAAAGGAAACCATGCGCCCGGCCAAGCTGCCACTTGACCGGACGGAGCTTCTCGTATTATCTTACGAAGTTCATCACGAAGAGAACTATTTGAAGCAAGAGCACGAGTAGCTCTATCATGTGTCGGATGCTCATGATTTATTTACTTTCCACCAGCCATGGTTAGCTGCTGTTCCGTATCCTTGCGGCTACGTTACCATCAGCGGTAAGGACTGGCTTACTTCCCGCTGACGGTGCACGTAGACACCCGCCATGCGGCATGTCGGCGGAAAAGCATGGGTATTCTACCATATAGCCACATCCTGTTCAAGCCCGGCAGATGAGAGCTTGCTGTCATGTTGCTACATTGGAAGAATTTCCTCCAAGTGTTCATGTATAAATGCTCCGGGCAGATGTACTCTGAACAGAAGATAAATCCTTACTCTCAAATGCTGTATTTCATTTTCCATGACCTCTTACAAGCGATGCGACAGGCCCCTGAATTGCGAAGCGGATTTCATAAAACCCTTCTATCCGATATATTATAATGTGATTCCATATTTGCTTGGGCTGAACGTAGGAAAAACGAAAAAAGCGAATTCCTGGCTCAATTTTCCCAAGCTGATGGCTTGTTAACTCCAGCCTCCGTTTTTTCGGAGAAAAAACGGATGCTTGGCAAGCCTTTGGGTTTGCCAAGCCAACTTTTTATGCAGCAACGCGAAATAAAAGGGTCAAGCCCAAAAATTGGTTCACCATGCTGCACGGCTGAGGCTGGAAAGGGGCGGACGCAGGTTCTTTGCACACCTTCCGCATGCTTTACAAACGCTGCGGCATCGGGTATATTATCGGCATGAAATACAGACGATGCGGGCGCAGCGGAGTACTGCTGCCGGAGATTTCACTGGGGTTGTGGCACAATTTCGGGGCAGGCGATGATCGGGTGCAGAATGCGGCCATCATCGGGCGTGCACTGGAGCTGGGCATATGCCACTTTGACCTGGCTGATAATTACGGACCGCCCCCCGGCAGCGCAGAAGAGCGCTTCGGTAACCTGCTGCAGCAGGAATTTGCCGGGTACCGGGATGAAATGTTCATCTCAACCAAGGCAGGACACCTGATGTGGCCAGGACCGTATGGCGACTGGGGCAGCCGCAAGCATCTCATTGCAGGGCTGGACCAGAGCCTGCGCCGCCTGAAGCTGGATTACGTGGATGTGTTCTACCACCACCGGCCGGATCCTGACACCCCGCTGGAAGAAACCATTGAAGCGCTGGTGCAGATTGTGCGCAGCGGCAAGGCTCTCTACATCGGCCTGTCTAAATACCCGGCAGCAGCATTCAACCGGGCCTGTGCTCTGCTGGCAGAGGCCCGCGTACCCTGCCTGCTGCACCAGTACCGCTACAACCTGCTGGACCGCAGCTGCGAGACCGGCATGCTGCCCGCCACGCGTGACCAGGGCTGCGGCAGCATTGTCTTCTCGCCCCTGGCGCAGGGAATGCTCACCGGCAAATACCTGAATACCCCCGTCCTGCCCGCCGGGTCCCGGGCGGAACGCAGCGATTCAGTCTTTCTGGATGCAGCAAAAGTCAGCGCCGATGCCGCCCGGGTGGCAACACTGCAAAACCTGGCCACCGAGGCAGGCCTGCCGCTCACGCAGCTGGCGCTGCGCTGGCTGCTGCAGCGCGGCGGGGTGACCAGCGTGCTCATCGGCGCGCGCACAGTGGAGCAGCTGGAGGATTGCGCCGCCGCGACCGGACAGGAGGCACTGAGCGATGACTTGATGAACCTGCTGGAAAAACAATAATATGAAAAAGCAAACCAACTGGATGATTTCCCTGCTGCTGGGGGTGCTGGCAGCTCCGCTGGCACTGGCCGGGGCACCCGAATCGCTGCCGGGAGGCTGGAGGCTCAACTGGGCAGATGAGTTCAACGGCAGCAAGCTGAACCCGGAGAAGTGGCAACACGAGCTGGGCGTCATCCGCAACCAGGACGCCGTGCAGACCTACACCCGGGACTGCGTGAAGGTACGCAACGGCAAGCTCATCCTCATCTCCCGGGCAAAAGAAACAAAAAACAGCAACTACAACCCCGGAAAAAAACACTGGACCCACCAGCGCAAAACCATGCCCTATGCCAGCGGCTCGGTCACCACGCGCGATGTGAAACATTTCGAATGCCCGGGACGCCTCGAAATCCGTGCTCGGATTCCGAAAGCCAAAGGAGTATGGCCCGCGCTCTGGACCATGCACGTGAACCAGTACGGCTGGCCGGCAAATGGCGAAATCGACATTCTGGAGCATATTTCCCAGGAACCGGAAACCTGCTACTCCATCTTCCGCTGGGGGGCCAATGGCAGCAACCGGGAGCACAAGGTCATCCGCACGACCCGCATCCCCGATTACAGCAAGGATTTCCACACCTATGTGCTGGAGTGGGATGAGGAGGCGATGCGTATCCTTATCGACGACAAGGAGGTGGGCCGCGTGCGCATCGAGGAAGCCAACTACCCGGACGGCAACAACCCGCTGCGCACCCCGTGCTACCTCATCATGAACACCGCTATCGACGGCTGGGCTGAAGCTCCGGATGCCTCACAATACCCGGTGCAGTTCGAGATTGACTACGTGCGCTACTACACCAAAGGCGGGAAGACCGCGGATAAAACCGGGAATGACACACCCGGCCCCGCCAAAAAGAAGAAAAAGAAACGCCGCAAGAAGAAATGATGCCACCGGAAGATCCCTTCGCATTCCGCAATTTGTTCAACCGCTCGCTTTCGTACGGAGCAGTGGTGCTGGCTGCGCTCTGCTATGAGCCACTGAAAAAGCTGTTTGCCGAACCGGTGACGGCGGAGCGCCTGCGCGAAACAGCCGGAGCCGTAGGTGCGCTGGTGCCGGTGGCCATGGCAGTGGCCGCCGTGGTGGCCGGAATGGTGCGCAAGGTGCTTTTCCGCCATGCCGGGGTAAATCGCCGCAGCCTGGGTATCATCTTCCTGCTGGGCACCTTCTGGCACCTGCCGCTCACTCTGCTGGTAGCCCACTCCGCAGCCCCGCACGAGCCGTCAGCCTGGCAGCTGCCCCTGTGGTTCACGGCGCTGGGTGCCGTGGCCAGCCTGGCACTCACAGGCGCTCTGTGGCGCCTGGTCCGGAGGCCGTGAGGAATGTCCCGGCCGCAGGGCGTCAGGTCGGGAGCAACAAGCTCACCGGATTATACAGCAAATCCCCCAGGCGAGCGGCAATGCGGTTGGCCTCTGCCGCCTCTATGCAGGTGGATATATAGAAGGTATACGGCAGGGCAAAGCTGCTGAAGCTCTCGCCCCCGGCGCGGATACCCACCTTGGCGCTGCGCCCCCGGGCCACAAAGCCGAACACCGGGCGCTTGCCGCTGGCAATGTAATCGACCACCTGCTGGCGGGCGGTGGCAGCGTCACACACTGCGATATGGGGGGAGAAGTTCTCAAGCACAGCGGCGCTGTCCTGCTGCACCTCGCGGGCAAGACGATAGATACTCTTGCTGGCGGCATCCTCGATACCCATCACCTTCCGGCCTTCTTCCTCAAAGAGAAGCACATCCACCTTGCCATCCGGGGGCATCCAGCAGGGGTGGCTGGTGCAGGCTTTGACCACGGCACGCGTGATATAATCGAAAAGAGAATAGCGCTTGTCCAGCAGTTTTTCGCACTGCACTGCAATCGGCAGACTGATGCGGGCAAGCGCAGCCATATCCACCTCCTGATCGTATACGTAGTAACCGTCTATCTCCGGGCGGGTGGGGGCTATGGCAAAATCATTCACCACTGTTCTGCCGCGGCTCACCGGGGCAGCAGTGGGCTCCACCACATCTGCCGCCATGATACGCCCACGTGGTCCGCTGCCGCGCAAGGCCGCAGGGTCAATTCCCTTATTCTGGCACAGTTTACGGGCGAGGGGTGAGATGAGCATAAATTGCAGCGGGTGGGGGGGATGTGGAGAAAGAGTGGCGGGGTGCCGCAGCACCCCGCCGGTTGAATAGCATCAGGCCTGGTAACGGAGCTCGCCGTCGATGATGGTCATGACGGTTTCGTACCCGGCATCCAGCACCACCATATCAGCGGTGTAGCCGGGGGCAATCTTACCAAGGTCGAAGAGGCCAAGACTCTGGGCCTGGTTCCAGGAAGTGGCCTTCACCAGTTCGCTGAGCGGGGCACCGGTGAGTTCCTGCACATTCTTGAGCCCCTTGGCATAGCGCAGGGTGGAACCAGCCAGGTTACCGCTCTCCAGACGAGCCACGCCGCCCTTCACGATGATGGGCAGCCCGCCCAGCTGGCCGGGGCCATCGGGCATCCAGGAACACGCAAGGGAGTCGGTAATCATAATCATCTGGTCAATATCCTTGTTGCTGAAAGTGAGCTTCAGCATATCCTCGCAGAGGTGAATCTTGTCGCAGATGATTTCAATCTTGATATCTTTATCCAGCATGCCGGAACCCACGAGACCGATTTCGCGGTGGTGCTGCGGGCTCATCTGGTTGCAGAAGTGGGTAAGGTGCTTCAGACCTGCAGCCTTGGCCTTCTTGAAATCAGCATAGCTGGCGGCAGAGTGACCGGCAGAGCAGGTAATGCCAGCTGCGGTAGCCTTGTTAATGAAGTCGATGGAGCCAGGCATTTCCGGAGCCATGGAAATAAGCAGCACCGGGTAGATATCGTTCAGCATGGCCACTTCTTCATAATCGGCAGGACGCACGAAAGCGGGGTTCTGAGCGCCGCACTGCTTCGGGTTGATATAGGGGCCTTCCAGGTGCACGCCGGGAGTCTTGGAACCAGTGGGAGCAGCGGCGTATTCCTTCACCACCGTGCAGACATCCGCCAGGGTCTTAGTCCCCAGCGTCAGTGTGGTAGGCAGCCAGGTGGTCACACCTTCCTTCATCTTGCAATCAGCAATGGTGCGGATGCTTTCCACCTTGCAATCGCAGGTATCGCAACCGCCGGCACCGTGGGAGTGAATATCGATGAAGCCGGGCATGAGCATGTTGCCGCCGGCATCAATCGTCTTGTCAGCCTCAGCTGTTTCTCCAGGCTGAAGCACAGCAATAATCTTGCTGCCTTCCACAAGAACCGAACCACCGGGCAGGTCAACGCCAGGGGAGATGATATGAGCATTGGTAATGAGTGTCTTCATAATCGTATAGGGGGTATCCAGGAAGGTTCAGTCCCACCTGCTTACAAGTTAATTTTACCCGTATCTCCACCACGATGCAAGGCAAAAGAAAGCATAAGCGCGGATTTTTCGTCCCTGCTCCGGGACAAGCCGGGTTTTCACTTGCAAAATCGGCGCGGGAATAGTATCATTGACCTGCCCCACCGTCATCATGAGCACCGATACGTACGAAAAGCCCGACCTGAAAGCAGGAGCCAGCCCGCACACCGGCGCCAATGTGGTCATGCCGCAAGCCCCGAATGTGGAAAAAAGCCTGCTGGCCATGATGACCATCGACCCCACCAACATTGTCTCCCAATGTGTTTCCAAGGGGATGACCGGTGACTTCTTCTACATACCCGCCCACCGCATTCTGTGGGAAATCTTCCGCGAGCGCTACGACAAGGGCATCCCCATCGACGTGACTTCGGTCATGCAGCAGCTGGCCGACAAGAAACAGCTCGAAGCCGTAGGCGGCCCCTCAGGGCTCACCGATGTTTTCTCCTACACCACCAACACCGGGCTTTTCAACCTGCATTTTGAAACACTGAAGGAGAAATACATCCGCCGCAGCATCATCCTGACCGCCAACCAGGCCAGCGAATCCGCCTACACCAGCGAAGCCGAGGTGGACGCCCTGCTGGATGAAACCGAGCAGGCCGTGCTCAAAATCCGCCAGAGCACTGATAAAGGCGGTGAGTGGAAACTAAGCGCCGACATCGCTGCCGCCGTGAGCAACATGGAGCGCATGATGAGCAGCCGGGGTGAGGTACTGGGCATCACCACCGGCTACCCGCGCCTCGACACCATGATTAACGGCCTGAAAGGCGGCGAGCTCTTCATCATTGCCGCGCGTCCCTCCATGGGTAAGACATCATTCCTGCTCAACATCATGGAGCACCTGGCGCTGGAGGTGAAGAAGCCCATCCTCATCTTCTCATGCGAAATGCCCAGCGTGCAGCTGGTGGAGCGCCTGCTCTACGCCCGCAGCGGCGTCAGCAAACAACAACTTCTCACCCGCCAGGGCGGTCTCGCCAAAGAGGACCTCAAACGCCTCAAGCACGCTATCAACGAACTCAAAAGCAGCAACATCGTCATTGACGACACCGCAGCCATCTCCATTGCAGAGCTACGCGCCAAGGCCCGCCGCGTCATGCGCGACCACCCGGACCTCTGCTGCATCGGCATCGACTACCTGCAGCTCATGCGCTCTCACACCAAGCAGGCCCAGAACAGCCGCGAACGCGAAATTGCAGAAATCTCCGGCGGTCTGAAAAGCCTGGCAAAGGAACTCGACCTGCCCATCCTGGCACTGGCCCAGCTGAACCGTGGCCCGGAAAACCGCCCTGGCAAGAACAAGGGTGTACCCATGATGAGCGACCTGCGTGAATCAGGCGCCATCGAGCAGGACGCCGATATGATCGGCCTGCTCTACCGCATGGCCTACTACGCCGAGGACGACGAAGAGCGCGAAACCGTCGGCTCCGATGCCAACCTGGCACTTTCCAAGAACCGAAACGGCCCCACGGGTGATATCCCCCTCACCTTCATTCCGGAGCTCATGCGTTTCACCCCGCGCATTCCCCGGGCAGACGAGGAGGAGGAAGGCTGATGCAGCGGCATTTCCTCATCGCACCGCTTCTTCTGCTGCTGGTGCTGGCATTCACCGCCTGCCAGCAGTTCCCGGGGCCGCCCACGCCCGCGGTGGTGCTCGATATCGGCCACACCGCCGAATACCCCGGTGCCCGTACCCCGGGAAAGGTGAACGGCCGCCGCTTCTCCGAATGCGAATTCTGGTATGAATACGCATACTACACCAAAAAGGTGATTGAGGAGGCCGGATTCCCCTGCGTCGTAAGCAACCGCGGCAGCATGCCCGATGACGAGCGCTACGAACAATGGGCTGAGCGGGCCGATGTGCAGCACCTGCGCAAACGCGAAAAACCCGGCCGCCGCTACCCGTCGCGCTACTTCCCGGACCGCGTGGCCAGCGGCATCATCAGCGCAGACTACGGCGTCTACCGCCAGGCTCCGGCCATGGTCTTCCTGCACCACAACAGCAGCGCCTCCGGCTGGCGCCGCTATAACCAGAAATCCATCATCCTCGCCAACCGCCACAACGGCACCCCGCTGGCCCAGGCCATTGCGGACTCCCTCAACTCCCGCTGCCTCAACCACGGCATGCCCAACAAAGGCAGAAAATGCCAGGTACAGGTGCGCTATGTGGATGCCTCCCGCGGCGGCGGCTGGCTCAATGTCTGCGATGATGCAGGCATCCCCGCAGCCATCATCGAAGCAGCCTTCCTCAACAACCGACAGCACGCCCGCTACCTGGCAAACCCGGCCAACGCCCGCCGCTACGCAGAAGCCGTCGGCCACGGCGTCGTACACTACCTGCGCACCCGCAGCGGCACCGTCCACCACCGCCGGAACAATGTCAACGAACCGGACGAAGGCTCCTTCGGCTACGCCCGCGAATCCCGCCGCCTCGACGTACCTGGAGCAAAGCACCTGCTGTGAGGATATACCTCAGTCCCTCTCCGGCATGGAGATAACCCTGGGAGCCAACCAGGCCAGCTGCCGCAGGGGGGACGCCGCAGCATACGCCAGCAGCAGCTTTACCGCTGCGCAAGGCAGCAGCATTCCCGGCACATCCAGACAGAACGCCGCCACCAGCAGCACCGGAACCGCCACCACACGCACCTGCAATTGCCAGTGCGCAGCCGCCATCTTAGGGATATTGAACCCGGCAACCGCCACCAGCAGCACCGTGAGTATCAGCGGCAATTCCCCCTGCCGGTAAAGCAGCAACCTGCCCGTGACCAGCGTATACACCCAGCAGACAGGTAGCAGCGGCGCCAGCATGCCCCCCACGCGCACCATCCAGCGGGTCACCACCAGCCCCTGCCCCGCCAGCAGCACCGCATGGCACCACACCACCAGCAGCACCAACAGCATCAGCGCCGCATGCAGCAGAAAAGCTGACACCATACCGCACAATATCCCAGGCAACACCAGGTGCAAGGGCAGCAGCACCAGCTCCGCCAGCGCCAGCACGGCGCACCCCACCAGCGCATAGCGTGCCACAGCCGCCAGCAGAGCCACGCCCCGCCTCACCACCGGGAGCAGATGATACTCAATCGGCAGCATGCTCATCAGAAACAGGTTCAGCCCCAGCCGGGGCAAAGCCCATGGGGAAACGCTCCTTGCCACTCATATCCCTGAGCACCCGGCAGCGGGTATAGCCCAGTGATTCCATCACCTCGCGGGTGGCATGTCCCTGGTCGTGGCCGACCTCCAGCATCACCAGCGCCTCCGGCGCCAGGTGCGGCAGAGCATCCTTCAAAAAGCGGCGGACAATATCCAGCCCGTCTGCCCCGCCGTAAAGAGCCGTGGCGGGATCATGCTGTACCTCTGCGGAAACAGCTTCGTCCTCCGGCACATAAGGCAGATTCGCCAGAACCAGGTGGAACGCCCCCTCCGGGGGCTGCACAGCGCCCTCCTCCGGGGTATCCCAGGCAGCAAACAAATCGCTCCGGTACGTACGAACCCTGGCCCCCAGGGCCGTGGCATTCTCCAGCGTCAGCGAAAGCGCCGCCTCTGAAATATCCGCCATCACCACCTCAGGGTTCTGCCGAGCCAGTTCCAAAGCCAGCGTGATACCGATAATGCCGCTGCCGCAGCCCATATCCAGCACACGCATTCCACTGCGGCGCGGAGCCATCTGCAGCGCAAACTCCACCAGCTCCTCCGTCTCGGGGCGAGGAATCAGCGCGCGGGCATCCGTGCGGAACTCGCGTCGGAAAAACTCCGTACTACCCAGCAGATGCTGCAACGGCACCCCCTGCCCGCGCTGCTTGAGCAGCTCTCGCAACGGCACCAGTTTCTCCTCCGGCAGCGGGTCATCAAAGTGCAGGTAAAGCCAGGTCTTATTGCAGCCCAGCACATGCACCATAAGGCTCTGCATCGAATGCCGGGCCCCGTCCACCCCGCGAGCCTCCAGATACGACGTACCACTATTAAGCACTTCTTGAACCGTCTTCATCATTTCAACTCATCCATGCGCTCCTCCATCTCCACATGCTGCATGTGGGCAATCACCTCATCCAACGCGCCTGTGGTCACCACAATATCCAGATTATACGCCGTATACCCGATGCGGTGGTCTGTAAAACGATTCTGCGGGAAATTATACGTGCGAATCTTCTCTTCGCGCCCACCGGAACCAATCAACGCCCGGCGCTGGGCGGAATACGACTCCTGAGCCTCGCGCTGCTTCATCTCAAACAGGCGGGCGCGCAGAATGCGCATACCCGTCTCCTTATTCTTCAGCTGCGAACGCTCATTCTCGCAACGCACCATAATCCCCGTAGGCAGGTGAAAAATCTGCACCGCTGACTCCGTGCGGTTCACATGCTGACCGCCGGCACCACCAGCGCGGCAAGTCTCAATACGCAAATCCTCCGGGCGAATCTCCACATCCACCTCCTCAGCCTCCGGCAGCACCGCCACCGTAGCAGTACTCGTATGAATGCGACCCTGAGTCTCCGTAGCAGGCACACGCTGCACGCGGTGTACCCCGCTCTCATACTTCAGAAAGCGGAACACCTCCTCGCCAGAAATACGTGCCGTCACCTCCTTGAACCCGCCAATATCGTTCGGACTGGCATCCAGCACCTCCACACGCCAGCCGCGGCTCTCGGCATACCGCTGGTACATCCCCAGCAGATCCCCGGCAAACAACGCAGCCTCATCCCCGCCCGTGCCGGCGCGGATTTCCACCAGCGCGTCGCGGTCCTCCGTAGCATCCCGCGGCAGCAGACTGTACTGAATCTGCTCCATCAGCTTCACCACACGAGGCTCCAGCTCCGCCAGCTCAGCAGCGGCCAACTCAGCCATCTCCGGGTCATCCCCGGCGGCCAGCTCGCGATTTTCCGCAATCTGCTGCTCACACTCCTGCAGAGAAGCCCAATCGCGCAGCAACTCCTGAGTGCGGCGATGCTCACGCATCAACTCACCCGCCCGGTGCCGATCCTGAAACAACTCAGGGTCTGCAATCTGCACCTCCAGTTCAGCCAGGCGCTCGCGTCGTTTCTCTATCAGAGGTGCATAATCCATACGTACGCCCACATTCTAGCCTACTCCCCCACACCGCGCAAGCGCAATCTGTGCTGGTATTACATATTTTAGGCTTGCCACGCACCACCAGCTATGGTAAAACTACCCCCGCAACCAGCACGGTTGCTTTCATAGTGCGTGGTCTCGTGGTGTAACGGTAGCACTAGGGATTTTGATTCCCTCTGACTAGGTTCGAATCCTGGCGAGACTAGCAAAGCAAATCTCCCAATCGCTTATTATCAAGCAATTGGGAGATTTTTTACAACCCCGTTGCAACTTTTGTTGCAACTTTTCCTCCGTTCATTGGGAAACGCCCGTCCTATCCCCCTCAATCGGGACTTAAGTCCCGTGTCCCAGACAGAATTTCCCCTGCGCCGCCTGGTGCAGCTTTCTCTACAAATCCAAAATCCTACATCCAGAATCAAAAACGACGAAGCCCCAGATTCTTTCGAATCTGGGGCTTCATTTACCCTGGCAGCTATCTACTCTCGCGGGACCTGTCGTCCGACTACCATCGACGTGCTGATGTTTCACTTCCGGGTTCGGAATGGGTCCGGGT
>JAFVQN010000112.1 GCA_017504805.1 Akkermansia sp. | reverse complement strand
CCGATGCCGAGGATCTGGAGGTCGAGACCGCCGCAGTCCTTGATCTTCTGCTCGTAGGCAGCGCAGTGGGCGGGGATTTCCTCCGGAGCCAGGGTGCCGCAGGGCAGGTTGATGTTCTCGGCGGGGATGTCGATGTGGTTGAAGAGGTTGGTGTGCATGAAGTACCAGTAGGACTCCACGTGGTCGTGGGGCAGGCCGGTGTATTCGTCCAGGTTGAAGGTGGTCACGTTCTTGAAGGAGAGACCCTCTTCCTTGTGCAGGCGGATGAGCTCAGCATAGAAGGGCAGCGGAGTGGCACCGGTGGCAAGACCCAGCACTACGCCCTTGCCTTCGGCGGCGCGGCTGCGGATGAGTTCTGCGACTTCGGCGGCCAGCTTCTTGGCTGCGGCTTCCTTGGTTTCGAAAACTTCGTATGTCATAGCGGGAGTATTTTATAGCCGCTGAGCGTCAAATTCAACCCTAAAATGAGCAGAATGGGTAAATTCTGGTTATTTCCCGGCGTAACGGATGCGGATTTCGACGCCGTCGGCACCGGCTCCGCCATTTTTGCGGAGTTCTGAGGAGATTATTTCCCAGTCGCGGAGGCTCAGCACGGAGATGCAGCCATGGGAGCCGTTGTGGCGGATGGTGCTTTCCTCGGTTTCGCCGGGGACGGCAACGGTGGCCAGGTGCAGCATGATGTCGCTGCGGGTGTCACTGAACTGGGGGATGGCACTTCTGCCCAGGCAGGAAATGAAGAAGCCCTTGATGGTGTGACCGAACAAATCCGTGTAGAGCCGGGCGGTGAGTCCCTCCGGCACTACCGGGCTGGTGGAATCACCGGTGCCGTGGAAGTGGCGGGCTCTGCCGCCAGCCTGTATCTGGTAGCGGAGCGGGGGGATGTTGTCCGGGTAATGCAGGGTGAGCGTGCCGCGCTGCACATGGCCCAGGTAGCCGCTTATGCCATCTGCCTGTTCGGGGTCGCGGAGGTATTCCTGCTTCCAGATATAGTTATAGTGGGTATGCTGTTTTTTGCGGCGACTCCACTGGTAGGCCATCGGGCAGGTGCGTCTGTTCTGGCGGCGCAGGGCTTTGTCGCGGAAGTAGCGCCAGCTGACCTGCTCGCGTGCCAGCTGGTCCAGGGCCTGCGCATTTGCGATATCCTCCCGCTCAAGCTCTTCTGCCGAGGCGCCCTGGTGGGTGAAGAAGACATCAATGTAGCTGACTTTGGCAGTGCGGCGCTCCCGGGCACACCAATCCTCCTGGCGGGCTCCGGCGGTCAGCAGGAGAGTCGCCAGTTCTTCCTGCCCGGCGGAAATGAGCATGATGGGGGTGCGTCCCGATGAATCCGGCTCGTTGACATCTGCCCCGGCCCGCAGAAGTTGCAGGGCGGTGCGGGTGGCAGCTGCGCCGGGCAGGCAGACCGCCTGGTGCAGGGTGATTCCCCCGGCCGCCGGCCGGCTGCAGTGCAGCAGCAGGGAGATCAGTGCGGAGTCTGTGCAGAAATCGTGGGCGCACTTGCCTTTGCGCGTCCGGATGATGGGGTCCGCGCCCCGCAGAAGCAGGCTGGTGATGAGGTCCGCGTGGTTGATGGCAGCCGCCAGCATCAGGGCGGTCTGCCCGCGTTTGTCCTGGTGGTCCACATCGGCCCCTTCGTGAATTTTCATGAGGCGCATGGCCAGAATCCGGCGGATTTTCTGCTCGCGTTCGGTGCCGCCGATCTGGTTCTGGAGCCGGGCTGCCTGCTGCTGCAGAGTGGGGACAGGCGCCGCCTCTGCCACCGTGTCGCAAACCAACAGGTAGCCGGACAAGACCAGAATCAACCATCGCAGAATTGTCATGGCGGGCGTATCGCCCTCAAGTTAGCATGGAATGCGGTGCCTTGTAAAGCGCAAAGATTCCCACGGTCACGAGAAAAAAATCACTTTTTTAAAAAAAGGCTTGCATTGGCGCAAATCGTGTGGTAAGCTCCCGCCGCACACAGCATCCGCCGCTGTAGCTCAGGGGTAGAGCAACGCATTCGTAATGCGTGGGTCGTCAGTTCAAATCTGACCAGCGGCTTCTCCCTCAAGAGAAACACAGGATGCAGGGTGCTCACAGACAAAGTGCCTCCGTAGCTCAGTTGGTAGAGCAGTTGACTCTTAATCAATTTGTCCGCGGTTCGAGTCCGCGCGGGGGTACCAGTCTGTGAGCAGCCGGGTGAGCAAATGCCTCCGTAGCTCAGTTGGTAGAGCAGTTGACTCTTAATCAATTTGTCCGCGGTTCGAGTCCGCGCGGGGGTACTCAGGTATGAGAGGTAAGGGGTGACCTGCTTGGCAGGTTGCCCTTTTGTCTTTTTCATGGTGGCGGTGTTCATTTGTTTAAATTTCTGTTAACAAGCCAGAATGAAATCTTGCCAGTGCGTCAATAAAATAGTAGAATGCCGTGAGTTGCCATGCGACAGTATATACTCAGACGCCTGCTGATGATGCCTATAACGCTGATAGGCATCACGTTTCTGGTGTTTTGCCTGACGCGTATGGTGCCGGGCGGCCCAGTGGAGCGCATGCTGCAGGAACAGGCAATCGGTGCCTTATCCGGCGAGAAAGCGGTGGGGCATACGGGTGCGAACCTGGGCAATGATGATCTGGAGCGTCTGGAAGAGTTGTTTAACTTGCAGGAGCCAATATGGAGGGCGTATCTGCAATGGCTGGGAGTCTTGCCGCAGGCGGTTGAAATCACCAAGGCCGAGTTTGCTGATAACGGGGTGGCTACCCTCACGATAGCCTCGGCCAATGGTAACTCTGCGGTGCTGGAAGTGAGCCGAGAGGGCGATGCTCCGCAGTACCTGGCTCCGGAGTGGATGGAGGAGGAAGGCTGGTATGTGGTGCTGGAATCTCCTTTGGACCGGGCGCGCCGCGTGGCCGCACGCCAGGACATCACAGATGAGACGGAGATTGCCCGCCTGGCAGAGACCCCGACCTGCCGCCGCTGGCGGGCAGTGGCCAGCCGCCGCGCATTCCGCGGGGTGCTGCAGGGGAATCTCGGGCTTTCCTACAAGTATAACGAGCCGGTCATGCGTATGATGCTGGACCGCTTGCCCGTGTCGCTGTATTTCGGTCTGCTGGGTGCCTTCATCACCTATATGGTGAGCATACCTCTGGGCGTGTTCAAGGCGCTGTGGCACCGCAGCACGTTTGACAGCCTGAGCAGCATTCTGATATTCATGGGATACGCGGTACCCGGATTTGCGCTGGGGGCAGTCATGCTGGTGTATCTGGGAGCGCGTCTGGAGTGGTTCCCGCTGTATGGCCTGGTAAGCCCCGGGTTTGAGTGGATGTCGTTCAAGGACCAGATACAGGACCTGGCGTTGCACACCGTGCTGCCGTTGATTTGTTATGTGATATCCACCTTTGCGGTGACCACCATGATGATGAAGAATAATCTCATGGAGAACTTGTCTGCCGACTATGTGCGCACGGCGGTGGCCAAGGGCGTGTCGTTCCGCGCGGCGGTGTGGCGGCATGCCTTCCGCAACTCGGTCATCCCGATTGTCTCCACGCTTGGAAGTGTCATCTGCACGGTGGTGGGAGGTTCCATCCTGATAGAGCGCGTATTTGATATCCAAGGGTTCGGCATGCTGAGTTTCCAGGCGCTGATGGATAAGGACTACTCCCTCATCATGGGAACCCTGCTGCTGACCTCCGTGCTCATCATCATTGGAAATCTGCTTTCGGATTTGTTAGTGGCACTGGTAGACCCACGCGTGCGTTTTGAATAATGACCAAGAATCTCATAGCATTGCTGATGATACTGGCAGCCCTGATGGGGATGCTGGGTGAGCTGCATGGCTGGCTGCTGCCCACGCTGTCGTGGGCCTTTACGGTGAGCCGGGAAGTGCCGTTTCTGCGATGCGATGGGGCGTATGCACCCTACTTTGAGGTGGATGGTGCATTTCACTGGTTCGGCTGGTTCTGCATGCTGCTGCTGGTGCTGGGGGGTGTCTATCTGCTGGTGCGCCGCCGCTCCAGTCTGCGCCTGCCTCCGAAATACCAGAAGCAGGTGGAGCGTTTCAAGAAAATCAAGCGTGGCTACTGGTCGCTCATAGCGTCTGGCGTGATTCTGCTGCTGGCGGCCATGGATCAGTGCCTGGTGGGGAAACGCGCCTTGTTTGTGGCGTATGATGGCGAATGGTACAGCCCGGCGCTGACCAGGGCAGTGCTGCCCGGCTCTACTTTCGGATTGAAGGGAGCTGCTGCCCAGGCAGAGGCAGATTACCGCCTGCTGAATGAGAAGGAGGGTACCCCCGGAGGCCCGGACCTGGTGCTCATGCCGCTGGTGCCGTACAGCCCGACCATGGATGCCGCGGAGTTTCCCTCCGAACCCCTGGTGTGGCGCGATGGCCTGCTCTATGATGTGGACGGAGAGACGCTGTACAACGGCCTTGCCAGCCGCTTGTACGAGAATGGCCAGCTTCATCTCCGCCAGCGTTACCGCAAGGGAAAACCCGATGGACACGTGCAGGGCTGGCTGCCGAACCGCTCCGAAGTGTACTCCGCCTCCTACCGTGATGGAGCATTGCTCAGTGAACATTACCGTGGACCAGGCAAGGTGAGCCGCTTCCTGAACCGCACCGAACCCGGAAGTGAGCGCCTGGTGTATTATCATCCTGCTCCGCCGCTCACCGGCGGACACCTGCTGGGTACCAACAGCCAGGGGGCGGATGTGCTGGCCTATCTCTACGGCGGCCTTCAGGTGAATATCAAGGCGGCGCTCATTTATCTGCCGTTCATCTACTTTATCGGGCTCACCATGGGGATGCTCATGGGGTACTTCGGTGGCAAGTTTGATTTGGTGACCCAGCGTGTGATTGAGGTGCTCTCCCAGCTGCCGTTCCTGTTTGTGGTGATGATTGTGTCGGATTTCGTGCCCTTGCAGATGCGGGGCATGTTCCTGATACTGAGCCTTCTGGCTATGTTTGGCTGGATGCACATGACCTACCTGGTGCGCACGGCGACCATGAAGGAGAAAACGCGTGATTATGTGGCTGCAGCCAAGGTGATGGGGGCGAGCACAGCTCACATTCTGCTGCGGCACATTCTGCC
Organism: Akkermansia sp.; assembly: GCA_017504805.1. GTDB lineage: Bacteria > Verrucomicrobiota > Verrucomicrobiia > Verrucomicrobiales > Akkermansiaceae > Akkermansia. The sequence goes on along the minus strand of JAFVQN010000112.1, from coordinate 4,069 downwards.
CAATATGCGTGGTATTGTGGTGACCCTGGTGCCATTCAGCGTGGCGGGCGTCATCCTGTCGCTGGCATCGCTGGATTACCTGGGCTTCGGGCTGCCGGATACCTACGCGAGCTGGGGGCGCCTGCTGAATGACGGGTTGTCGAAACTCTCCTCGCCGTGGATTGTATCCAGTGCCTTCTTTGCTCTGGTGGGGACACTGTTAATTGTGACATTTATCGGGGAATCAGTGCGCGAGGCAACGGATCCGCGCCGGCACTCCTATTACGAATAAGGCATCATGCGGACGGAACTGAAATTAGTGAGACTGGTGAAACGCCTGGCACTGGTGCTGGGGGCTGCAGCGGCATTGTGTTCCTGCGAGGATGAGGGAACCGCCCGCGGTCTGGACTGGCGGCATCCGTCCGACCTGACAATGCCGCTGGGCTTTTCGGAGAATGACCCGGTGCCCACTTACACCAAACGCTGGAATATGCCCCCGGGATTCGCGGGATTCCCCGAGCGCTGGAACGCCAGGGTGCGGGCCTATGTGGACCGCAATCTGGAGGAAACCCGCCGGGTGTGCTCGGAGGCCATGGTGCAGTATCTGTGCTCAGCGCCGGGCGGGGCGAGGCAGGCGCGTGCCAGATTGCGATTCCTGAATAACTGGCAGAATCTGCTTTCCTTCAGCAGGCGCAAGGGGGAGGGGGACTACCTGGTGTTTCTGCGCGAAAACCAGATGCCTGATGACCTGGAGTGGCACGATGGCCTGGACCAGCCCGAACTGGGCAGCCCCAGGGCAGTGAAGGGCGGTACGCTGCGCCTGGCTCTGCAGCGCTCGTTCCCCAGCACTTTCCGTGTCTTCGGGCCGAACAGCAATAACGCCATCCGCCGCTATCTGTATGATGATATCGACCTGCCGCTCATCCGCCTGCATCCCGGCACCGGCAAGCTGATTCCCGGCACGGCCGACCGCTGGGCCGTCTCGAAGGATGGACGCACGGTGTATTTCCACATTGACGAAGCGGCGCGCTTCTCAGACGGCTCGCGCCTCACGAGCCGCGACTTCATCACCTCCCTGTACATCCGCACCTCTCCATACGGTGCCGAGCCGTTCTATAATGACTACTACATGGGCAACTTCTCCCGCGTGGCAGTGCATGGCAACCAGTACATCGCGGTGACCCTGGCGGCTGCGCGCCCCTATGCCCCGTTCTATGCATCGCTTCCCCCGAGTTGCACCGGGTTCTATGCTGAGTTCGGCCCGGATTACCCCACGAGGTACCTGTGGCGCGTAGCTCCGACCACCGGTGGCTACACAGTCAACGCACACGATGTCATCATGGGCCGCCAGCTGAGCATGATACGAGTGCCGGACTGGTGGGCGGCAGACCGCCGCTATACCCGCTATTCCTGCAATGTGGACCACATCGTGTACCAATTCATTTCAGAAGGGACCAAGGTGCGTGAACTCTTCCGCCTGGGCGAGCTGGATGTATTGAGCGCCCGGGAGGCAGATCTCTGGTACGAAGGGCTGGAGATGGACCCGGTGCATCGCGGCCTGATTCAGCGGGTGCATTTCAGCAATATCTGGCCACGCAACTGTTTCGGCTTCCACCTGAACTGCTCCCAGCCCCCTTTCAATGATAAAACGATGCGCCGCGGGTTCCACCATGCCCTGAATGTGCAGCAGGTGCTGGATACCATCTTCCGCGGTGATTACTCGCGCCTGGGATCGTACTTCTCAGGCTTCGGCCCCTATACGGATGAGACCATCAAGGCTCTGCCGTTCTCACCTGCGAAAGCTCGTGAGTACTTCGCCCGCGCCGGGTACACGGAGGAAGGACCGGATGGCATCCTCTGCAAGCCGGACGGCACCCGCCTGCAGGTGGTGATGAGCTCGCGCATCGACCCGCTGTACACGAACTGCATGAATATCCTGCGCGAGGAAGCCGCCCACTGCGGACTGGATCTGCGAATCGAGCAGATTGATGATACGGTGCTCTACTCCCGCATCAAGGCAAAGCAATACCAGGCTGCCATCTTTTCCTGGGGCTTTTCGCCGCCGCTGCCGGACCCGTCCCCCTTCTTCAATTCAGCCGGCGCTTTCAAGGACGATGGTACCCCGATGCCGGGCACCAGCAACATCACCGCCACCAATTCACCCTCGCTGGACCGCGCCATTGTCGCCTGCCGCGCCGCTGCCTCTGAGGCGGAAGCCATAGCAGCGCATCACCACGTCCAGCAGTTGATTGCAGCTACACTGGCCTGGGTGCCGGGATGGACGACTTCTTACTGGCGATTTGCCCAGTGGCGCTGGCTCTGCTGGCCGGATGAACCCGGGTGCCGCTTCTGCCCGCCGCGCTATTATGACCCGCTGGACAGCCATCTGTACTGGATTGATGAAAAAATGAAGGAAGAGACGCTGGACGCCCGTAATTCCGGGAAATCATTCCCGGAAGTGGATCGGGAAATTCCGCTTCCTGCACAAGCAGATGCTGCATTATGACTGGCAACAATATATTGGAGGTGAGTAATTTGTCGGTTGCGTTCGAGACGGAGCGCGGCCTTTCCACTGCGGTGGATGATATCAGTTTCGTGATTCCCCGCGGCTCCTGCGTGGGGATTGTGGGGGAAAGCGGCTGCGGCAAGAGCGTGACCGCCATGAGCCTGGTGCGCCTGCTGCCTCAGCCCACCGGGCACATCACATCCGGCAAGATTCTGTTTGCCGGGGATGACGTGGTGACGATGCCCCTCCGCCGGTTGCGGGAGTTGCGCGGTGGCCGGGTCGGGTTCATTTTCCAGGAGCCCATGAGTGCGCTTAACCCGGTGCATACCATTGGTGACCAGATTGCTGAAACGTTGATGATTCATCGGGAAATGACGGCAGAGGCAGCGTGGGTGGAAGCCATCAACCTGCTGAACCGCGTGCGGATTCCCAGCGCAGCAGTCTGCGCGAACCAGTACCCCGGCTCGCTTTCCGGCGGTATGCGGCAGCGCGTGGTGATTGCCATAGCCCTGGCTTGCCAGCCGGAGCTCATCATTGCCGATGAACCCACCACAGCTCTGGATGTGACCGTGCAGCAGCAGATTCTGGCTCTTCTGCGCGAGTTGCGCGAAGACCTGGGGGCTTCCTCGCTGCTTATCACGCATGATCTGGGCGTGATTGCCCAGAACTGCGACCGGGTGCTGGTCATGTATGCCGGGCGCATTGTGGAGAGTGCTCCGGTTGAGGAATTGTTTGCTAATCCGCGGCATGCCTATACCAAGGCCCTGCTGGCGGCCATGCCGCGCCGCGAATACACTCGCAAGACCTATCTGCCCGCTATACCCGGGCATGTGGAATCCATCCGCAACTATGTGAAAGGCTGCCGCTTCTGCCAGCGCATGGGCGTGCCTCCTTCAGAGCTTACAGACCGACCTGAGATGGTGGAAATTACTCCCGGCCACCGAGTGGAAGCCTGCCCCCGTTGCACCGGAATCTTCAGCTGATGGCTGCGTTGTGTTCATAGACGAGTGAACGCCAGCTCTTCCTGAAAACCTGCCGGCGTGATATGACGTATGGCATGCCCACATGTGTCCCAAAGATGATGGGAAAATAGCCCTGAACGATATAAGGGCATAGTGTTCTGTGAGAAAATTCGTAGTAGGGTATCTCCCGCCTCACCATCGGCAGTAAGCATGCATTTGTGGCTCTATCGGCGTCCTGTCTCGGCGTAGTTCCGCAGGAACGAAGACGGAAAGCCGCTAACTTTCAATTTGTCAATCGTAAATTGTCAATTGGGTGCTTCTAAAAACTTGCCAAATTAGAAGTTGGCGAGCCAAAGGCGAGCGGAATTTTAAGCCCGTGAAACGGGCGCAAGATGGTAGGCAGGGGTAAGCCCGCGACCTGGGTGGGCGTAGACCGCGAAGCGGACGTAGCCCCCAGCGGGCGCAGCCCCTGTATCATGCAAAAAACGAACTGGAGCCCGCGAAGCGGGTGAAAGAGCAGAGGAAATGAGTTACAGCCATCGCTCTTTCACCCACTTCGTGGGCTCTGAATGTATTTTTATATTCTGCCAGGGGCTGCGCCCGCTTTGCGGGCTTACCCCTG
>JAFVQN010000111.1 GCA_017504805.1 Akkermansia sp. | reverse complement strand
GGACCTGGCCAAGGAAATGAAGGGCAAGTTCATGACCACGCCCAAGGCCTGGGTGGTGTACATCACCTTCATCGTGACCATCCTCCTGTGGGTGATTCCCAAGCAGTACCACGGCCTGGACGCCAACAGCGTGGCCATCGTGCCCATCGCGGTGTTCTCCGTGACCGGCGTCATCACCAAGAAGGACCTCAAGGCCATGAGCTGGGACGTGCTCTGGCTGGTAGCCGGCGGCTTTGCCCTGGGTGTGGCCCTGGGCGAAACCAAGCTCGCCAGCGACCTCATCAACTCCATCCCCTTTGCTGAATGGAACAGCATGGCCCTCATCGTGGGTTCCAGCCTCATCTGCCTCTTCATGGCCACCTTCATGAGCCACACGGCCACCGCCGCCCTGCTCATGCCCATCATGGCCAGTGTGGCCGCCGGCATGGTGGCCGGCGGTTCCATGGATGCTCCCGGCGCCATCGGTCTGCTGGTGACCATCGCCTTCGCCTCCTCCCTGGGCATGGCCCTGCCGATTTCCACCCCGCCGAACGCCATGGCCTACGCCACCGGCCACGTCGAGCAGAAGGGCATGGCCATTTCCGGCACCATCCTCTGCCTGATTGGCCTGGCATTCTCCATCGGCCTCATGGCCCTGCTGGGTGCCATCGGCTTCTTCGGCTGATAACTCCGCAAAACCACCATGCAGCCACTGCCTGAACAGATAATCGAACCGCTCGAACGCATCAACGCCGTGTACTTCAGCGACCCCGGCCGCACCATCGAACTCGCCCAGGGCGAGCAGCTGGTGGACCAGGGCGAGGAATGCCGCCGCGTTTACTACGTGCAGAAGGGCAGTTTCGCCGCCTTCCGACGGGCGGACTCCTACGCGGGAGTCAACCTGCCGGTGGAAAGCAGCACCCGCGGCTACGAAGTATTCCGCGCCGAGGCCGGTTCCTACGTCTGCGTTCAGGCATTTTTCTCCCGCTCCTACCACAGCTCCAACCAGATCGTGGCCCTGGAAGACTCCGTGGTGACCTATGTGGACGACACCACGGAGGTGGTAGAGCCGGAGAAATACGGCTGCTTCGAGCGGCAATTCATCCCCGTGCTGGTGCATGAGCTGGCCGCCCGCAACTCCCGCATCTTCACCAAAACCTCCGAAAAGGAAGAAGCACTGCGCGTGCTGCAACGCGCAGAAATGGCCAGCTCGCTGGCCCAGCTTTCCGCCGGCATTGCCCACGAACTGAACAACGCCGTGGGCGTGCTCTCCCGCCGCACCGAATTCGTGGCCGACAGCCTGCAGGAATACCTGGAGGACGACGACAAGAACAACGCCCTGCTCTTCTCCTACGGTTTCGAGGACAACTCCTTCGTCTCCGCCCAGGAGCTGCGCAGCGCGGCCCGTTACTACGAACGCGAACTCAAAGCTGCCGCAGGAAGCCGCCAAAGTGCTTGCCCACATCTTCCCCAACACCGAAGACGGCGACAAGCTCTCCGGCCGCTTCATCCGCAACGTGAAGAAAAACTACCGCTTCTGGGAGCTCGGCCACGACCTGCGCGATATGCGCATGGCCTCCAAACTGGCCACCGGCATCGTGCGCGCCGTGAAACTTCTGGGCGGTGGCAACAGCACCCGCGAACCCGACACCAGCGTGGAACAAAGCGTGACTGATGCACTGAACCTCCTGCACAACAAGCTCAAGCGCGTATCCGTCTCCACCCACTTCAGCCCCATGCCCGGCATCACCGCCGATATCACCGAGCTGGTGCAGGTCTGGAGCAACATCATCAAAAACGCCTGCGATGCCATGGAACAAGGCGGCACAGAAGCCCCGGCCATCCGCATCACCGGCGAGTGCTGCCACGTGCAGGGCGTCCAGCTGCTCCCCACGGAATACGTCTCCGTAACCATCGCCAACAATGGCCCCGCCATCGACGAAGAAAACCTCAACAAAATATTCAACCCCAATTTCACCACAAAAAAACTTGGCCTCGACTTCGGTCTCGGTCTCGGCCTGGCCATTGTGCGCCGCGTGGTAGACAGCTACAACGGCACCATCGAAGTGCGCAGCAACGACCAGGAAACCTCCTTCACTATTAACATACCAACCTCTCAAATCCATGGAAACACTTAATATCATTTGTGTAGATGACCAGCAGGAAGTGCTGGATTCCGTCATGCGCGACCTGCGCCCCCTCACCCCTCACGTGCGCCTGGAGGAAGCCTCCAGCGTGGCAGACTGCCTGCAGCTCATTGACCAGATTGATGACGACGGCGACCACGTGGCCATCGTCATCTCCGACCAGGTGATGCCCGGCGAAACCGGCACCGAGCTGCTGGGCAAAGTAGCCGCCGACCGCCGCTTCACCAAGACCCGCAAGGTACTGCTCACCGGCCAGGCCACCCATGCCGATACCATCAACGCCATCAACGACGGCCACATCGACAACTACATCGAAAAACCCTGGCAGCCCGAAAAACTCCTCGCCACCGTGAAGCGCCTGCTCACCCTCTACGTGCTGGATGCCGGCCTCGACCACACCGAGTACATGCCCGTGCTCGATCCGACCACCCTCTTCACCAAACTCCGCTAAACACCATGAAAGCAGCTGTCATCTCTGCCCTCGCACTCGCGGGCAGCGCCTGCGCCGCACCGGTGGACATGCTCACCGCCCCCGGCTCCACTGACTGGGTCGAATCCGTGAAAAAAGCCCTGGTTGTCTACGAAAACCCGGACTCCTTCATCACCAAGGTCAACCTCATCACCCGCCAGCAGTGGCAGATGGGCATCGTGCAGCCCAACGGCAGCAACCGCCACTTCATCAAAGACGGCGCCACGCCATACAACGATGAATTCCGCCGCAACTGGATCGGCGCCAACATCTACACCCGCACCGGCACCCAGTTCCACACCTACGTACGCATCGGCGGCCTGCCCACCCGCGACACCTACACCGCCGGCCGCACCAGGAAAAACTACTCCTACGTCGGCTTCTACGATATCTGGCTCAAGCAGAACATCCCCGCCGTGAAAGGCCTCACCCTCCGCGCCGGCAAGTTCGCCCCCAGCTTCACCTCCGACTTCCGCACGTCCAACGCCAGCATACCCTGCGTCGAGCGCTCCTACATCGCCAACCAGTTCGCGCTGGATACCAACTGGGGCGTAGAAGTGAACTACACCTCGCCCGACAAGCGCAACATCCTCTACCTGCAGCTCATGGCCAACGACCGCGCCAGCAGCTCCTGCAACCACGCCCACTCCGATAAATACTCCCGCGGAGAAGGCTTCGACGGCGAATTCGGCTGGGAAGACAAATGCTTCGCCATCATCGGCGGCACCCACAAATTCAACGTCACCGAAAGCGGCTACCACGCCATCTCAGGTGAATATGCACACGATTTCAACAACGCCTACCACGGCCGCCGCAAGCCCGGCGCCAACAACTACGGCATCGACTTCAAGGACGCCATCTCCCTCGGCTATGAAATCAAGCACAACAAGCTCACCTTCACCACCAACCTGGTGGCTGCCTTTGAGCAGCAGGACGGCAACGGCACCAACAACATCGGCCTGCAGCTCCAGCCCGTCTACGCCATCCACCCGAATGTCGACCTCGTCTTCCGTTACAACGGCATGACCGGCCGCGGCGCATGCAAACTCGGCGCAGACCGCTACATCTGCACCCAGACCAACCGCGCCGCCTGGGTAGACAGCCTCCACGCCTTCTACCTCGGCGCCAACATCTACGCCTCAGCCAAACACAAAGACGCCGCCAAAATCATGTTCGGCGCAGAATACACCACCGCCCGCAAAGACGGCAAGGATTACTACAACGGCTGGGAATTCACCACCGCCCTGCGCTCCAACTTCTGACCCCCGGCGCAGTATCTCTCATCAAGCCGGCGCAGTCTGCTGACCGCGCCGGCTTGCTATTCATGCCACCCCTGATGCATGCGCCGCATAGAAAAAATGCGCCGGGGTATCACAAACGTCGCCATCGGCAGTAAGCATGCATTCGTGACTCTCTCGGCGTGAGCCGCAAACTTTCAATTCGTCAATTGTCAATCGTCAATCGTCAATCGTCAATCGTCAATCGTCAATCCACGCGTCCCAAAGATTATGGAAAAATAGCCCTGAACGACATAAAGGCATAGTGTTCTGTGAGAAAATTCGTAGTAGGGCATCACCCGCCTCGCCATCGGCAGTAAGCATGCATTCGTGACTCTCTCGGCGTGAGCCGCTAACTTTCAATTTGTCAATCGTCAATCGTCAATTGTCAATCCACGCTTCCCCCACTTCAAGCTTGACTCCCACTCCCCCTCAAGTTAGAGTATACACAGCAACAAAACGCCCCCGCTTCTCACTATTCACCCTTCACTGAAATGGCTTTTCTCCCACCATGCGGGCCTGATGCCCAAGCCTGGATAACGCTGCTGACCGCAGCGGGGATATTCGCGCTGCTGCTGTGCACCCGGCTGCAGGCCGAACTGGTATTTCTGGGGGGCATGGCCGTGCTGCTGGTAAGCGGGGTCGTCGATGCGAGAGAAGCGCTGGCAGGCTTCAGCTCCCCCTCCGTCATCGTCGTAGCCCTCCTCTTCGTCGTCGTAGCAGGACTCGTGCATACCGGCGTACTGCACTGGGTAGAAAAGCACCTGCTCGGGCGCCCGCAGAGCTACCGCGAAGCCCTGGTGCGCCTCATGCTCCCCGTAGCAGGCATGGCCAGCATCCTCGGCAACACCACCGTCACCACACTCTTCATCCACGTCGTGAAACTCTGGTCGCGGCGGCTGCGCGTAGCCCCCAGCCGCCTGCTCATACCGCTCAGCTACGCCGCCGGGCTCGGCGGCGTATGCACCCTCATCGGCAGCGCCCCGAACCTCATCATCTCCGGCCTGTACACACAGGAAACCGGGGTGACACTCAGCATCTTCACACCCACCCTCGCAGGCCTCTTCTGCCTGACCGTGGGGCTGGCAAGCATGCAGCTGCTGCAGAGCTGGCTGCCCGAGCGGCGCCCCTCGCGCCGCGTATTCGGCCCGGGCGCCGGCATGCTGCACCGCCACACCGCATACGTCAGATTCGGCAGCCGTCTCATCGGCAAACGCTTTGCCGATACCGGACTCGAAGCCCAGTACTGCATCCACCTCGCAGGCATCGTGCGCCGCGGCGAGCAACTGCTCACCGCCCCGGGCCACGTCCAACTCCGCGCTGGCGATGCCCTGCTACTCGAAAGCGACAGCAGCCGCCCGCCCGACCTCGGCAAAGACGTACACTACATCACCCGCCGCGAAAAATCCCCCATAGGCTGGCGCACCGCCGCATCAGGCAGCATCATGCTCGGCATGATGCTGCTGAGCACCCTGGGCATCTTCACACTGCTGCAGGCAGCCTTCCTCGCCGCCGCGGCCACCCTCATCTGCCGCTGCTGCACCGTGCAACAAGCGCACAGCCACATCAACTGGAACGTCCTCATGGTCTTTGCCGGCTCCATCTGCCTCGGCACCGCCATGGATAAAACCGGCGTAGCGGCACATGCCGCCACCCTCCTGCTGAGCCTCTGCGGCACCCAGCCACTCGTCATGCTCGCCGCCGTGTGCGCAGTGGCACTCTTCATCACCGAATTCATCGGCAACGCCGCTGCGGCAGCCATCTTCTTCCCCATCGCATACCGCAGCGCACTCGCCGTAGGCGCAGACCCCCTCAGCTTCTGCGTCGCGCTCATGATTGCCGTCTCCTGCTGCTTTGCCACCCCCATCGGCTCACCCCGCCACATGCTCATCTACGGCCCGGGCGGCTACCGCTTTGCCGATTTCCTCCGCGTTGGCCTCCCCATGGATATCATCATCCTCGCTGCAGATATCTTCATCGTCTCCCTGCTCTTCCCCCTCCAGATTCAGTAAGGAAACACAGGACTTTACATGCAACTAATCCCGGACTTCCGCATCACCGCGGCATCCGCGCGGACTTTCACCGCAGTGCGCATATCGCGTCGGTCGTACCCATAAAGAAAGCCCCACATTGCTGCGGGGCTTTCTCCAACTTACTACCTATGAAACTCAGACCCCCCTTGTTTGCATGGCTGGCTGGCGCTCTCTCCTTCACCACCAGCCGGAAGGGCTGATAGAGTGTAGACACAGGTGCGCCTAAAAGCGTTCAATCTTTTTTTATTTTTTTCTTTCCGCAGGTCAGGACGATATCTGCCTGACCTGCGATATTTCACCAGCGGGCGAATGACCGCGGCATTCCTCAACGTCCGACCACCGGGAGGATATCGTCGCGGCCAACGTCCGACCACCGGGAGGATATCGTCGCGGCATAGCCGCGATATCGTCCACGCCGCAGGCGTGGATTTCGTCCGGCGCAGCCGGATATCGTTTCCTGAACGGCAAAACCTTTTCGCTTCCCAATGATTGGGAAATAATTTACCCGGGCATCTCAGGTTAACGATATCCTGACCTGCGGTCAGGACGATATCGGCGCTTTGCGCCGACGATATCTGCCTGCGGCAGACGATATCCGGCCGTTGGCCGGACCTGGGGAGGATATCGTCGCGGCATAGCCGCGATATCGTCCACGCCGCAGGCGTGGATTTCGTCCGGCGCAGCCGGATTTCGTTTCCTGAACGGCAAAACCTTTTCACTTCCCTATCATTGGGAAATAATCTGCCCGGGTGTTTCTGGTGAACGATATCCTGACCTGCGGTCAGGACGATATCGGCGCTTCGCGCCGACGATATCTGCCTGCGGCAGACGATATCCGGCCGTTGGCCGGACGTCTGACCACCGGGAGGATATCGTCGCGGCATAGCCGCGATATCGTCCACGCCGCAGGCGTGGATTTCGTCCGGCGCAGCCGGATATCGTTTCCTGAACAGCAACCCCTTTTCACTTCCCAATCATTGGGAAATAATCTGCCCGGGCATCTCTGGTGAACGATATCCTGACCTGCGGTCAGGACGATATCGGCGCTTTGCGCCGACGATATCTGCCTGCGGCAGACGATATCCGGCCAACGGCCGGACCTGGG
>JAFVQN010000110.1 GCA_017504805.1 Akkermansia sp. | reverse complement strand
CGAGGCGGATGGTCTTGTTGGCAATATCTGCCGGCGCTTGCGCCCATAGCGGGGAAACCCCGGATAGGGATAATAGAAGCAGAACGGAATGGAACCTGTTCATCACAAGGGCTATTCTTTGATGAGTTCAACGCGGGAAACTCCGGCGTAGTCGATTTCCGGCATGGCTTCAAAGACTCGTATCATGCTGGTAGCACCATCAATCCTGGCCGAAACACCGGGGTCTGCGGGCATGGCCTCTGTGGTGGCGCAGAGGTAGGAGTTGATGGCCAGGGTGTACCGGGCTTCCGGGTCAATCGGTGTGCCATCTGCCAGACTGGCAGTAGTGATGCTCATTCTGTCTGCGCCTTTGCGCCAGATGGCCTTGTAGCTCATGCCGGATACACAGGGAGCCCCGTGGTCATCATTCTGGGTGATGTTTTCCAGCACGCGGAGGAGCTCGGCGCCGGTAACAGTCATGCGAATGGTATCATTACCGAAGGGGTCCAGGCTGTACACATCTGCCACGGTGATGGGGCCGGCCGGGAAAGAATCCAGGCGGACGTTGCCCATATTCACCACGGCAATATCCGTGCCCACGCAGCTGCGGATGGCATCGGCCATCATGCAGCCGAGGCTCTCGCGGCGGGGAATATCACGCTTCACGGTGGAAAGAACGCGCTTGAAGAAAGGCTGGGCCTTAATCTGCTCCGCCATGACAGCGGTACCGGCGTCTGCTTCGTAATCACCCAGCGGAATAAGTTCGGATTTCTTGCTGAGCACCTTGCCGTCCTCCACCTCAAAGGTGAGGCGGGTGAGGTACTTGAGCTTGTTCTGGGTCTGGGTTATCAGGACACCGTTCTCCACGTGGCCTTTTTCCACTTTGGTGTGGCTGTGACCGCCGATGATGGCATCTGCCTCAGGGAACTGGCGGGCAAGCTCGATATCAGTCTCGAAGCCCAGATGGGTGAGCAGGATAAGCACATCGCACTGGCTGCGGAGATACTTATAGTGCCCGGCTACTTTCAACGGATCCATGAAACCGATGCCCTTGCACATGTCCGGGTGGGCATCCGGGCGACCGTTGGCATCTACCTGCAGCAAGCCCAGCACACCGATGCGCACGCCGTTGCGCTCGAAAATCTTGTAGGGTTTCAGGTCTATACCATGCTTGTCTGTGGGGAAGACATTGGCGCTCACAAAGTCGAAATCGGCGGCGTTGATGCAGTAGGCCAAGGCGGTGGGACCGCTGTCAAACTCATGATTCCCCAGAGCCGAGAGGTCGAAGCCGATGTGGTTCATGAGCTGAATCATGGAGGCGCCGGGGTGGTCGCCACAGTCCACGTAGGGGCTGCCGGTGCGGTTATCGCCGGCAGAGAGCAGGAGCAGCTGCGGGGCTTTTTCACGCTCTTGTTTCACGCAGGTGGTCAGACGCGCCACACCATCTATATTGGCGTGCATGTCGTTGATGCCGAGAATGGTAATCTGCTCGGCAAAAGCCGTGCCAAGCAGGCCGATAAGGGAGAATAAGACGGATTTCTTCATCGTAGTATCAATGGTTGGAACGTTCAGGAAGGACGGGTGGTGAAAATGTGGCGGCCATCACTCATGGGGCTGTCGGCGGCAATCTCATTGCCCCAGGCATCGTAGAACGGCCCCTCACAGAGCGGAAGCCCGGCATCAGTACAGTAGCGGCGCACGGCATCAAGCGCGGTGGCCCCGGTGAAAATGCGGACGGTGATATTGTTGACGTAGACAATCATGGAGCGGGTACGATTTTGATGGTCGCAATATGGGGGGTGGCTTCAAACTTTGCATCGCCTTCGAAGCCAAGCATTTCGCCGTTAAGTTTGAATATATAACTGTTGCCGGAGCAGGAAATAAGCTCCATGTGACCATTGAAGTGAACGGCCTTGCTGTCGCCCACGCCATCAAAGGATATCTCGGCTTGCTTGCCCATGGCTTTGTAGGCAAAAATCTTGAGCTTGGGCATGGGTGCATTTTCGCCCATTGTGTACATCACCGGGCTGGTCTGCCCGGCTTTGGTGCCTATCAGGCTGATGGTGCAGTAATCCAGCGCAGCAGGCACCACCAATGACTGCTTTTCTGCTGCCACATGGGAACATGCGGTGCAGAAAAGACCCGCGCAGGCAATGCCCGGAAGGAGGAATGCGGGGAAAGCAGCCATGGTAGTATATCCTTGTTTCAGGTTTCAAAAGTGCGGGGTGCCGGAGCACCCCGCCGAACGGATTTATTCCTGTATCTTACTCAGCAGATTTGGGCGCTTCCTCTGCGGTGGCAGATTCCTCCGCGGGTGCGGGTTCTTCTGCGGGGACGGGCGCAGCCGGAGCTTCCTTCTCTGTCTCAGCCTTGGCAGCTTTGGCGGCAGCACGCTTCTTGATGAGCAGGTAGATAAGACCACCTGCAGCAGCCAGCAGTACAATGCCCAGAAGCGGGCGGTAGAACAGCCAGGCGATGGCGATAGTGATGAGAGCAACGGGAGTAGCGATAAGGAAGGCAATGACGCCGGTGCCAATGCCGATGAGGTCGCCCAGGATGGGCAGCACATCGCCCAGAACCTCAAGCGGCTTGAGAATCATCTTAAGGCCCATGT
>JAFVQN010000109.1 GCA_017504805.1 Akkermansia sp. | reverse complement strand
GGGTTCCGGTCTTATTACTACACCATAACCAGGGCTCACGCCCTGGGCTATGGAAAGTGTCGCCCTGACGGGCTCAAAATTCCTCGGGCTTTCAGCCCGACAAATTCCCATTTGTTGATTATTTTCGATTTTTAGAAGTCCCCAATTGTCAATCCACGTCTCCCAAAGATTCAGGATACTCGGATTTACGAAGTGTGAAATTCGGCAGCCTGCGGCTGGCGGGGAGCCGGGGGATACTGGTTACGCATCGGGGGCGGAATCGGGCCAGTCATGTCGGGGGTAGCGGCCAGCGAGGTCTTTTTTCATCTGGGGGTAGCCGTTGCGCCAGAAAGAGGCCAGGTCGCTGGTAATCTGGTAGGGACGCTGATTGGGGGCCAGAATTTCAACCATGCATTTCACGCGGCCGTCTGCTATGCAGGGGGTCTGCGGGACCCCGAAGAGCATCTGGCATTTGAGCCCGAATACCGGGGTGCCGTCTTCACGGTACAGGAGCCTGACCTCTCTGCCGTTGGAAAGGCGGATGGCTTTCGGGGCGTAGCGGTTCAGGCAATCCTTCTGCCAGGGCGATAACCATTCGCCCAGGATGGGCAGAACCGGGCGGTTCTGGATTTCCTTGTAACTGACAGCCCCATCACATAGCATGGTAATGGCTACGAGACGGTCGTCTTCTCCAAACTCCGGCAGCTCCAGCTCGGGCATGGCTTCCCGCAGGCAGGTGAGGCGGTTAATCCACTGCAGTACATGGCCGTCCCAGCCCTCCAGCCGGAGATTCCCGCGCACCACCTGGTCAGCCAGGAGCGGGGCGGCTTCACCGGGGGCGGCATCGCCGGTTTCTCTGGCGGAGATAACGAGGTCGCGGTACAGGCGCCGGTGGTGGTTGACTACGCGTTTCCTGGCGGGGTCATACACGGCGATGTCATCCTCGTGTGTGGGCAAATCTTCCGGACGGAGCCGGGTGCAGCGGCTCAGCCTGGTCTCGACATTTTTGCCGCCTACCTCGGTGATTTCTGCGGCCAGGAACAGCTCTGCCTGCCGCGCGACGGATTGGGCGGCAATGATGCCGCCGCGGCGCTGGCAGAGGCGCGCTGTGCTGGTGGCGGTGTCGTTGCGGGCGGCCACGTGGGCAGGGAAACTCCCTGTCAGACCGGCCACCACACCGTCCCGGTGCTGCTCGAAATCCGGTTCCCGGGTGGCATCTGCCCGGAGCATCTGGCGGTAGGCCTGCAGCACCTCGCGGGCTGCGCGCGCCATGATACCCAGTCTGCTGCATTCCTGCGGGTTGAAATGCACCCTGGCGGCGTGTTGCACCGCCCTCCACTCAGCCTGAAAATCCGTGTAGTCCGTTTC
This sequence comes from Akkermansia sp., assembly GCA_017504805.1. GTDB lineage: Bacteria > Verrucomicrobiota > Verrucomicrobiia > Verrucomicrobiales > Akkermansiaceae > Akkermansia. Next base: position 8,054 of record JAFVQN010000109.1, on the reverse strand, counting down.
GTGGCGCAGTGAGTCACTCAGCCCGCTGGAAAGCGCCAAATTTTCGCCCTGCAGCAGGGCCGCTATGGCCGTCATCTCACAGAAACAGCCGTGTTCGGTACCTGCCACCAGCAGGCGGGCCAGCACCGGGGGCAGGGGGTATTGCAGCATCTGCCGCCCCGTGGGGGTGATGCCGTGTGCATCGGCTGCACCCAGGTCCTCCAGCAGCTGCCAGGCCCGCGTGGTTTCTGCCTCGGTCGGGGCATCCGGCCAGGGAAAATGCCGGATATCTGCCAGCCCGCGGCAGCCCCATGCCAGCAGGTTCAGGAAGGCCTGCGAAATATCGGCCCTGTGTACTTCTGGTGCGGGGAATGCCGCGCGGCGCCGGTGCTCCGCTTCGCTCCACAGGCGGATGCAGCGGCCGGGCCCGAGCCGCCCGGCGCGCCCGCTCCGTTGTTCTGCCTGAGCCTGGGAAATGGGTACGACATGCAGGGTGGAGATACCTCGCAGCGGGTCCCAGCGGGCTTCGCGGGCGGTGCCGCTGTCGACTACCGAGCGTACCCCCTCAATAGTGAGCGAGGTTTCCGCAATGTTGGTGGAGACAATCACGCGCGGCCTGCTGCCGAGCTCGACCGCCTGGGCCTGGGCTTCGGGCGCAAGCTGACCGTGCAGCGCGTAGATATCGCGCCCGCTCATCCAGCCCACTTGCTCCAGTATCTCCACAGTGCGGCGGATTTCATAAGCTCCGGGCAGGAATACCAGGATATCCCCGCTGTCCGGCTGCTCCACCAGCTGCCGCACGGCGGCTGCGCATTGCTCCCATACTGGCGGCGGCTGCACGTATCCGAACTTGTTGCGTATCGGTACCGGGGGCTGGTAACGCAGCTCCACGGGGTACAGGCGACCCTCCGCCCGCAGCACGGTGGCCTGGGGGAGGTAGTGCTGCAGTTTGTCCAGTTCCAGCGTAGCGGACATGACGAATACGCCGATATCCGGGCGGGCTCCTTTTTGCAATTCCAGCACACGCGCCAGACACAAATCGCCGCTCAGGCGCCGCTCGTGTACTTCATCAAAAATGACCGCTGATACTCCCTGGAGTTCCGGGTCCTCGGTGAGGCGGCGCTCCAGTATGCCATCTGTCACAAACAGAATGCGCGTGGCCGCGCTGCGCTTCGAATCAAAACGAACGGTGTAGCCCACTTCCTGCCCCAGTGAGCAGGGAAATTGCCGCGCTACATACCCGGCCAGCAATCGGGCCGCCAGCCTCCGCGGCTGCACCACGATGATGGTGCCGCGCTCTCCCCATCCGGCCTCCATCAGCATGCCCGGTACCCGCGTGGATTTGCCGCTGCCCGTCGGGGCACTGAGCAGCACGCAGAAGCCCGGCTCCTTCACCGCTTCCAGAATTTCTCCGCGTATCTGCTCTATGGGTAACATCGCGGCCGCATTGTACACATCATCCCCCTGAAAGTCAAGCGCCCGGAAACACCCCGCTGTGTTACCCCGCACATGTGTCCCAAAGATTACGGGAAAATAGCCCTGAACGATATAAGGGCAAAGTGTTCAGTGAGAAAATTCGTAGCAGGGTATCACCCGCCTCGCCATCGGCAGTAAGCATGCATTGGTGATTCCGTCGGCGTAAGCCGCTAACTTTCAATTTGTCAATCGTCAATTGTAAATTGTCAATCCACGAGTCCCAAATCTTTGGGACACGCATGGTTACCCCGGTGCGTGTACTGGTATGATGCCGCTTGATTCGTATTGCTTCCCCCTGTCTGGAATATGCGGTTTTCAGTATGGTACAGAGTGTGAAATCACTGCATAAAAATAAACCTATGATTCATGTGTGATAAAGCGTTTGTATAATGAAATGTCAATAAAATGAAATAATACACAGAAAATACTGTACAGAACGCAGAAATTGTGGTACTTATAGAATCCGGTGACAGAATAGCTCACCAAAAAACAATCTAACCTAATATAATCATGAAACTTCATTTACCTAAGCAGTTATTTGCTTCTGTTCTGGCTGTGCTGGCGGCATCGTATGCCGTGGAAGAGCCAGTTTCATTTGATAACTCCGTTTCCGGAGTGGCTAATGTCACTGTGAATGGCGGGGACCTTTCCGTCTATTACATGTACGGCACCTACCTTACTAATCCCTGCGCTATTGGAACAATAGGTGCAGCATCCGGATGGGATAATGATGGGAACGCTCCTATGGAGAAGTTCAAGAGTGCAACCGTGACAATGAACGGAGGTACCGGTCTCCAGTATCTCTCTGGCTACGGTGTTCCCGGCAACGCCTTTGAAGGTGATGTAACTGTTAATATGAACGGAGGCGAAACAGATTGTATCGTCGGCGGTACATACTTTGCATCTGGGGTAAACCGTGACCGCGACGTGCTTGGAAGCGATCCCGGGTATGGACATGAATCGTTTGGTTACAAGTCCAACTATGGTCAGGAAAGCAATGCCGAGGCCCCGAAGCAGAATATCAATATCAACGTCACTGGTGGTTCTGTAGGCCAGATACGTGGTGGCCACAGCGGACATTCTAACTCTAATATCTACACGGTGTACCTCAGCGAGAACGTGATTCCCGCAGGCGAGGAGGCCATTGCTAAATTCATGGAGAGCAATCCTGCTGCTGTGAGCGGAGATGTCAACATTAACGTATCTGGCGGTATTGTCAGTATTTTTGATAATGCTAAAGAGACGGCTGCCATTCAGGGTGCCGGTGGTTCCGGCTTCTCCGTTGATGGTACAGTTCGTGTCACGGTTAGCGATGATGCTGACATCGAAGGTGATATCATTGCAGGCTCCTCCAATGTTTACACATTCACCGGTGCTACGGAAGTCACCATTGCAGGCGGTTCCATAGATGGCAACGTATACGCTGGTGGTGATGGAAGTGGCTCTCCCAAGATTGCCGGAGGCCCCGCCCCGACGGTGAAGGGCTCCACCAAGGTGACCCTTTCCGGTGGTTCTGTCATCAACAGTGGCAGCGTGTTTGCTGCGGGGCTCAATGATGTGGTCAAGGGCGGAACGTCTGTCACCATCAGTGGCGAAGGTACCAAGGTGGATGGCTATGTTTATGGCGGTGGTATTGACTCTGAGGTAACCGGTTCCCGTACACTGACGGTGGACAGCACCTACACAGGCGAGCAGAGCTACAGAGTGGCCGATTTCACGGCTATTCAGGTCGATGCAGACGTGACGTTTGACGGTCTGAAGGATGCCGAGGAGGGGACGACTGTGAGCATTGCCGATGATGTCACGCTGACGCTGACCGATGAAGCCCCGCAGCCGGAGATCGGTGAAGTTCCGCTGACGGAGGCCGATGATGTTCCGCAGCCGGAGGCCGGTGAGAAGGATGTCAAGACCGCAACCCATGTGAAGGGAGGTACACTCTACATCGACGGCGCTCAATTTAAGCTTGCCGAGGGAGGCTCGCTGGACAGCAAGGTGGTGCTCGATAACCACGCCACACTCGATCTGAATGGGGCTGAAACGGCATGTGATATCGTGGTGTACGGCTGCACCCTGGCAGGTGCCTGCAACTACACCGGCAACCTGTATGTGGACGGCGGTGACCTGGATCTGACGGAAGATACCTGCGCAGGCAGTGTGACCGTGACCGGTAATGGTAGCATCAGTGGCCACTCCATCACAGCAGATGCCATCACGCTGAACAATAACGGCGATACGGAGATGAATACCAATGTGATTATCCGCGACGGCGGCACTATCACTCTTATTGGTAACAGTGTCCTCAACGTTCAGGGTGACCTTACCCTGGGTTCCGGCACGTCCTTTGTGCTGGAGGGTGACTACCAGCCGGGCGATGAGATTATCCGTGTGAACGGTGAAATCAATCAGACGGAAGACGTGGTTCTCACCTTTGGCGATGTCCGGGTGATTGTGTCCAATGGTTCCGTAACTCTGGTCTCTCTCTTTGACAGGGATATCGCCAACGCCTACACCATCAGCAACTGGGGCATGGCCACGGCCAGCCGTTCCTTCGTGAACACCGTGCGTGGTCAGCGCACCAATACCGGCTGCATCGCCAATGGACGCGGCACCGCCTGGGTGGCTGTGCTGGGTGGCAATCACGATATCGACGGCTCAGATATCTCCCTGAAGGGAGCCGCTGTGGGTGCTGATATGAAGGTAGGCGAGAAGAGCAGCGTGGGTATCGCCTTCGGATATGTGGAAGGTGACATCCGCCCCTCCGGTCTGCGCAGCGCTGACCAGGAAGGCACCTACGTGGCTCTGTATGGTGAGCACGGTCTCCGGAAGCTCAGCGCCACCAGTTGCCTGAGCCTGGACTGGGTGGCCACTTACGGCCAGACTGACACCGAGTGGGACGGCGCCGATTGGGAGCAGCAGAGCCTGCAGCTCAACAGCCGCCTGAACTGGAACAAGAAGGTGAACGACCGCCTCTGCGTGAGCGTGTTCGGTGGCCTGGAATACTACACCAACGAGTCTGATACCGTGGGGAACACGAAGACTGGTTCCATTCAGAACCTGCGCGGCGAAATCGGCGTGGGCGCCCGCTATGTGGCCTGGGGTACCCCGGCTGTGACGGACGGCAAGAGCGGACTCGTGCTTGCCCGTGGCTGCGAGAAGCTTGTGCTCAACGGCGAAATCCGCTACATGAACGACATGGTGCGCAGCAACCCGGTCATCGAGCAGGACGGCCTTCGCGGCAAGGGTGATGTTAACCCCGGCCGCCAGGGCGTGGGCATCGAGGCTGGTGCCACCTACCGTATCGGCGAGCGCTGGAGCGCCAGCGCCAACTACGGCTTCAACACGATGGAAGACTCCCGCGAGCACCGCGTGAACGTAGGAGCCAGCTACACTTTCTGATAATTCAGGTTAGAGAACATCAGAATCAAAGCCGCACCCCGGAAACAGGGTGCGGCTTTTCTTTAATGCAGCTGGATTTCGGGATTGAAGTTCCGTGCTCCGAATGGGGCAGATGCTCCCCATTTGTCATTAACATGCCTTTTAACTGCCAAATGGATGAATTAGGGGCTTGCGGGAATTTGCGCTTTGTGGTATAACGTATCAGTAGCCTATGTCGAAAACTGCGGTCATCAGTGATATTCATGCCAACCTGCACGCTCTCTACGCCGTCATGGCGGATTACCAGTGTGAGCAGTGCGATGCCGTGGTGTGTCTGGGGGACGTGGTGGGATATAATGCTTATCCCCAGGAGTGTGTGAATGAAATTCGCGCGATAGGCTGCCCGGTGGTGAAGGGGAATCATGACCAGGAGGTGGTCTCTCTGGAGAATGTCACCCGTATGAATCCGCTGGCACGGCAGGCGATGGAATGGACCCGTTCCTGTCTGGATGAGGACAGCATCGCCTGGCTGCGCCGCATGCCTCTGCAGCGCATCGCAGGGCAGGATTTTGTGTTTGTTCATTCCAGCCTGGAGCAGCCGGCGCAGTGGAACTACGTACTCAACGCGAATGATGCAGCTGGCAGTTTTGCCCGGCAGCTGCGTCCGATCTGCTTCTGTGGACATACGCATCAGCCGCGCGTCTTTATGCGCCGCAAGGGACAGGCAGTCATCGAGGTCCCTGAGTACTGGCAGCAGCTCGTGGTCGAGGGGCAGACCGTGGTACAGCTGGAAACCGATGTTGATTATCTGATTAATGTGGGCGCCGTGGGGCAGCCGCGCGATGGCGACCCCCGGGCCTGCTATGCCATTTATGATTCTGCAGCCGCCACGGTGACTCTCCGCCGTGTCGAATACGATGTGGCCAGTGCGCAACAGGCTGTGCGTGCAGTCGGCTTGCCGGAGTATCTGGCAGAGCGCCTGGGAACCGGGCTGTAAATACTGAATACAACTTATACTTACCATACCTTCATGACTTTCTTACGCCGCATTCTTCCTGCTCTTGTTCTGCTGGTGCTGGGCACCATTCTGGCTTCGTATCTGGTACCTGGCGAGCTTGAACAGATGAAATGGGAAGTGCCGGGCATGCCGGATTCCTACCCGATAGAGCAGCTGTGCCGCCCGATTTTCCTGGGGCTGCTGTGTTATCTCCCCTTTGTGGGGGCGGTGTTCTATGCCTTCCTGGGGACCATGGACCGCTACATGAGCCGCAATTTCATCTCGTACTTCCTCATGTGTACGCTGATTCTGCTGCTCATCTATATTCTTGCCGACTTCACCGACAACATGGAGCGCTTCCGCAGCCGCTTTGATGACCCGGTGGCGCAAGCGCTGCATTTCTACGGTACCCAGTTGCCCATGTTCCTGTACCAGATTCTGCCGTATACCCTGCTGATGGGAACCCTCTGGTGCCTCAGCAAGCTCTGCGGCGGCAGTGAGATTACGGGTATGCTCCAATCCGGGCGCTCGCTGCTGCGTCTCTGCCTTCCGATTTTCATGTTCGGCTCGCTGGTTGCCATGGCATACGGCATCTGCGGCTTCCACTGGGCGCCGAACGGGTCGCTCTACCGCGAAATTGTGATGAAGAAGAACAAGAACGCGGATGGCACGCCCAAATCCATCGTCTACCGCAGCGATGTCACATCCCGCATCTGGCGCATTCATCACCCCGCGCTCATCACCAGCCCCGGCGACCCCATGCTCGGGGTGAATATCGACCAGTTTGACCGGCAGGTGCGCGGCAAGCTGCTCAAGCAGTATCGCGCGGAAAAGGCAACCTGGAACAAGGAGGATTCCACCTGGACGCTGGAGAATGTCTACGTGCGCGAAATGGCGGCACCCGGAACCCGCCCGAAGGATGATTCCTTTGCCACGACCATGGTGGTGGCCTTCGAGGAAAAACCGTACCAGATTATCAGCCCGAGCCAGAGTTCCAGCATCGAGTCGATGGGGACATCGGCCCTGTATGAGTACATTTCCTCCGGTGCCGGCTCGCGCGAAGACCGCCGCAAGAAGCGCACCGAGTGGCATGTGCGCATTGCGCGCGTGTTCTCCTGCCTGGTGCTGGTGCTGCTGGCCATACCCAGCGCGGTGACCTTCCAGCGGCGCGGTACCATGAAGGGAATCGGCATCGCAGTGATGCTGGCGGCGCTCATGCTCTTCCTGTACCTCGTGTTCCCTGCGCTGGGTGAATCCGGACTCATGCAGGCCTGGCTCAGTGCGTGGATCCCGAACTTCCTCTACATCGGCATAGCCATATACCTGTTCCGGAAGAACCTGGCCCACCGCACATTGCGTGAGTGGCTCCGCGCCAAATTAAAGGGGGATTTCTGATGAGAAAGCCCAGGGGGATTATTTTTGATTTTGATGGAGTGCTCGTTGATACCGAGTGGGCCATCTACCAGTCCTGGGTGCATCTCTATGCCCGCGAGGGGCAGGAGATATCCATAGCAACCTATTCTCCTTGCCTGGGCGCAGGCTACTCGCACTGGGACCCTGCCGCTCATCTCGAGAAACTCACCGGTAAAACATACGACTGGGATGTGGAGACCCCCGCTCGCCAGTCCATGCTCGAGGCCGATTTGGAGCGTATGGGGCTGATGCCGGGGGCTCTTGAACTGCTGGATTGGTGCCAGACTCAGGGCATTGCTCTGACCGTGGCTTCATCGTCCTCCCGTCGCTGGGTTCAGGGCTGGCTGGAAAAACTAGGTATCTATGCACGCTTTGCTGGCGTGTTCACCCGGACAGACGGGTACCCCGTCAAGCCGGATCCGGCGCTCTTTCTGGCAGCTCAGCGCTGCATGGGCCTGAACAGGGAGGAATGCCTCATCATCGAGGATTCTGAAAATGGCACCATTGCAGCCCGGAACGCGGGTATTCCCTGCGTTGCCATCCCGAATCGCATGACGGCGGGCTGTGATTTCTCCCGCGCCGCATTTCGCGCAGATTCTCTCGCTGCGCTTCTCGAGTCGCTGAAGTCTGCTTGCTAATCCATCACCGGTCAGTGGTTTATGTTTCTATCGTAAAAAAAATCACAAAAAATGCTATTTTTGACTTGCATTCTGCGATTCGTTGATATATAATTCGCCCGCACCCCGTCCAAGACGGGCTTGCAGAATGGCTCGGTAGCTCAGTTGGTAGAGCAGCGGATTGAAAATCCGCGTGT
>JAFVQN010000108.1 GCA_017504805.1 Akkermansia sp. | reverse complement strand
TCGTACAGTCGGGATTTCCCCTCGAACTTCCTCTTCCACGGTTTGTTACCTCCCCGCAGTTGTTCTTCAGGTCTGGGATTCCGCATCATCGCGGCTCCGCGCGGACTTTCACCGCAGTGCGCATATCGCGTCGGTCGTACCGCAAACACCATCCCGCCAATGCGGGATGGTGTAAAAATCCGCCTGCCTCTGCGGCATCACCTGAAGATAACCTCGTTCAGGAAGCGGTGGTGCTGCTTCGGATGAGCGAGATGCACCGTTGCTGCTCCGGGGGTGACTTTGTAGCGGCATACGTGCTCGCCCTTGCTGACGAGCGTGGCATTCGACACCTTGCAATCCACATTGCCGACAATAATCATCTCCGCGGCACCCTCCGGTACCGGCAAGGATAAGTCCAGCGCCGCCTTGCCGCATTCATAGGCCGTAGCGATATCCGCATCGTAGACATTGCGGGGGTCTGTCTCGAAGGCTCCTGTGGGTACCCCCACATTGAAAAGGGTGAGTTTCACCTCCTGGTTTTCAGGAGTCACGTTCACCACACTGATGGAGGAGACGCGACCCTCCGGCAATTCTTCCTTCTTCATGTAGAATCGGTTATTCTCCTGTTTTTTCCGGAGTTCCACCACCTCACCGGATTCCAGCCGGAGCAGAATCTTCCCCCAGTCGGCCATACCCTCATTTTCCAGATTAATCTGCAACCATTCAGGTGACACCGGATTGGGCAACTCAAGCGAAATAAAGCCCTGCGGAGGCAGATGGAACACTTCCATAACCCGGTTGATTCCCACGTCGCCCGTGTTGGTGTATGCAGAGAGGTTGCACCCGCTCACATTGGTATCGACATACGGCTGCAAGGTGCGATTCACGGCAAACTCACAGATGGAGAGCCAATTCGGGCGTGGCGTCACAATGCGGAAGCGCACATGGCGAGCCCTGACCGGGTTCCGGGAGAGGTTTACGATGGCGGGATTTCCATATTGAGGTTTACCCACCGGGGTCCAGTCCTTGCCATCGTCCGAAACCTCAAACTGCACGCATCCGGCGTAATCCCGCTGGCGGGGGCCGCCCATAACCAGGCTTATATTATTGATGCTGATGGGGGAACCATGGTCCAGGCTATACCATTGCCCGGCTTTCTGGAAACAATCATTGGACCAGAAGGTATTGGTGCGTCCGTCCATGATTTTGGGGGTCTCGGCGTTCGGATTGCCGCAGGAGGCTGAGAATTTGGGTTCCACCCGTTTCTGTCCGGAAAGCTCCGCATACACACGGGCATTCAGGTAGGAGAATGCCGCATTCAGCACCGGGGTCATGGCGTATGCGGCCACTTCCACATCATCCACCTGTTTCACACCGCTGGCTGACCATTCGTTGCGCATGGTGGAGCGCATCTTGTACAGGGCCTGCACGGTGTCAAAGAAGTAGTGGAAAAGGTATTCATCCTCCGTGGCAAATGCAGTCATAATCGACGCACCTGCCACACCCACCAGCTCAAACTGGTCGAGCCAGGGGCGAATCTCCTGGCAAAGCCCGGCCACTGGGTTTCGGGTGTGCTTGAGCTCGCGGGCGGCACTTACCATGCGGTCGAACTCGAGCTGCAGAAGCTGCCCTGCCTTCATATCGGGAGCATCGGCGTCGATGCTGTCGATAAAGGCCTTCGCGGTGGGAGCAATATCCACCGATTCCTCGCGGAAATAACCATGCCCATTCGGCAACAGATAGGAATTGTGCGCGCAGAACACGCGCATCGCTTCGCGGTGAAGGGGGTACAGACGGTGCATGCCCGCTTCCCAGGTGGTCCGGGATTCGAATGCATCTATATTCCATGTATAGTTGGCCACGCCGAAAAGCCCTACCTTGCTGGCCTCGGCGTGCTCCATCGGGTTGGCCACGAACCCGCTCATCTGGTTCTTCATGTCGGGGTCAGTATCCAGGCCGTATGTGCGTCCCATGGAGAGGCGGCTGCGTTTGAAATCGTTGCACGGCCAGTTCCACCAGATGAACGTGGGGCGCTGTACATGCTTATTCACCCATTTCTGCCCCTGGAGCGTGATATCATGCACCACGGTATCCCCCGTCCACATGACCGGCACGCTCTTATCCAGCCCCGCCCCCAGCGTCCGCAGGAACGTCTCATTCGTCCAGCTGCGGTTGTAACCGGTGGGACACATGATGAGGGTCTGATTCACTTCCGGATGCTTGCGGATAAAGTTTTCCAGTATGTAATTAGTCAGCTGCACCTGGCGCTCCGCCTTACCAATCTCGCCGCTGGAATCATCCACCAGCACACCAAAATCGCGAATCCCCAGGTCATACATCTGGCGCAGCTTGACACAGAGAGCATCCAGCTGGTTTCTCCCCCCATTCTCATGCCAGCGCACCGTATTGGCCGGGTGAATTGCCCACACAAAGCGCACACAGTTCTGGCGCGCGTATTTCACCAGATCGCGGATTTCCGCAGCTTTCTGCTCAGGATAGGGCTGGTAGCACCCCCAGCCGTGGTGGTAGGGATCATCCTTGGGGGCATAGATGTAGGTATTCATCTTATTTCGGCCCAGGAAGCGGAACATGGAACAGCGAGCCTCAAAGCTCCACGGAGCTCCGTAGTAGCCTTCCACCACGCCGCGTGACGGCAGGTCCGGCCAGTCCACCAGGATGCCCATGGGCAGCTCCCCCAGGCGCGTCACCTCGCGCAGCGTCTTATCCGCAAAAACGTCGTTGTGCGCCAGTGTGGCATCCGGCACATTGTACAGCATCTGGATGATGGATTGCCGGGCGTAATAGGCACCGGCTTCGTCATTTGCATATATTGTGAGCTTACCCGGGGTAATGTTCACGGCATAACCTTCCGGTACGGCAGGAAGGCGCTCCCACATGCCCCCGGAGGAGTCCGGAGTCCGGTATATCACCTGCACATCGGTCACTTGAGTCGTAACCGAGCGCATTCCGTTGTGCTGCGGCTGCGGATAGATAACCACAGCACGGGCTTGCATCGTTCCCGCCGCACATAATACCGTGACGCAGGACAACACACTGAACAGAGATTTGAACAGCCGTTTCATGATAGTGAATTATGATGGAGAGAGCCTGAGAACACGGGATTTCTCAGCGTTCACTCCATTCTAATACAAAACCATTTCTGTATCAAGCGAGAAATCATTTTTTCAACGCAGATAATCGGAGGCGGCTCAGCAGGAGGGGCACTCATTCCCACAACTGGGTGGTGCGGGATGCGAGTTTCTGATCCAGCCCCAGCAATTCATCAATACGAGTGCCGCAAAGGGTCATAATATCCACGATTTCCTCGACCTGCAGTTCCTCCTCCACCTGCTCCTTCACATAATCGAACAAAAGGCACTGGGTGGCATACTCGCGTTCCTCTCGGCAAAGGGTCAGCAGCTCATGAATGGCAGCCGTAATGCGCCGCTCATGCTCCAGCGCCAGGCGGAACAAATCCAGCGGCGTTTCCCAGCTGTACACCGGCGCCGCCACGGTGGGAATCACTACCTGGGCACGGCGGTTTTCCAGGTGCGAAACAAAGCGCAACGCGTGGCCGCACTCCTCGCGGTATTGCTCGCGCATCCAGTGTCCCATGCCGGGCAGGCCGTATTGGCGCAGGTTGCCGGAAAAAGCCAGGTACAGAAAGGCAGATTCAAACTCGAGGCGAATCTGCCGGTTCACAGCATCAACAATAATCGGGTTCATACGCACATGATACATCAGAATGAGCAGCAAGTGTATCACTGTTAGTCTGACAATTTACAGGTGGTGACAAGGAGCAGACTTGCGCAGGAGACGGGGGCGTGGCAAACTGAAAGCAATGAACACCCGGCAGCAGACACAATACCCGCAGGTGCTACTTTGCGTGGCGCTCTCGGTGCTGCTGCATCTGCTGCTGGCGCTGCTGCTTCTGCTACTCCCGCCGCAACAGAAGGTAAAGCGGGAGCCCCCCGCACGAAAGGCCAGACCGGTCAGGATTGTGCGCACCGATGCACGCAAGAAAGCGGATATGCAGAAGCAAGCGCAGCAACCCCAGCCACCGCCCAGGGAGAAACCACGCCCACCCGCCGAACAGAAACCCTTTGCCAAGACCAGCGCTGATACCCCGCAGGCCCTGCCCGACCAGCCGGATTACGAGGGCAAGCGCAGTACCCGCGCCGCCAGTGCCCCGGATGCCCGCCACCGCGCCAGCGCCAACCATGCCCCGGCCATGAACGGAGAGGAAAAGGAAGAACTGGTCACCTTTGACCAGAAGCGCCAGGAGGGTGATCTGGAACACGAAGGCCTGAACAAGCCCCCCGTTCCGCCTGCGCCGCCTGCACCGCAGCTCCCTGCCCCGCCGGCGCCTCCCGCAGAACCACCGGCCGATGGTACCCCCGAGGGGGGCGACTCCCCGGAATCACAAGGGAAAGATAAAGAGGAAACACCCATCGATGCCACCCACGCCCTGACGCTTTCGGATGACCTGAGCGGGCTGCTCAAGCTCCGGCAGGAAACACCCGAAAGCCTGCCGCAGGAGCTCGAGCAGCACGCTGCCCGGAAAGGCAGCCCCGACGGCCCGGGCAAAGCAGCCACTTCGTCCCGCAGCCCCAGGCGCCCACGCGTCTATTACGACCCCAGCCTGGCCGAGCAGCCGCAGAAACCCGGGTTCCGCACCAACGAACGCCGCAGCCGCAGCAGCGGCCGCTTTGTGCTGGGGCGCGGCGCAGCGCTGAACGTGGCATCCACCCCGCGCGGGCAGTACGAGGCACTCATCTACCGCCGGGTGGCTCATTTCTGGTACATCGCTTGCGACGACCACCGCGGTGATATCATTCCCGGCAAGATTACCATCAGCCTGCGCATCACGAAACGCGGGCAGATTGACAGCATGGCGCTCATCAGGCGGAGCGGCGCGAGCGTGAGCCAGCAATCATTCACTTTCAAAGCCATCCGCAAAGCCAGTCTTCCTCCCATGCCGCCGGAGGTTCAGGCAGATGTGATTGGCGAGCTCATGGAACTCATCTTCGAATTCAACTTTGACTAATCAACCACCACCACCCGGAACCATTATGAACGAAACCATCAGCCAATTCCTTGCCGCCTGCCACCCCTTCGGACTGCCACTGCTGGCATGCTCCGTCATCATGCTTGCAGCCATTCTCTACCACCTGCTCTTCACCCGGCGGCACAAATGCCTGAAACGTCTGGAGGAAGTAGCCCGCGGGGAATGCTCCGCCGCAGCCGTGCAGGAACTCTACGGCAGCGATGAGCTCGTGGGCGTGCTCCGTTTCCTGAACGGCCAGCCAGCCTCCCCTGCCCTCGAGCAGCAGGTCGAAGCCCGCCTGCGCTGCATCATCGACCACCAGCGCGCCGGGCTCGCCACCATCAGCATCATCACCACCATTGCACCCATGCTCGGCATTCTGGGCACAGCCTGGGGGCTGGTGGATATCTTCGGCGTATTCGGTGCCCCCGATGCGCAGGACGGCATTGCACTGGGAATCTCCAAAGCACTCTACACCACGATTTTTGGTCTGGCCATAGCAGTGCCTGGCACCATTGCACTGAGCTGTTTTGAACGAGCACTGGAGCGCCGGGCCGCCCGCATCAACCAGTGCTTCACCGACCTGCTCGCCAACCGCCACGCCTGATTTTACGCCGCCATGAAGCTGTACGAACGCAAATTCGGGCAACAGGGTATTCCGATTGTACCCATGCTGGATATCCTCACCATCCTGCTCATCTTCTTCATTGTACACACTGAGTTCAAACGCCAGGTGAGCGTGCTGAAGCTGGATATACCCCAGACCCACCATCTGGCCGGCACCCAGGGCGACCGCAACAGCGTGCTGCTGGAAGTGGCAGACGACGGCACCATTGCCTTCAACGGCCAGCTCATTCCCGCGGAACAACTGGTAAATGCCGTGCGCGAACGCCTGAAGCAGAACCCCAGTACCCGCATCCAGGTCTCAGCCGCCGGCGGTTCCTCCATGGCCCGCTTTGTGGAGGTGCTCGATACCCTCACCGCCGCCGGGCTCAATGTAGAGCAGGTGCCGGTGCGCATCGACTACGAGCCCTGATGCACCGGGGCCTCCCCCGCCAGCGGTCCTTCCGATATCATTCCAGCCGCAAGCCAACCTGGCAGGCAAGTCCCGCAAATCGCAACCACCCCGCGCTGCCGAAGCAGGCGGGGTGGAGTCTGAAAATCCGGTAAACCGCAGGCGGTTTACTTGTTCATGGCTTCCTCAATGGCCACAGCCACAGAAACGGTGGCACCGACCATGGGGTTGTTGCCCATGCCGATGAGACCCATCATTTCCACGTGGGCAGGCACAGAGGAGGAACCAGCGAACTGGGCGTCGCTGTGCATGCGGCCCAGGGTGTCGGTCATGCCGTAGGAGGCGGGACCGGCAGCCATGTTGTCCGGGTGCAGGGTACGGCCCGTGCCACCACCGGAGGCCACGGAGAAGTACTTCTTGCCGGCAAGCACGCATTCCTTCTTATAGGTGCCGG
>JAFVQN010000107.1 GCA_017504805.1 Akkermansia sp. | reverse complement strand
CGGTTATTTCCGCGAAAGCGCAGCGGTGCGCTGCGAGGTGTTCCGGCGCGATGCGTTCAAGGTTGAGCGCAAGCTGGATATCGACCCGGTGGCGCCGGAGTCGTTCACGCTGCGCGTGTCGGCGGTGGATTACAGCGGCACTCCGCTGTCCGGTGCCCGTTGCAAATTGGTTATTTCCGGTAAACAGAAGAAAATCACGCTGGATGCAGAGGGGAAGGCGGTCGTCCCCTGCGCGGTGACGGAAACCATGCGGGAAAGTCAGCATATCGTGGTGCGTGGCGATGTGGTGAACGACCGCGAGGAATACGTGAAAATCAAGGAATTGCGGCAGAATATCTACCCTGCCGATTTCTGGATCAAGTGCGAGGGCAAGCGCATCAAGCTGGTGGATTCCCGAACAGGCAAGCCGCTGAATCGTGAGCAGACGGTGCAGCTGAAGCTGGTGGATAATCAGGAACAGTGTACCCCCGGCCCCAATGGACTGGGCTATTGCAAGGAACAGGAGGTTGCGCTCTGGAGCGGCAGCCTTACCGTGCCGGCTAATTGTGAGCTGGGATTACCGTTCCCGGAGGAAATGGAAGCCCTGCTCGGAAAGGCAGACTGGCTGGTTGCTACCGGTCGTGATGCAGCCGGGCGCTGCTGTGAAACCAGGAGGCAGACATGGAATTTCAGAACCAGGGATGAGGTCCGTCCGGAGCTGAAAGTCACGGCCCTTGATGGCGCGGCTGAGTTGCTGGCGGAGCTGCCGCATGCCGGGCATGCCCATGTGCTGGTGGGTTGCGGGCAGAAGCTGCGCCACCTGACCCTGCCGGTGCAGGCGGGCAAGCAGACGTATCGTGTGCCGCTTGCCGAGGGCGAGGAAGGAACCCTCAGCTTCACGCTGGTTCTGCCGGGGCAGAAGCCAGGGGATAAGGCTGTTTGCTCGGAATCGACCTGCTTTGTGCCCATCTGCCGCTATCATCTGGCGGTATCGCTGAATCTGCCTCAGCAGGTCTGCCGACCGGCAGAGACGATTACGCTTTCCGGTCAGGTACAGGCAGACGGCAAGCCCGCAGAGGCCGAGGTGACCCTCTATGCCGTGGATGCCGGCATGCTTTCCGTAGGCCATTATGATTACCCGGACCCGGAGGCTTATTTCTTTACCGGCGATGCCCGCAGGTTCTCGCTGGTGCGTTCATCGGGCTACGGCCCGTACGCGCGTGAATCCCTGCTGCAGTTCATGCCCGGCTTCTGGCGCGGTGATCTGGTGGGCGGGGGGTATTCACTTACTCCGTCTGTGTGTATTGTCCCCAGAGGCGGGCTTTTAATAAAAGGTATCATTTCCGGTAGTGGCGCCATGGGAATCACCCGGAAGCTCTCACGAACCCTGAAGTCTTTAGATGTAATAGATGCACAATATCAAGCCCGCGAGGCAGCCCCGGCTCCATTCGCTTGCTATGTTCCCCCCGGGGATGAAGAAGCCGAAGAGGGGGAGGGCGCGGAGGAAGGCCCCCTTTATGCCGCCTTGCCGGATGCACCCGGGGTGGCTCCGCGGCTGCGCACCAACTTTGCTCCGGTGGCGGTGTGGAAGGGGGCGCTGCGTACCGATGCCAGTGGCCATTTCTCCGCCCAGGTGACCCTGCCGGACACGCTCACCACCTATGAGGTGATTGCCGTGGCGGTGGACAGGAGCGGCAAGCGCTTCGGCTCGTCCAGGGGTGAGTTTACCGTGGCGCAGCCCGTGATGCTCACGCCCGGCACGCCGCTCTTCATGAGCCTGGGCGATGAGCTGCGCCTGCCGCTTTCCATCGTGAACAATACCGATGAACCCGGCACTTGGTGTGTCACGCTGGAGGGTGCAGCAGCCCCGCAGGAAATCATGCTGGGTGCGCGCCAGAGCGGCACGCTCTTCTTTGATTTCAAGGCTACAGCGGAAGGTGAGCAGAAGCTGCGCTGGACCGCGATTGGCAAACCCGGCAGCGATGCGGTGCAGGGCGAGTTCTCCGTGCGCTTCCCGGCACCGGTGCTCAAGGAAACGCACCGCTTCACCCTCGCTCCGGGCGAGGCGGCGGTGCAGCTGGCCACGCTGCTGGGCAGCGAGGTGGGTACCGCCACGCGTGGTGAGCTGGAGCTGGTGGCCTCGGCCAATCCGCTGCTGCATCTGGCCGGGGCGGCGGATTTCCTGCTGGCGTACCCCTACGGCTGCACCGAGCAGCGCGCTTCGGCGCTTATTCCCTGGCTTCTGTATGAGCACCTGGCCCCCTTCTGCCCG
>JAFVQN010000106.1 GCA_017504805.1 Akkermansia sp. | reverse complement strand
TTGCCGTTGCGGGTCTGGAGCATGTAGACCTTGCGGTCCTGGATGGTGAACTCGAAGTCCTGCATGTCGCGGAAGTGGTTTTCGAGGGTCTTGCGGATGGCGCAGAGCTCCTGGAAGGCGCTGGGCATGACCTCGGCCAGCTTGGAGACGGGGTCGGGGGTGCGCACACCGGCCACCACGTCCTCGCCCTGGGCGTTCATGAGGAATTCGCCGTAGAATTCATTGGTGCCGGCGGCGGGGTTGCGGGTGAACGCCACGCCGGAGCCGGATTCATCGCTGGTGTTGCCGAACACCATGCACTGCACGTTCACGGCGGTGCCCCACTCGCTGGGAATGCCGTATTTCTGGCGGTAGGTGATGGCGCGCTCGTTGTTCCAGGAGCCGAACACAGCGCCGATGGCGCCCTGCAGCTGGTCCCACGGGCTGGTGGGGAACATTTCGCCGGTGCGCTTGAGTACCAGGGTCTTGAAGCGGCTCACGAGCTCCTGGTTATCCTCTGCGGTGAGCTCGGAGTCGGAGATGTCTTTGCCATAGCGCTCCTGCTTCAGGGCGTGGATGACGCTTTCGAAGGGTTCCATATCCTCGTTTTCGGCTTTCTGCACACCCATCACCACATCGCCGTACATCTGCACAAAGCGGCGGTAGCAGTCCCAGGCAAAGCGGGGGTTGCTGGTGGCCCGGGCCATGGCCGCCACGGTCTCATCATTCAGACCCAGGTTCAGGATGGTATCCATCATGCCCGGCATGGATTCGCGGGCGCCGGAACGCACGGAGACGAGCAGGGGCATATCCACGGTATCACCGAACTTGCGGCCCACCAGGGCCTCCATCTTCGCGATGCCTTCCTTCACGCAGGAGTCGAGCTCGGCGGGGTAGGTGCGGTCGTTGTCGTAGTAGTAGGTGCAGACCTCTGTGGTGATGGTGAATCCGGGAGGCACAGGCAGACCGATGCGGGCCATCTCGGCCAGGTTGGCACCCTTGCCACCCAGCAGGGCCTTCATGCTGCCGTCGCCATCGGCGGTTCCGCCGCCGAAATGATAGACTATCTTGTTCATCTTGTTGTGTGTATTGCTTCTTTGTTAATGTAACGGAAAATTATGTGATGAGTCAGCATCATACGCCTGGGGTGACGGGGTGTCAAGCACACACGCGCGTATATGACGCGTAAAAAATCTTTACTTTGCGCTTGACCCTTTCGCCGGGTTGTGATAGCGTGCATCTCAGCGGTCACTGACGCCGCCTGATGTAGATTTCACCGCCATGTCCACAGAACTTCCCCAGAAAGTCCATTCGAAAGCCGCCGCGGGCCGTATCACGATTGTCGCAGCCCGTTACAATGAGAAATACACCGACGCGCTTCTTCAGAACTGCCTGGATGAGCTGGCCGAGGCCGCCCCGCAGGTAGAGGTGGAAGTGGTGCGCGTGCCGGGGGCTTTTGAGGTGCCGGTGATGGTGAAGCGGGCGCTGGTGCAGCCCGAAGGCGGTGAAAAGCCGGATGCGGTGATTGCATTCGGAGTGATTCTGCGCGGCAGCACAGCGCACGCGGATCTGATTGGCACCGCCATTACGAACCAGCTGATGAGCATGACCTGCGAGACGCTGATTCCGGTGGTGCATGAGGTGCTGCTGCTCAACAATGAGGAGCAGGCGTTCGCCCGCTGCATAGCCAGTGCCCTGAACCGCGGCCGCGAGGCTGCCCGCGCCGCCATTGCCATGCTGGACCTGCTGGAGGAGCAGCGCGATAAGGCCCAGTTCGCTGCCCGCCGCAGCAAGGTGAGCCGCACCGGTGCTATGATTTGATGTTGAAATGACTGAACACGACCGATTTTATGAATATTTCCAGAAGTAAGGTGCGCCAGACGGCTCTCTGTTATCTTTACGCTTATCTATCAAATGCTTCCCAGCCGCTGGAGTCAGATTTGTTCTGGACCATGGCTCAGGAAAAGGAGCGCGACCACTACCGCAAGGCTCAGGCCAAGGCTCTGCTGCATGCCGGCCGCGCTGCAGCTGATTCCGCACGCCTGCTGGTGGAACGCGTGGCGGCGCTGGAGAACTACGCCCACGCCGATATGACCGCTGCCGGGCTGCGTGAGGAGGTGGAGCGCTATGCCAACCAGTCCGCCGCCTTCGACGCCGCGCTCAAGGCCTTGCAGTACTGCCTGGGTGACAAGCTGCGCGACAGTACGGACCAGCTCACCCTCTGCATCGGTGATGTGGTGCGCCTGGCGGCCGTGGTGGTGGCACTGGGGCGCGAGCTCTTGCCGCGTTTCGCCGATTTTCCGATGTACCGCCAGCAGCTCGACAGCCTGACCGCAGTGATGAACCGCCGCGCCCGCATGCTCCAGGTCTGCGCCTCGCTGGCTGAGCCGTTGCAGCTTGCCGGCAACAAGGAATATGCCGGCCTTGTGCGCCTGGCGCAGGACCTGCAGGACCTGCGCCCCGCGGTGGAAACGCTGGTGCGTAACGTGATTGCACACATCCCACTGTTTGAGCCGCGCCTGGAGGGCCTGCTGACCAATTATTCAACGGACCGCCTGGATGTGGTTGACAAGGCTATCATTTACCTGGCTCTGTATGAGCTGGAAGAAAGTCGGCTCGAGGTACCCATCGTGGTTTCAGAGGCCAATGCGTTGGCGGATGTGTATTCCGGCAGCAAGAGTGCGCCCTTCATTCATGGTGTCATAGCCGCCGCTGCCAACAAATAATCATTCCTGACCGCTGCATATGGCTCATTTCTTCACGCGTCTGGTAGACAAGTTCCTTGGCGAACCCGAGATTGACTGGGATGAGCTGGAGGCGGACCTCGTATCGTCCGATATCGGCGCCAAGCGTGTTATACCCCTTATTGAGGAGCTGCAGGAGCAGGACAGCCAGGATGCCTGCGACATAGCTGACTACATCAAAGCTCAGCTCCGGGCGGCTTTCCCGGCTGATCTGCCCCAGCTGCCGCAGCCTCAGGAAGGCAGGCCGGTGGTTATCATGATGGTGGGGGTGAACGGAGCCGGCAAGACCACCACGAGTGCCAAGCTCGCCCACCTGCTGCAGAAACGTGGCCACAAGGTGCTGCTGGCCGCGGCTGATACCTTCCGCGCCGCGGCAGTGGAGCAACTGGAAAGCTGGGCCTCCCGCCTCCAGGTGCCGCTGTATAAGGGCCGAGAGAATCAGGACCCCGCCTCCGTATGCTACGAGGCACATACGCGCGCCATCACCGATGGGGCTCAGTACCTCATCTGCGATACTGCCGGGCGCCTGCACACGCGCCACAATCTCATGGAGGAGCTTTCCAAAATCCGCCGCTCCATTGCCAAGCAGGATGCGGAGGCTCCGCAGGCCTGCTACCTGGTGGTGGATGCCACCACGGGCGGCAATGCCCTGATGCAGGCCCGCGAATTTCACAAGGCTACGCCGCTTACGGCGGTGGTGGTCACCAAGATGGATGGATCCGGAAAAGGCGGCGTGGCGGTGGCTATCCAGGATGAACTGGGGATTTCCCCCGTGTTCCTGGGCATAGGCGAGGGGAAGGATGATCTCATTCCCTTCAAGGTGGATGAATACGTGAACACACTGCTGTAAGTGCCTGCCATGGATTGCCTGCTGGAATACTCGCGTGATGCTCTGGTGGAGCTGCTGGCTGGTATGGGGCATAAGCCCTTCCGCGCTACCCAGTTGCAGGAGTGGGTGTGGAAGCACCGCGCCACTTCCTTTGAGCAGATGAGCAACCTGCCCCCCGCGCTGCGGGCAGAGCTGGCCGGTCGCTTCTGCCTGCGCCCGCTGGAGGTGGTGGAGGTGAGCGAAAGCAGCACCGGCTCCACCCGCAAGTTCCTTTCCCGCATGCAGGATGGCCACCTGGTGGAATCTGTCATTATCCCCGCCGCGGTGGGGCAGGGGGGCGCGCATAGCTCGCGCCTCACTCTCTGTGTCTCGTCGCAGGTGGGCTGTGCCTTCGGCTGCCGCTTCTGCGCCAGCGGTCTGCTGGGGTTCACGCGTAACCTGACTGCCTCGGAGATACTGGGGCAGATACTGGCAGCGGAGCAGATTGCCGGTGAACGGGTGGATAACCTTGTGTTCATGGGCATGGGGGAACCTCTGGCCAATATGGACAATCTGCTGGCTGCTCTCACCATCATCATGGACCAGCAGAGCCTCAACATCGGCGCTCGCCACATTACTATCTCCACTTCCGGCAATGTCCCGGGCCTGCGCCGCCTGGCTGAGTTCGGCAGGCCGCTGCGCCTGGCGGTATCGCTTCATGGCGCAAGCGATGAGGTTCGCTCGCAGGTGATGCCGGTGAACCGCAAATGGCCGCTTGGCGAGCTGATTCCGGCCTTGCGCGAGTGGAATCGCACCGGCAAGCACATGATTACTCTGGAGTATATCCTCATTCAGGATGTGAATGCCATGCTGCCCGAGGCGCGCAAGCTTGCCCGCATCGCACGCGAGTTGAATGCCAAGGTGAACCTCATCCCATACAATACCGTGGACGGTCTGCCCTGGGTGCGTCCCAGTGAGGCTGATTGCAAAGCATTCTGCCGCGCCCTCATGGCGGAGAAGGTCCCCGTGACTATGCGCTACGAGAAGGGGCATGATATCAACGCCGCCTGCGGCCAGCTGCGTCTCCGCCGGACTGCGCAGCCCGGCGTTGCTCCCACACGTGTCCCAAAGATTATGGAAAAATAGCCCTGAACGATATAAGGGCAAAGTGTTCTGTGAGAAAATTCGTAGTAGGGTATCACCCGCCTCGCCATCGGCAGTAAGCATGCATTGGTGATTCCGTCGGCGTAAGCCGCTAATTTTCAATTTGTCAATCGTAAATTGTCAATTGTCAATCCACGTGTCCCAAATCTTTGGGACACGTGTGCGTTGCTCCGGGCAAGGTTTAAAAATCCCTTGACGAAACGCCCACCGGCGTGTATAGTGCGCTCGTGAGCTCCAAGAACGTACCATTGCTGACTCTGCCGACCTCGGATTATGACCGCATGCTGGATATGAGCAACCAGCACCTCATCTGCGTGTTGCGTAATGCGGTGCTCGCCCCGGACCGCATCGGGCGTTTCTCGCCCCGCCCGCCGGAGGATCATGATGCCTACACGGTGCATCACCGCCCCGGCTGTATTGATATCCACCTCCATTCTGCCGGGGTGGATGTGTTCTGCTGCAAATTTGTACCTGCCGCAGAGTATTAAGTTCTCCGGGTCGGCGGCTTGTAACATACTTGTAACACTTGGCGCGCAGTTTGTGCTCGCTTTCGTGCTGCGTTTGTGCTAGAAACAATCCAGCAGATAACCCAGATTTTCTCGTTATGGCATTGCATATTCAAATGAGTGAAGAAGCCGAGCTGGAGTACAAGCGCGCCAAAACGCGCGGCATGCTCTCTTCCTTCGGCGCCGCCGCAGGTCTTTCGCTGGCGTTCGGCCTGACCCTGACGTTCACCGTCATCGTCTTTGCCACCGACCCGCCTGCTGAATTCCTGGCCTACGTTCCCCCGGCAGAAGACCTCCCCCCGCGTGCTGTGCCTACCACGCCGCAGCTCAGTTCCAAGACTTCCACTCCGTCTAACACGGTGGCTCCCTCTGTGATTGTATCCACGGGGGCTGCTCCCGTGGCCATGGCTCAGATTGACATCCCCATGGATGACAGCGCGGATGATGGTATCTCTATCGATGTGGGTATCGGTCTGGATACCGGTCTGGGCGATGACCTGGGTGAAGCTGGTGGTGGTATGGGCAGCAGCCAGGCTGCCGGTTCTGCTCTCGAAGGTACCCTGTACGACCTGAAGCAGACTAAGGGTGGCGCTCCCACCAAGGTCGCTCCCGCCGGTAAGTTGGTTGTGGATGAACTCTATGCTGCCCTGGCTCCCTACTACAAGACCTGGAGTCTCAGTTCCCTGGGGCGCTACTATAAGTCTCCGGTCAAGCTGTATGCTTCCAACTTCTTCGTTCCGATGGCATACTCTACCCTGGCTCCGGATGCTTTCCAGTGCGCGCAGAAAGTGAAGCCGTCTGCCTGGATGGCCGTGTATCGCGGTAAGGTGAAATCTCCCGTTTCTGCCAAGATTCGCTTCTTAGGCACGGGTGACAACTTCATTGGTGTTCGTTTCGGTGGCAAGACTGTTTTGGAGGCCGGTTATCGTATGCCCAGTGCCTGGGTGAAGGGCAATCCTCGCAGTGTGTATATTTCCGGTAGTGATCATGTGGCTCACAAGGAGCGCATCAAGAAGGGCGAAGATCGCGCTCACAAGGGGTATGAGTTCATTCAGTATCCCGGTATCAAGACTTGGAACGAGGAAGTGGGTGGCCTCACTGCCGGTACGCCTGTCACGGTGAAGGAAGGTGTTACCTATCCCATCGAAATCTCCGTGATGGACGACTCCGGTAAGTTCGGCTTTGTGCTTATGTGGGAGAATATGTCCGAAAATCCCATCGTTAAGAATGGAAAGCTGATGAGTGGTAAGAAAGCTTATCTCTTCCGTACCAATTTCTCCCTGCCGGAGAGAGACGCGCTCGTGGAGCTGATGGGTAAGCATGCCGTGAAGGGTCCAGACGGTAATGCGGTAATCGAATGGCCTGAATTTGAGGCTGATTCTCCCATCTGGGTGGCTGTTCCCTGATGCAGGTTCAGAATTGACTTGAAACTCCTCCTCCCCCGGTGGCACTACAGCCGGGGGAGGGTTGTTTTTTTCTTTGAACGTTCTCGAGCGGCGGGATGAGCCGGCTTCGCAATCGCTTTGCAGACAGGCGGCGTCTCGGACATTTTCCGGTTGCAGGGGATACCCTTGCATGGCAATTGTTGTTGGAGGCGGTTGAGTGCATAGATCGGTTGAAACTGGAAATGCATTGCCTCTTCCGGTGCTGCAGATTTGGAAGAACGGGAGAAAAATATTTTTCTTTTCTAAGTGGCACAGGAACGCGCGCTTAGGAGATGTCTGACGAAAATTATCAAACTTTTTCTCAAAAATACGCTTGACGTGAAATGCGCTTTGTGATAAGCTTTGCCCCGCACCCCGCTACGGGGTTGCCCGAAAGAAAAGCGAGCGAGCTTGCTTGACCACCGGGCGAGGCAATTTTCCAAAGTATGACTTTCCGAGGCGCCGGGGGCTGCTGAGAAGCGGTTCCACTGGCTAACAACCTGCCAGGCGGGGCGCCGGAGAGGATAAAGAGAGGGAAGGAAAAGGTCGTGACGCGTGCCGTGGCCTGCGCCGGGATGAAGTTCTCCGGAACTTCGGAGCGGGGTAACACGGC